>JALQYJ010000034.1 GCA_023254175.1 Runella sp. | reverse complement strand
ATGTACTTTCTGAGAAAAATGGAAAGATGGTACCAGAAAAAGTAGGTATGAAACCCATTCAAAGAGAAGGAGTTGACTATGAGTTTACCATTGTATTTGAGTTGGATATACGGCATAATGCTACTGCAAGCAAAGACCGTACAGGGTTATTCATGGGAAAACCTGAATTCAAAATCAACTCTCAAACGGGGAAAGAAATAGCTGATTGGTGCAATATGGGTGTCCCTAATTATGATTTAGGGCTACTCATCGCTGAATGTACCAATGTGGATGAACTACGGGAGCTTTATTATTCGGTATCTTCTGTTGAACAACAGCAGTTTAGAGTCCAGTTTGACCGTCGAAAAGAGGAGCTAAACCCTTCAAAACCAGCAATTACTTCAAGTTTTAATTCTAATCAACTTATTCCCAATGGAAACATTCGCCCTAACACCAGTCCAACGTGGCAGTAAAGAACTATCTACTAACATTGTGAGTTTTGACCCAATTTTAGAAGTAGAACCTTCTCACGATAAAGCATTTATTTTGGCTAATACTGTACCAATGAGTTTAAAAACCATTGAACAAGAACACATTATCCCTGTTTTTGTGAAGGATAACGAACCCTTGATAAGTCATGTAGATTTTATCCAAGGGGTCGAACAAGTAGCACATCATGTTTTTAGTGGGGAAAAAATTCTATCGCCCAGTATTCGCTTATCCCATCCTGTCAAGGGGAGAATACCTGATGCTCGACACAAACCTGCTAAGGAGTTGTTAAAACACGAAGAAACGATTTACTATGAGCGTTGTGCTTTTGTGATTGAGCTACCCAACATTACTGAAACCATCAATGGGAATCAATTAAGTCTTACGATTGGAGGAGTGAAAGCCTATAATTTAGACAACCTTTACAATCGGAAGGGTTCAGATGAGCATTTTAAGGTATTTATTGGGTTTGAGAATAGAGTTTGCACCAATCTATGTGTTTGGTCAGATGGGTACGTACAAGACCTCAAAGTGAAAAGTATGCTGGATTTGTGCAATGCTGTTTTTGAATTGCTTACTAAGTTCCAACCCAAACGCCAAGTAGATGCTTTACATAGGTTAGGAGAATATACCTTACAGGAAGAACAGTTTGCAAAACTCATTGGAAGAACCCGTATGTACCAGTATCTTCCCAATGCCCAGCGTAAAGGTATTCCCAAGTTCTTATTTCCAGACGGCCACCTCAATACAGTTGTCAAAGATTACTACAATGACCAATCGTTTTGCAGGTTAGATGATGGAAGTATTTCGTTGTGGAGACTCTACAATCTATTTACAGGAGCAAACAAGCAGAGCTACATTGATACCTTCTTGGATAGAAGTCAAAATGCGTTTGATTTTGTAAGGAACATCAGCTACACCTTAGAGGATAGTTCTTTTAACTGGTTTTTACAATGAGGTTTTGTTCAACGGGGTCAATTAGCAATGATTGGCCTCTAAATTTCTTTCGTATATGGATAAGCAATCAATACAGTACTTAGACCCATTTTCAATGTTGATTATTGGCGAGAATGGAAAATTGATGAGGTTACATTGTCCATTTAAAGTAAGGTGTAGAGAACCCGTTACTATTTATCCAGCCCAAACGATATTGCAAGTGGAAAAAGTGAACCTACTTCCCGAAGACCAGATTTACTATTCGATTTATGGAAAACCTTTTCTATCTTCGTTGTTCGAGATAGTAGATGTTTGAAGCTAAGTGAAGCGTTTGTGTATCAAATTGTGTATCAAATAAAAAAGCACTTACAAGTTTTATCTCGTAAGTGCTTGATTGAGAGGCTCTCGAAGCTGGGCTCGAACCAGCGACCCTCTGATTAACAGTCAGATGCTCTAACCGACTGAGCTATTCGAGAGTTTGACCGTCATCGTTTCTGATTTGGTGGTGCAAAATTAGTAGCTTTAACAATTACAAGCAAGATTTTCTTAATATTTTTTTGCTGTTTTTTTGATTAAATAGCCTTTTACTCTTAAAATCAGTCAATTATACACGCTCCAAAATGAGCTCTTTGATGCGTTGGGCATCCCCTTTGGTGAAGTTTTCAATCACAATTTCGGGCCTTGCACGGGGAATAACGCGAATAGTGGCAAAAAACATACCGCTGTCAATCTCTACGCCTGAGATGTCGCTGTAAAATACAAACTGTTCAGTGCCGCCAATGAGCTTCTTTAGCTTGAAGCTTACTCCTTTTTCAGTAAGATGTACTTCGTTGGGACGAACAGGGTCTTTGATGCTACTTGATTTGAATATTTCGTTCATGATTCATGAGAGAGTTATAGTGTTGAACAAGTTTAGTTTGGAACGTACACGATTTTTTTGGTTTCAAAAAACTCTTCCTCAAAAAAGTCTTGTAAGTTGTAGATTTTGTATTTACGCTTGAGTTCGCTCATTTCTTCATCTAAATCCCCGCCCTTTAAAGCTAATACGCCGTTAGAGATAGAATGAACGTGGTTGCGGCTAATTTTATTTTTGACCCAGCCGTGTAAAGGTGTAATCCTTGCGACGGCACGCGTAACAACAAAATCATAATCGCTATCGGCCTGTTCGGCGCGGCAGTGTTCGGCACGGACGTTGGTGAGGTTAAGGGCTTCGGCCACAGCTTCTACCACTTTTATCTTCTTGCCTATGCTGTCAACCAAATGAAATTCGGATTCTGGAAACATAATAGCCAATGGTATCCCTGGGAACCCCCCTCCAGTACCTACATCCAAGATACTAGCAAATTCGGCAAACTGTACAACCTTGGCAATGCCAAGTGAATGAAGCACATGGCGCTCGTAGAGGTTCTCAACGTCTTGCCTAGAAATAACATTAATTTGGGCATTCCACTGAGCATATAACTCCTTCAAACGCGCAAAACGGTCGTGTTGAGTTGGAGTAAGATGGGGAAAATATTTTTCGATGATTTCCATAACAACAGAAAAATTAAGCTAATCATTGCGCCGACAAGTGAGTTAATGCCAGCGCACTTTTTTGCGTCGGTTAGCCCACATGACTATCGACATCACGATGTAATAAACGAATAAAACAAAGTCCATAAATGGAATAACAAACCACCCAACTGACTTGTAAAGTTTACGACTTGCTATCCCTAGTATAATCCATTGAGTAACCAAACGCAGTCCAAAAATACTAGCAATAACGATAATGTACCCTAATTGTAAAGTCGGGAAGGAGAGTCCAACCCATGCTGCTAAACCGATAAAAAATATCCAACTTAGTATATGTGTTCCTGATAAAACAGCAAGTCGAACTTTATTTGGGAATTTGTAGTACTTACTTACCGAAAGATGTCGTTTTTTTTGCCAATACCATGCGGCCCAGTTTCGTTTAGGAATAGACACCATAAATGTATCGGGGTCGAGACAAACGGCAGTATTTTGGGGGGTGGCAATTTCATTCATCAACAGGTCGTCGTCTCCTCCAGTCACTCGCAAGTGGGTATAAAAACCTTTGTTTTGTAAAAAAAGTGATTTTCGATACATCAAATTTCGCCCAACAGCCATGTAGGGTTTTCCTGCTAAGGCAAGTGAGAGGTATTGAATGGCTGCATAAAAGGTCTCAAAACGGATGAGGCGATTAAGAAAACCTGATCGTTTTTCATAGGGAGAAAAACCAATGACGATCTGTTTATCGGGGGTCAAGTAAGCAACCATTCCCTTAATCCACTGGTCGGTTGTAGGGCGGCAGTCGGCGTCGGTAAGTAAAATAATTTCGTGCTTGGCGCTACGTACGGCTGTAGTGATGGCATACTTTTTGGGTGTGACATGCTCGTATTCCTGTTCGATGTGCAAAAAACGAACCCGTTTCCATTGCTTGGCTTCGGTATCGGCAAAATTGACGGTGCCATCCACCGAGCGGTCGTCCATGACAATCACTTCGTAGTTAGGATAGTCTTGTTCATTGAGCATTGGAAGTAATGTGCGCAGGTTTTCGAGTTCATTGTGAGCGCATACCACAACAGTTACGGGAGGTAACTGCGAAGGAGGCGTTGGTGAACGCCTAAAAAGTAGCCTCGTAAAAACGCCCAAAAGATAATAGAGTTGGACTAGAACGGTTATGCCTAGCAAACCTAATGATGTATTGATGATAGGATGTGAAGGCCAATCAGGGAAATAAAGTATATCCATGTATTTTTAATAAGTCTGCAAATATAACTGGCTATTTTGGCATACAGAAAGTTACAGAACTAGATAAACCAATATCACCCCGTATTTTTGCAAAAAAAAGTGCGTTAAGTGCGCGAGTAATCAATCAAACGAACAAGAATGAAATTTGAATTAGTAACCAACGACCCACATTCAAAAGCCCGCGCTGGGGTTGTTCATACAGATCATGGGATAATTCAAACCCCTATTTTTATGCCAGTAGGTACTGCTGGTACTGTAAAAGCGGTACATCAACGGGAGCTAAAGGAAGATATTGGAGCACAAATAATTTTAGGCAATACCTATCATCTGTATTTACGGCCAGGATTGGATATACTGGAAAGAGTAGGAGGTTTACACAAGTTTAACGGTTGGGAGCGCCCCATTTTGACCGATAGCGGTGGGTATCAGGTATATTCACTGGCGGGAACTGGGAGAAAAATTACAGAAGAAGGAGTAAAATTTAAGTCGCATATCGACGGTTCTTTGCATTTTTTTACGCCCGAAGGCGTCATGGATATTCAGCGGAAGATTGGGGCAGATATCATTATGGCTTTTGACGAATGTACTCCTTACCCGTGTGATTTCTCGTATGCTCGCAAGTCTATGGAGATGACGCATCGTTGGTTGAAACGGTGCTGCGAACGATTTGATGCTACTGAACCAAAGTATGGGTACGGCCAAACTATGTTTCCCATTGTACAAGGAAGTACGTATAAGGATTTAAGGCGCCAATCGGCCGAATTTATTGCGAGTATGGGGCGAGAAGGAAATGCTATTGGTGGATTGTCGGTAGGAGAGCCTGCCGAAGATATGTACGAAATGACCGAGTTGGTGTGTGATATTTTGCCCAAAGACAAACCTCGATACTTAATGGGAGTTGGGACACCAGAAAATATTTTAGAAAGTATTGCTTTAGGGGTAGATATGTTTGATTGTGTGCTCCCAACACGTAACGCGCGCCATGGAATTTTGTACACAACCCAAGGGGTAGTAAACATCCGAAATGAGAAATGGAAAGATGATTTCAGGCCAATCGATGAGACTTTAGGCGGCTATGTGAGCTCTTTTTATTCAAAAGCCTATCTTCGCCATTTGATTAAATCAGAAGAAATCTTAGGCTCGCAAATTGCCAGTGTACACAACTTAACGTTCTATTTGTGGCTTGTGGGTCAGGCTCGTGAACAAATTTTAGCAGGAACATTTGCGCAATGGAAAAACGAAATTTTAAAGAAAATAACCCATCGGCTTTGAAAATTGGGCAAAAAGAATTTTCTTTAGAAGAACAAAACATTTTTGAAATAAAAATTGAATCTCTACTTTTGTTGTCGAATTTGGTTAGGAAATACTATTTTTGCCATAAGTAGAGGGCATAAAGATAAACGTATCCCCATTATTCAACATTACAAAAAAGTTTATTATGAAAAAAGTATTTCTGCTTGTCACGTTCTTAATGTTGGGAACATACTTGCTTGAAGCCCAAGCACAGTATAATCCGAAAGCCCCTTATGAAGGTCCCTACAAGATGAACACTTGGTCACTTGGTGTTTATGCTGGCCCAAGTCAGTTCTATGGTGACTTGCGTGAGTATGATTTTTGGTCTGTAGGGACGAATAATTTCGACAGCCAGTCGGAGCGTGGTACCATGCACGTAGGGTTAACTCTTGGAAAACAACTTACGTACCTTTTTGGGGCACGTCTTGATGTAGGTGGAGGTAATCTCAAAGGGATGAAACGCCGTATTTACCAATCGTACTTTAATGCTAACTATTTCCAAGCAGACGTTGCAGCGACTGTTAACCTAAAAGGTCTCCTTTTTGGTCCCACAAAGATGAAGCGTTGGAAAATGGATTTGTACGGCGGGGTAGGCCAAGTTTGGTTCCGTTCGACGGCGTATCAATTAGGCTCTGGCCGTTTACAACGCCGCTCGGATGATTCTCCGACGTTGCGAAACAACATCACGGATTTGAACAAAAAAGCCTCGGCATACACTCAAGAATGGGTGATTCCAGTAGGGTTCAGTACTTCGTACGAATTAAACAAAAGCCTAGATTTAGGTTTAGATTTTCGCTTAAACAACGTAAATACTGAAAAACTTGATGCAACAGTAGGGGGTGACCCATCGGCCATTTATGATGGTGGCGAAGGTGGGCGTTTGTACCAAGGTAGTACGGCCAATAGTTTCTCAGGAACTCCTAAAGGAAGCTCAGCACTTGATAAGTACGGATTCTTTGCTGTTAGTTTAACCTACAAATTGGGTAAAAAACCTCTTCGCGTACAGAAGAAAAACGGCAAATGGGCGTACGATTTCAATGCGTTAGATGCTGGTAAAGGGTTCTACCACTTGCGTTATACTGACCCACGATTGCTGGTTAAGCCTCCAAAAATCCTTTCGTTGTCAGAAATTGATTCAATTGCTAAAGCAAATAAACCTAAGGAAATTGACCCTCGTTTGTTAACAGATACGGACAACGATGGTGTGTCTGATTATTTCGACAAAGAGCCAAATACGCCTGCTGGAAGTATCGTAACAGGATCGGGTCAAAAAATTGATTTCGATAAGTACGTGAAAGATGCACTGCCAGGAATGGCTTGTTCAGAAATTTTTGCCAACGTATTGTTTGATACCGATAAAGCCATCATCAAGCCTGAATTCTACGATTTATTGAATAAAGTAGTAGAATTGATGAATAAAACGCAATGTCGATTGCAGATGGCAGGTCATGCCGACCGCCGTGCATCTGACCGCTATAACGTAGCCTTGTCTGAGCGGCGTGTAAATGCCGTGAAGCAGTACTTGTCACAAGCAGGTTTGAAAGATCCAAGCCGCATTGTGGTGGATGCTTACGGTGCCTTCAAACCAATAGCTGACAACGGTATGGTAGATGGATTGAAGAAAAACCGTCGTGTAGAAATGAAATTGATGCCATAAGGCTCATAAAATATGTCAATTAGAAACGGCCCTGACGCAAAATGTCAGGGCCGTTTCATTTGGTACTCAGATGAGTAGTATGCTATATTTGTAAACTGATTAAGGATGAAAATGTATCAACAACTCCTCAAAAAAGAAAAGAAAATAGCAGTCATTGGTTTAGGCTACGTAGGTTTACCCATTGCACTAGAGTTTGCTAAGCATTTTCAAGTAATCGGTTTTGATATTAGTCAAGAGCGTGTTGCCATGATGCAACAGGGGCTAGACCCGTCTCACGAATTAGAATCCTCTTCGTTTGAGGGAAAAGATATTTTATTTACGGCTAATCAAGCCGATTTACGACAAGCTCACTTCTTCATTGTTACTGTTCCAACGCCCGTTGATGATTATAAAGTCCCTGACCTGAAGCCTTTAATTAGAGCATCCCGTGCCATCGGTAAAGCCCTTAAAAAAGGAGATTACGTCATTTATGAATCAACCGTCTATCCAGGATGTACCGAAGAGGATTGTTTGCCAATTTTAGAGAAAGAGTCAGGCTTGAAATTAGGGGAAGATTTTAAAATAGGGTATTCACCTGAACGAATCAATCCAGGAGATAAAGACCGTACAATTGATAAAATTTTGAAGATTGTTTCGGGAAGTGATGCCGAAGCACTGAAAGAAATTGCGCAGGTGTATGGCCAAATTATTTCAGCAGGTATTTATAAAGCCCCAACGATTAAGGTAGCAGAGGCGGCCAAAGTGATTGAAAATACGCAACGAGATTTGAATATTTCGTTGATGAATGAGTTAGCTATTATCTTTGACCGAATGGGTATTGATACCAAGGATGTCATTGAGGCAGCAGGGACAAAATGGAATTTTATTAAATTTTATCCAGGTTTGGTAGGAGGGCACTGTATCGGTGTTGACCCTTACTATTTGCTTTATAAAGCCAAAAAACTAGGTTACGATCCGCAAGTAATTCATAGTGGCCGCCGAATCAACGATGGAATGCCCGCTTTTATCGCTAAGCGTTTGATACAAATGCTGATTCATAAAAGTAAAAGCCCTCAAAATGCTAAAGTGCTAGTGATGGGTATTACGTTCAAAGAAAATGTGTCAGACATCCGCAACTCAAAAATAGCTGATTTAATCAAAGAATTGATGAGTTTTTCGGTTAATGTCCATATCGTTGACCCCAACGCTTCACCCAATGAAGTGGTTCATGAATATGGCCTTACGTTGATGGATGAACCATCAAATGATTATGATGCGGTAATTGTATCGGTGGGGCATAACGAATATAGATTACTAACGATTGATTATTTTAAACAAATCATGAAAGAAGCTCCTATTCTGATAGATTTGAAAGGAATGTATCAAAATACGGACGAGAAAATAACTTATTGGAGACTTTAACTTCAGTTGATTGCTGGTACTCCATAGTGATAGTCCATAGTCCATGGTTGATAGCTTACAGTGATTTTCTGTTGGCGTATGAACCATAGACCATCGATTGTTGACTATCGACCATAGTATTGACTGCCAACTTTAAAAAAAATGTACGATTATCTAATTGTTGGTGCTGGATTGTTTGGAAATGTTTGGGCGCATGAAGCTACTAAACGCGGAAAAAAATGCTTGGTTATCGATCGTCGAAGCCACATCGGAGGAAATACTTACTGCGAGAATGTAGAAGGTATTAACGTGCACTACTATGGAGCGCATATTTTCCATACCAATGACAAAGAGATTTGGGACTACGTGAATTCGTTTGTGGAGTTTAATCGCTACACCAATTCGCCTATTGCTAATTATTATGGGGAGTTGTATAACTTACCATTCAATATGAACACTTTTTACCAAATGTGGAAGGTGAAAACGCCTGAAGAAGCAAAAGCTAAAATTCAGGAGCAAATTGAGGCGGCGAATATCAAAGACCCTCAAAATTTGGAAGAACAAGCCATTTCTTTGGTAGGAACAGACATCTACGAGAAACTCATTAAAAGCTATACCGAAAAGCAATGGGGGCGTAAATGCGTGGATTTACCGGCCTTTATCATCAAGCGCTTGCCCGTTCGTTTTACGTTTGATAATAACTATTTCAACGACCGCTACCAAGGAATCCCGATTGGGGGATACAACAAATTGAACGAAGCCTTGCTAGAAGGAAGCGAGGTGCGTCTAGGAGTTGATTTCTTTCAAAATCGTGCTCAACTAGAGGCTTTGGCCAAACAAGTCGTTTATACGGGGCAATTGGATGAGTACTTCGGTTTTCAATTAGGGTATTTGGAGTACCGCAGCTTGCGTTTTGAGCACCAAACGCTGGATACCGCCAACCACCAAGGAAATGCAGTGGTGAACTATACCGATGGAGAAACGGCTTTTACACGAATCATCGAACACAAACATTTTGAGTTTGGAACGCAGGAAAAAACGGTAATTACGCACGAATATCCTCAAGAGTGGACGCCTGGGCAGGAGCCTTATTACCCTGTCAATGACGATAAAAACGACCGTTTGTTGAGAGAATACCGTAAATTGGCAGAGGTTGAAACCAACGTGATTTTTGGTGGACGCCTAGCCGAATACCGCTACTATGATATGCACCAAGTGATTGGCTCGGCTTTAGTGAAAGTACGTAAACACTTTGGTGAATAAAACAGGGAAATTTTCCCAACAAAACAAAAAAGCGGAGCAAATTTTGTTCCGCTTTTTTTAGTATTATTTACAATAGGGACGTTTATTTGTTATTATTTTAAGTTATCGGCCCAGTTGAAGCGGTCACTCGGTGAAAACTTCCAAGGAGCTTGATTCGTTTCAAGGTTGTTAAACATGGCATTCCATGAGCTAGGAGCTTGGGCTTCGTCCATGATTTTATAGCGGCGTAATTGAAGGATAATGTCCAACGGACTAATCAGGACGGGGCACTCTTGAACGCAGGCATTACAAGTGGTGCAAGCCAAAATCTCTTCTTCTGAGATATAGTCACCGAGCAAGCTTTTGCCATCGTCTTTAAATTCGCCTCCGTTGGCTAGCATTATATTTCCTATATCTTCTAAGCGGTCGCGGGTATCCATCATAATTTTGCGTGGAGAAAGGGCTTTCCCCGTAATGTTGGCGGGACAAGCAGAAGTACAGCGCCCACACTCGGTACAAGAATAAGCGTCCATTAAGTTTTTCCAGCTCAAATCTGTCACGTCCTTTGCACCAAAACGACCGATTTCGGCAGGAGCCTCTGTGGCGTCAGGTTGCTCCAAACCGAGCATGATTTTTACTTCCTTTGTGATTTCTGGCATATTTTGCATTTCACCTTTGGGCGTTAAATTAGCAAAATAGGTATTGGGGAAGGCTAAAAAGATGTGTAGGTGTTTTGAATAGGTAACGTACAAAGCAAAAGCAAAAATTCCTAAAATGTGCAACCACCACGCGCCACGCTCAATGGCAACAAGAGCACCGTCTGATAAGCCTGAATACAAGGGCTGTAAAAAAGTACTAAAAAAGAAACCACCCACTAGTGGATAATGGTCAGCACCACGTTCTTGAAGCAGGGCATCGGCTGAATTCATGCTTAAAATAGCGAACATGAGGATAATTTCTGTCACCAAAATAGCGTTGGCATCCAACACGGGAAAACCATTTAGTTCGCGGTGGTGAGAAGGTTGCAAGCGTTCTACTTTGGTTACATTGCGACGAATTAAGAAAATGACGCATACCACAAGTACTCCTACTGCCAAAAACTCAAAGAAATTGATAAGCACAGGGTAAAAACTCCCCAAAACAGGAGCAAACAGACGGTGGGTGCCTAACAAACCATCCAAAACGATTTCGAGCACTTCGAGGTTAATCAGTAGAAAACCCGCATAAATGACAAAGTGCATAATCCCAACAACGGGGCGGTCAAACATTTTCTTTTGACCAAAAGCCACCCGTATCATAGTACTCAGGCGTTCATTGGGGCGGTCGGTTCGGTTGTCGGATTTTCCTAGCTGAATCGTTTTTTTAATGATTCCTACCCGTTTTGAAATAAGCCATGCCGTTAGTCCTAACGCCACGGCAAAAAGAACTTGTTGAGCTATCTGCATTTTGGTTTTTAGGGTTGATTATACGTTATCAAATCGTCGGTGGTCTGCAAGCATACCATTGACAAATATCGTGAAAGTTTATCGAACTTAAACAAGTAGGTGTATATTTGTTTTACTCCCTATTTCAGCGTTGAAAGAATGAATCTGACTCTTGATATTCTTAAAAAGTACCTGCGTCGTTTGACGAATCTGAGCAGCCGTAACCGTTCGTTGTTGTTATCAACTCTTTCGGCTGACCAGTTTCTGGATTGGAAAGCGTTAGATTTTGTAGATAACCGCTCGGCATTTGATGTTTTGTGCGACGTGATTGCCCAGAAAAAAACGGTTCGGTTGGGACAGGTGATTGACCCGCGTTCGGAAAAAGGGAATGAAATAAGCAAGCGGTTGAGAAAATTGGCTCGTACAGAGCGATTTATCGAAGAAGAACGGGGTTCAGAGGATTTGTATGTGGGCTATCCGTTTGTCAGAGGGAAATTGATGGATGGTACGGTGATACACGCACCTTTGGTATATTTTCCCGTAACTCTTCAAACGACTGAAGAAAATGTAGGGTACTGGGCGCTTATTCGTCGCCCCGAACCTACCTTGCTCAATCGTAGTTTTTTGCTAGCGTATGGGTATTTTAATCAGATAACTATTCCTGATGAGCTATTAGAAAAAAACTTGGAAGAACTGAGCCGCGACCCGTTGGTATTTCGGACGGAGTTGTACGAATTACTCAAACAAAGTGCGCTTGAACTGAATTTTAATCAAGATATTTTTCAGGATACGTTGCAGTATTTTGATGAATGTTCGAAGGCAGACCTTGAACTTTTGGAACAAACTGGCGAACTGAAACTGTTTTCTGAGGCTGTTTTAGGTTTTTTTCCGCAAGCAGGGAGCTATTTAGCACCCGATTACGAAGCACTTATTGAGCAAAGTTTTGAACCTGCTAGGGAAGAAGATGTGAATGCTTTTTCGGCCTCAATAAAAGAAGCCAATACGTTTACTGCATTCCCGCAGGATGCTTCACAAGAACAAGCGCTGTTGCGGGTAAAGCAGGGGGAATCGTTGGTCGTGGAAGGCCCGCCAGGGGCGGGAAAATCACAGTTGATTGCGAACCTAATGACTGATTTTGCTGCCCGTGGCAAACGTGTGCTTTTAGTATGTCAAAAACGGGTTGCGTTGGATGTGGTACACGAACGGCTTCGGCAAGTGGGAGTAGCACCCTTTGCCGCACTTATTCACGATTTTAAAAATGATCGAACCGATTTGTACGACCAACTTGATGCTCAGATTAGCAAAGTTGAACATTACCAAAAGCAAAATTATGCGTTGGATTCGATTGTGCTAGAAAGGCAGTTTTTACAAGTAAGTCGTTCGATTGAGCAGCTTTGTAGTGAGCTAAATACTTTCAAAGAGGCGCTTTTTGAGGCAAGTGAATGTGGTTTGTCACCCAAAGAATTGTATTTGACGACTGATACAAAGTTTCAAACGATACTCATCTCCTCGTTTCGCACGTTTCGTTTTGACGACCGCTTGGATACATTCTTACAAAAACTGCGCCGCTTGGAACAATATCATCGTTGGTTGCCATCACCGCACCCTTGGGAAGAGCGGGTTGACTTTTCTCACATAGGTTTTCAGGAAATACCGGCCGTCAAAAATACGATAGAAGAGGTTGTTCAGTTCTACGAACAGGCTCAAAAATCGACAATAGAGTGGCTAGGGCAAGGGTTGAATGTCGATGATTTACATAAATTTCATCTTATTGATAATCAGGTAAGAATATGGCATGAACGTTTTCAAAATCCGATTCTTTGGGATTTTTTTGAGCGTAAAGTCAGCGGAAAAATGACCAAATCGCTTACGCAATGGTTTGCCAAAGCACGCAAAAACGAGCAGAAATTACTAACCGATACGATTCTAAATGATGAAGTACCAACGCCCGAATTGCTTCGTTTTGAACGCCGGCTAGAGGCGTTGATACAGGTACGTCAGTCAGTGGTAAAATGGCTCTTTTATCCGGATAAAGATTATTTTCGGCAGCTTATGGCTTCGTTTGGATTAACGCTGGAGTTGACGGATTTGTACCAACTTCGACAGCGACTTGAAAACCGAAAAGCTCTGGAGCAGTGGGTGGACGAGGTGGAAAATAAGTTAGCGATTTCGATTCGTGAAGCGAGTATAAGTCAGACCTTACTTCGGTGGGAAGAAGTCAGTGACGCGATTGCGCAAGCAGAACAACTATATGTTGAGATACAACAAAATGCCCCTTTTTTAGTAAAACTGACTTTAAAAGGCAAAGAAGAATGGGATTGGGTGACAAAACAGCTATTGACGTTGGCTTCGAAGTTTTCAGACAGTTACCGACGTTGGCAGGGTTATTTGACCCAAGGGCAATTATTACGGTTGGAAGGTACGACTGCGTACGGGGCGGAACTTAAAAAAGCGTTGGATACCAATTTTGATGCTTTGGTAGAAATGGATTCGTTAAAAAATGAATTGTCCGAATCGGAACGAGAAATATACGAAAAGCTGCAAACTGAAACGGCGTATTCGTGGATAGACGTAGTTCAAAACTCGCTACGGCTGGCTTGGTTGGCGCATTTAGAAGAAAAAAATCCTGTGCTTAGGGCGGTTTCATCCTTAAAAATGAGTCAGTGGGAAGAAGAACTTCAGCAGCTTATTGAACAAAAACAGGCGTTGAGTAGAGAAATTTTGGGAATGCAGCTTCGCGAGCAAACCTACAAAGAGATGAACTTCAATCGCTTGCAAAACCGCACAACCTACCGCGAATTGCAGCACCAAGTAACCAAAAAGCGAAAGATTTGGCCCGTACGGAAACTAATGGAATACCATGGAGAGGAAGTGTTTCGTTTGGTACCGTGTTGGATGGCATCGCCCGAGACGGTTTCGGCCGTTTTTCCACTTAGGCATGGATGGTTTGATGTGGTGATTTTTGACGAAGCTTCTCAGTGCTATGCTGAGTACGGCATTCCCGCGATTTATCGGGCCAAACAAGCCGTGATTGTAGGCGATAGCAAGCAGTTGGCACCGTACGATTTGTACCGCGCACGCTATGAAGACGAAACCGAAAAAGAGCAGGTCGCTTTGGAAGTGGAGTCGTTGTTGGATTTGGCCAAACATTTCTACCCAGATACATTGCTGCAAGGGCATTATCGAAGCCGTTCTTTGGATTTGATTGATTTTTCAAACCAACATTTTTATAAAAATAAACTTCAGTTACTGCCTCATTTTCAGGATATAAACGAAGGCGCTCCTGCGATTGAATACATCAAAGTGGATGGGGTTTGGGAACAAAATCGTAATACGACAGAGGCTGAGAGGGTAGTAGAGTTGGTGAAAATGTTGCAAAATGAGCAACCCAACGCGTCGGTGGGTGTGGTGACATTCAACTATCCTCAGCAACAGTTGATTGAACAGTTGCTGCAAGAAACGGTCGAGCAAGGCGAGGTAGGATGGAAGAAGTCATTTTTTGTCAAAAACATTGAAAATGTGCAAGGAGACGAGCGTGATATTATTATTTTTTCGGTGGGATACGCACCTGACACTCGCGGGCGATTGCGTGCTCAATTTGGGAGTTTGAATGCCAGGGGAGGAGAAAATCGGTTGAATGTGGCGGTCACTCGGGCACGACAAAAGGTGTATGTAGTGACAAGCATCTGGCCTGACCAACTTCTGGTAGAAACGGCAGTGTATTCAGGACCTAAACTGTTAAAATCGTACTTGGCATATGCGTTGAATGTGTCTTCGGGCGCCTACCGCCCACGGCCTTTGGAACAGACCAAACAATCGTCGAATTGGCTTTTGAAGCACCGTTTACAACAAGCTACTGCTGAACAGGGAGTGGAGGTTTTGGAAGAACTCCCTTTTGCAGATTTGACAGTGAAGCGGGCAGCGCATTACGAAAGGGTTATTCTAACGGATGATGAGTTGTACCAACAAGCGCTTTCAGTCAAAGAATCACACGCTTATATCCCATTGCTGCTTCGGGCGAAAGGGTGGAGTTTTGAGCGCCGTTGGAGCCGTGAGTGGTGGAGAGAAAAGTGATTATTTTATTTGTGTTCCAACGCAATAGAACAGAAAAGCGTCATTGGGGTAAAAACACCTTAAACCCCCACGCTTGCCATGAGACCTTTACTTTTAGCTATTCTTTTTATTGTTGGTCTTGCGCAATGGTCGTGCACCGACCGCTGTACCGAAACACGTAAGTACAAACGCTTCACACCCGTGACCATTTCATTGGCCGAAATTCGCCAAGGGGTACGCACCGAAACGGCGCACGAACTAGAAACCCCAGGAAAAATATACGCCAAAGGAAATTATTTGTTTATCAACGAGCAAAAAAAGGGCTTACATGTCGTCGATAACTCCAATCCTGCCTCTCCCAAAATCATTTCATTCATCACCATTCCAGGCAATGGTGACATGGCCGTCCGTGGGAATATTTTGTACGCCGATAGTTATTCTGATTTAGTGGCGTTGGACATTTCTAATCCGTTGGAAGTAAAAGAAATAAGTCGCCAAAAGGAGGTATTTCAAACAGGGCAATTCGACGGGGCTTGGTGGTCGCTTAATACTACTACGGGTGCCATTCAAGATCAAAATGTGCAGATTGTTACCGAAACTATTCAAACCAACTGCGAAAATAGCAACGGTTCGTGGTGGGGAGGCGTATTTTTTGCGATGGATAGCCGCAGCGCTGCTTTTCAGTCAAGTACGGCTCCTTCCAATTCAAACGCGCAAGGACAAGCAGGGTCGATGGCGCGTTTTGCGTTGTACGACAAGTACTTATATACTGTAAGCCAAAGCGATATGCAGCTTTTTGACATTGGTATCCCTTCGCAGCCCAAGGCTTCAACAAAAATCCGATTGGGTTGGGGCATTGAAACCATTTTCCCGTACCGCGATAAGCTGTTTATCGGTTCTACCACAGGAATGTTTATCTACGATAATAGTAACCCCGAAAACCCGCAGCACATGTCAACCTTCCAACATGCCATGTCGTGCGACCCCGTGGTGGTGACCGACAACCGCGCTTATGTCACGTTGCGTTCGGGCACTACTTGCAACCGTGGGCTAAATCAACTTGATGTAATTGATATTACGGATTTACGGACACCGCGTTTGTTGAAATCGTATCCAATGCAAAATCCGCACGGCTTGGGCGTCGATTACCCTAATTTATACTTGTGTGAAGGCCCGCACGGGCTTAAATCATTTAATATTGCTAATGATTTTGACGTAAAACAACTTCAACATCTAAAAGACATGGACGCGTACGACGTGATTCCGTTGTCTAACAAAACGCTTTTGATGATTGGGAAAGACGGACTTTATCAGTTTGATATTTCAAATCCGTCGGCACTTCGTGAAATCAGTAAAATTCCAGTAAAACGGGTTGAAATTTAAACAATTTGGTCATGCTGGACAGGGACGCCTGTACGAGCCTCTAAAACCAACTCATGAAAACATGAAAAAGATATGTATTGCGCTGATATTCATCTATGTACTTGGTTGTACATTCACTGCATCCGCCCAATTTAAGCCTCATTACGTCAATATGACGGAAGTGGGAGGCTTGTTTGGGCGAGTAGTGTATGATATTCCGTGGAGTGTACCTGCACAACAACAAGTCGAAAATCGCCTTAGTTTAACATTGCAAACATTTAACGGAGTCCAACTAAAACCGCGCATGGCAGTAGGACTCACGACGGGACTAGATTGGTACCAATTGGCCTTATTGATGCCCATTGCCGCAGGCATCCGCTACGATTTAGCCAAAAGTAAAAACAACGTGACCTTATTAGGGATGTTGGACGCAGGCTACGGATTTCAATGGCTTCATGCCGACGCAACGGGCTACAAAACCGACGGCGGAATGATGATTAGCCCAGGGTTAGGCTTAAAATTTGGTCTAAAATCAGGAAGCGCGTTGTTGCTTTCTCTCGGTTACAAGCGGCAGCATGCCAAAGCTACCGAGCCTTTGGGTTGGGGTGAAATAGAGAAGTGGGAAAACCGTGTCTATAACCGAATGGCAGTGCGGTTTGGCTTCGTATTTTAAAAATATGGATAGTGCGAGCATTCCGCGCTCGTGCCATTACTCCAAGGCTTCCATACGACCTACCCCGTTATCAATCAAAAAATAATTACTTCAATTCCAAAATCTCGCAAGCTTTTTCGGCGGCCGACTGTTCAGCTTTTTTCTTAGAATAACCGTTGCCCGTTGCGAAAACCTCACCATCGAGGGTCACTTGCGAAATAAACTCGCGGAAGTGACGGCTACCATTTTCTTGGACAATCGAAAAACGCACTTCTTTACCTTCGCGTTGCGCCCATTCGATAAGGCGACTCTTGAAGTTGGCGTTGTTATTGATAAGCGCGTCTAGGTCGTAGTGGGTAAGGAGCTCTTTGGTGATGAATTTCTTGGTAAACCGAAATCCTTTATCCAAATATACCGCTCCGACGAGTGCCTCAAGGGCATCGCCATACATAGAAGAGTTGGGGGGCATTCCCCGACGGCTGCCGTCAAATTCAATCAGACGGTCGAGGCCGATTTTACGGGCAATTCCATTAAGCGTCTCACGATTTACGATGCGTGAGCGAATTTCAGTAAGGAATCCTTCGTCTTTGTAAGGGAATTTTTTGAAGAGATATTCGGCAATGACCATGCCCAATACCGAATCGCCGAGGTACTCAAGACGCTCGTTCGATTCTCTGAATCCCTTAATCGACGTCTCCTTAGACGCTGAAGTATGGCGAAAAGCTAACTGGTAAACCTCTATATTAGAAGGTTTTGCGCCGATGATTAGCTCCACGGCCTTTTTAAACTTCTTATCTGGGGATAAGTTCCCAGGCTTGAAGAAATCAATTATGGGATTTAATACCGTAGGCAATTGGGATGAATTTTATCCTTCAAATTTACGAAATATGACGCAAGTATTATGTCCACCGAAGCCAAAAGTATTGCTAAGTGCAATTTTCACTTCGCGTTCTTGCGCTTTATTGAATGTCAAGTTCAAGCGAGGGTTGATGTCTGGATCATCCGTAAAGTGGTTGATGGTTGGCGGAATAATTCCGTGCTGAATAGCTAGAATCGACGCCACCGCTTCTACCGCTCCTGCTCCTCCCAACAAGTGCCCAATCATTGATTTGGTTGAACTGATGTTGAGTTTGTACGCATGTTCGCCAAAAAGCCGCTCAATCGCTTTAATTTCTTGAGGGTCTCCAATCGGTGTCGATGTTCCGTGGGTATTTACATAATCCACGTCCTCAGGGTTAATACCTGCATCTTCAAGGGCATTTTTCATGCACAAATAAGCGCCGATACCATCAGGGTGCGGAGCAGTGATGTGATACGCGTCCGAAGACATGCCACCACCGATAAGTTCGGCGTAGATTTTAGCTCCACGGGCAATCGCATGGTCATAATCTTCAAGAATCAATCCTGCACCGCCTTCGCCCAACACAAAACCGTCACGGTCTTGATCATACGGGCGAGATGCCGTTAAATAATCGTCGTTACGTTCCGAAAGGGCTTTGAGGGAGTTGAATCCACCCACACCCGCTTGCGTAACGGCAGCTTCTGACCCACCTGTCAAGCAAAAATCAATTTTGCCCAAACGAATGTAGTTAAAAGCGTCGATGATAGCGTTGTTAGAAGAGGCACAAGCCGAAACCGTAACATAAGTAGGTCCACGGAATCCATGACGCATCGAAAGAATTCCGGAAGCGCTATCGGCAATCATTTTAGGAATAAAGAACGGATTAAAACGCGGAGTACCGTCGCCTTTTCCAAAAGAAAGCACTTCTTCTTCAAACGTTTTGAGACCTCCGATTCCTGAACCCCAAATCACGCCTGCACGGTCGAGATTTACTTTTTCAAGGTCAAGCCCACTGTCTTTTACCGCTTCATCGCCAACGACGACAGCAAATTGTGTAAAAAGATCCATTTTACGAGCTTCTTGACGAGGAATAAACTGGGCCATGTCAAGTCCCTTCACTTCGCAAGCGAAGCGGGTTTTGAATTTGGTCGCATCAAATCGGGTGATGGGGCCAGCTCCGCTGACGCCGTTGAACAACCCTTCCTTGTATTCCGATAGCGTGTTACCGATGGGCGTCAACGCACCCATCCCTGTCACAACGACTCGTTTTAGAATCATAAAATGGATCTATAAATTACAAAAAATATGCTTATTTGACGTTTTCTTCGAGGTATTTTACCGCTTGACCTACAGTACCGATATTTTCAGCTTGGTCATCAGGAATTGATACATTGAATTCTTTTTCGAATTCCATAATCAATTCTACGGTGTCAAGCGAATCCGCCCCAAGATCGTTTGTGAAGCTTGCTTCATCAGTCACTTCAGCGGCATCTACGCCTAATTTGTCAACAATAATCTGTTTTACTTTGCTTGCAATTTCTGACATTTTTGTGAGAAGTTTGGTTCAAAATCGCTGCAAAGTAATGTATTTCAAAGCATATTGTCAAATATAAAATTTCTTCCTTGAAATCATTTCTTCGACAATGTCAGGTACCATGTACCGAATAGAACGCTTGTTTTTGATACAATCACGAATATATGTTGCGGATATATCGAGTAGCGGGGCCGAAATGAATTGTACAGCAGGGTGATTGCCAAATTCGTGAGGAGCTGAATTTGGACGTTGATAAACGTATAAACCATAGTACTGAAGGAGGGCTTCGTGGTTTTTCCAGTTTTTAAATTGCGCTAAATTGTCCTCTCCGATGATTAATTTAAAGGTGTGTTGGGGGAATTTTTCTTGCAATTTCGTCAGAGTATCAATGGTATAGCTCGGACGAGGCATCGAAAACTCAATGTCAGTAACTTTAAATTTAGTATTGTCCGAAATTGCGCGGTCTACCATGTCAAAGCGGTCGAACTCGTGCAATAGACTCTTGTTTTTCTTGAACGGATTTTGGGGCGAAACCACAAACCAAACTTGGCCGAGGTCGGTCGCTGTAGCCATGGTATTGGCAATAATAAGATGCCCCATGTGAATGGGATTAAATGAGCCAAAGAATAGTCCGATTTTCATGCGTCAGCGTATAGAAAAATAGAATTTATCTGCGAAAATCGCCCGTATCTGCGTCTTCCGAGTGTTCTATTTTGTAGTTTTGTCTGGTCAAAGTTAAGACTAATTACCATGTTAGAAAAAATCAAAGCCTTGTCGAAGGCGTATGCCGCAGCTACCGTGGCTAACCGACATTACTTACATACCAATCCAGAGTTATCGTTTCAAGAGTATAATACGGCAAAATTTGTGGCCAACGAATTGAAACAAATAGGAATTACGCCCCAAGAAGGAGTAGCTGCTACGGGGGTTGTGGCGCTCATTGAAGGCCGTAATCCAGGCAGCAGAGTCGTTGCACTTCGGGCTGATATGGATGCCCTCCCGATTGTCGAAGCAAATGATGTTCCTTATAAATCACAAAACCCAGGCGTGATGCACGCCTGTGGGCACGATGTGCATACGTCGTCGTTGTTAGCTACAGCGCGTATTTTGCACGAACTCCGCGACGAATTTGAAGGGTCGGTAAAGCTGATTTTCCAACCTGGCGAAGAAAAAATTCCTGGAGGAGCCTCGTTGATGATTAAAGAAGGGGTGCTGCAAAACCCTAGTCCAGCGAGCATTTTAGGGCAACACGTTGCGCCTAATATTCCTGTGGGGAAAATTGGTTTCCGCGAAGGCATGTACATGGCTAGTACGGACGAATTGTATTTGACTGTAAAAGGGAAAGGCGGCCACGGAGCGATGCCCGATACGCTCATCGACCCTGTGTTGATTGCGGCGCATGTTGTTGTTGGGTTACAGCAGGTCATTAGCCGTAACCGTAAACCCGCTGCACCGTCGGTGTTGTCGTTTGGAAAAGTGATTGCCAATGGTGCGACCAACGTGATTCCGAATGAAGTATATATAGAAGGTACGTTCCGTTGTATGGACGAAGAGTGGCGCGAAGAAGGCTGGAAACGCATTACCAAAATTGCGCAGGGATTGGCTGAAGCCATGGGAGGTAGCTGCGATGTAGAAGTGCGTAAAGGGTATCCTTACCTCAAAAACCACCCTGAACTTACGCGCCGTACCAAAGCAGCGGCGGTGTCGTATATGGGAGCCGAGAACGTGATTGACCTTGATTTGTGGTTGGCAGGTGAAGATTTTGCTTTCTATTCGCAAGTTACCGATGCTTGTTTCTACCGTTTAGGAACGCGCAACGAAGCAAGAGGTATTGTTTCGGGGGTACACACCCCTACGTTTGATATTGACGAATCGGCGCTGGAAATTGGTCCAGGTTTGATGACATGGTTGGCGTTGGAAGAATTAAAAATCAGCTAAGTCCAAAAAGCAATGAAGCACCTATTAGTTCTAATCATTTTGGTTGTTGGAACAATTTCGGTGGTTTTTGGACAAGATACTACGCCAAAACCGACGCCGTTTGCGGTTTCTAAACACCCTTTTACGTACGAGGGACGGCAGCTGATTGTGGGGCAAAGTATTGGAAATTTAGAAAAAGAATACCGTTTGTTGGAAGATGGAGGCATTTATCGCCGCATCAATTCCGCCAAAGAATTGGAAGTTTTGGGGAATCAAACACCAAGAAACATTGAAATGGCTTTTAAGTCGTTGAAAGACATTGATTTTGAAAAACTAGAATTTCAGCATCCGAGCCGTATTTCGTACTTTCTGATTTATAAAAAAGGGAAAAAAGAGAGTAAAGTAAGCTGGGGCGATCCCAAACACCCCGCACCTGAAGGGGCTGTACGGGTTTACAAAGCGTTTATGGGGATGATTCCCAAAGAGATGAGATTTTAATAACACCAATCTAAACACACATATTATATTTTTAAGAACATGCGTTTAAAAGACAAAGTAGCCCTTATTACTGGAGGAAGTAGCGGAATTGGCCGTGAGACGGCATTATTGTTTGCCAAAGAAGGAGCAGCGGTAGTCGTGGCTGATGTCAATGACACGGCAGGACAAGAAACGGCTAACCTCATCAAAGCCCAAGGCGGACAAGCTGTATATGTACGTGCCGACGTATCGAAAGCGGCTGACTGTGAAAACATGGTGGCAGTTGCTGAACAAACATTCGGTAAGTTGAATGTGGTTTTCAACAACGCGGGTATTATGCACAGCGATGACGACAACGCCGTTACGACCGAAGAGTCAGTTTGGGACTTGACCATGAATATCAACGTAAAAGGGGTATTTTTTGGTTGTAAATACGCAATTCCTGCGCTTCGTCGTGCGGGTGGAGGAAGCATCATCAATACGGCTTCGTTTGTGGCCTTGTTGGGTGCAGCGACGCCACAAGTGGCTTACACGGCAAGCAAGGGGGCGGTTCTTTCGATGAGCCGCGAATTAGCAGTGATTCACGCGCGCGAAAATATCCGTGTAAATGCACTTTGTCCAGGCCCGCTTCGCACCGAATTATTGATGAAGTTTTTGAATACAGAAGAGAAAAAACAACGCCGTTTGGTACACATTCCAATGGGTCGTTTTGGCGAAGCGAAAGAAATGGCCTACGCTGTTTTGTATTTAGCATCGGATGAATCTTCGTACGTAACTGGTACGGAGTTTCTCGTAGATGGAGGTATCACTGCGGCCTACGTAACGCCTGAGTAGCAGGTGGTTCGGGGTGTAAGCACCCCGAACTATTAATTCCCCATTGGGTCGGAGCCACCTTACGAGTATAATATTGAGCAAAATGTCTAATGTAAATAAAAGGCCGTTATCATTTTGAGTACTTATTGTTCTACTTTCCACAAGACGTAACCATTTAAAATTGGAGGAAATTTCTTAATTTTCACAATCGCGTTGGCGACCATGTAGAACAATGAAAGAAAGTAAATTTAGCGAGGCTCGAATCATAGTGAGCGTAAGGTAGGGGTGTTAGCCTAAGTTTATAAGATGATTCTTGCTCAAGCGCCTAAGTATGACACTCAATTAGGTACTCATTGAACAAAAGGGAACTAACAAACGGACAGCCCAAAAATATGTCTTCGTGCGCATTTACAATAATCGCCATAAAATACATACACTTATGGGGTTAACATAGGGTTACTCACAACCCAACGACAACTCTTATTTCTTACAAATTCAGCTAAAAAAAAGGGCTCGAAGCAAATTGCTTCAAGCCCTTTTCAAGCATCAGTTTACATTATTTACAAAGCTCCATCTTTGATATCTTCCACCACCGTTGGATCGAGTAGTGTGGTCGTATCGCCCAAATTTGACGTATCACCTTCGGCGATTTTACGCAAAATTCGTCGCATTATTTTTCCTGAGCGTGTTTTTGGCAACCCTCTCACAAATTGAATTTTATCAGGTTTAGCAATAGGCCCAATGATACGCGTTACAGTGGCCAAAATATCGCGACGAGACAAGTCTTCATCATCGAGGGTATTTTCACAAATCACAAATGCATAAATTCCTTGCCCTTTAATGTCGTGCGGATAGCCAACCACGGCACTTTCAATCACGTCGGCGTGCATATTGATGGCATTTTCAACTTCGGCCGTTCCGATACGGTGTCCCGATACGTTCAATACATCATCCACTCGTCCAGTGATACGGTAATATCCGTCTTCATCACGCAAGCATCCATCGCCTGTAAAATAACGTCCCGGATAGGTTGAAAAATAGGTTTGACGGCAGCGCTCATGATCGCCCCAAGTCGTACGAATAATCGATGGCCACGGATACTTGATACACAAGTTACCACTCACGCCATTTCCTTCAATCTCAACGCCATTTTCGTCCACCAAAATCGGTTGTACGCCTGGCAATGGCAGAGTTGCATACGTGGGTTTGGTTTTAGTTACTCCCGCAATTGGTGAAATGAGAATGCCCCCTGTTTCGGTTTGCCACCAGGTATCTACGATTGGGCATCGCCCTTTTCCGATGTGTTCGTTGTACCAATTCCACGCTTCCTCGTTGATAGGCTCCCCTACCGAGCCCAACACTTTGAGGGAGCTAAGGTCTTTACCTTCAACATATTTTAAACCAAAGCCCATCAACGAACGAATCGCCGTGGGAGCCGTGTATAAAATATCTACTTTGTGCTTATCGACAATGTCCCAAAAACGCCCTGCATCAGGATACGTTGGCACTCCCTCAAACATCAAAGTAGTAGCACCACTCAACAAGGGACCATAAACGATATAACTGTGTCCCGTAATCCAACCTACGTCAGCGGTGCAAAAGTGGATTTGACCTGTCTCATATTGGAAAACATTTTGAAATGTATAGGCCGAATACACCATATAGCCCCCCGTAGTATGAACCACCCCTTTGGGTTTACCCGTTGACCCAGAAGTATATAAAATGAACAGGGGGTCTTCAGAATCCAAGATTTCTGGAGGGCAGTCGGAAGTAACTTGTTTCATTTCACTTTCCCACCATACATCACGCCCCTTAATCATCGAAATTGGCGTACGAGTATGGGTAAGTACAATCACTTTTTCTACCGAATGGCATCCAATCAAGGCATCGTCAACGGTATCTTTCATAGGGATACTTTTAGAGCCACGCGCCGCACCGTCCGAGGTGATAATTACCTTACAATCAGAATCATTGATACGATCGGTCAATGATTGTGCCGAGAAACCTCCAAACACCACCGAGTGAATCGCTCCGATACGTGCGCAGGCCAACATCGCAATAGCTGCCTCAGGCACCATTGGTAAGTAAATACAAACACGATCACCTTTTTGGACTCCATTGCGTTTCAGTACGTTGGCAAAACGACATACTTGGTCGTGCAACATTTTGTAGGTAAGCGTAACACTTGGCTCATGGGGGTCATTGGGTTCCCAAATAATCGCTGGGTGATTACCTAGTTCACGTAAGTGGCGGTCGAGTGCGTTTTCGGTAATATTTGTTTTGCCATTCACAAACCATTTTACATCAGGTCCGGTGAAATTCCAATCTAGTACTTTTTTCCACGGCTTGTGCCACTTAAACTCTTGAGCCACTTCTGCCCAAAAGCCTTCAGGATCTTCTACACTATGCTGGTAAGCGGCCTGATACTCTTCAAATGTACGAATACGCATGATTTCAAAAGGTGTTTGATTGATTAAGGTTATTAAAAGGAAAGTCTGTTACTGAATTATGGGTATAAAAATAGCAAAACATTTTCTCGTTTAGGTGAAATTAGTGTCACAAAATTGCTAACTTTATATAGAAAATGATAAAAATCATGCCCTAAACCTACCAAAAACGCCAGACTTGAGACAAGTCTGGCGTTCGAACTTAACCTAACGTATAATTCAATTATAAGCTTATACTTTTTGATTTTCAAAGGCTTGCCCCACCCCTCTGCGTTGTAAGCTTCCAGCAATTTCCTCTAAAATAGCGGGGTCATCTATCGTTGATGGCACCGTATAGGACTCTCCATCGGCAATTTGGCGAATCGTCTTCCGCAAGATTTTTCCTGAGCGGGTTTTGGGCAAACGCTTCACCACAATAGCCGTTCGGAAAAACGCCACGGCACCAATCTGGTCTCGCACAATACCCACCAACTCCGATTCCAGCGTTGATTCTTCAATTGTAATACCGTCTTTTAAGACTACCAAACCCACAGGCCGCTGCCCACGAAGTTCGTCGGCGATTCCAACCACGGCACACTCGGCCACGGCAGAATGTGACGCCACAAATTCTTCCATTTCTCCCGTCGAAAGGCGATGCCCTGCCACATTGATGACATCATCCACGCGCCCCATAATAAACACATAACCGTCGTCGTCTACATATCCTCCATCTCCTGACAGATAATACCCTTCAAATTTTTTGAGGTACGAGTTTTTAAAACGAGCGTCATCGTTCCAAAGCGTAGGAGTGAAACCTGGAGGAAGTGGTAGTTTCAAACATACATATCCTTCGTGGTTGGCTTCCAGTTCTTGGCCGTTTTCGCCCACAATTTTGAGATTATACCCACATACAGGCTTAGTTGCCGAGCCTGCCTTGACAGGAAAAGACTCTACGCCCATCATGTTGGCCACCATCGGCCATCCCGATTCAGTTTGCCACCAGTGGTCGGTGATGGGAAGTTGGGCTATTTTTTGGAGCCACTCTAGCGTTGGAGGGTCACAGCGTTCACCTGCCACAAAAATATTTTGCAAACTTGACGTATCGTATTTCGCTTTCAATGAAGCGTCGGGATCTTCTTTTTTTATCGCTCTAAAGGCCGTTGGAGCCGTAAAAAACGTCTTTACTTTATGTTCAGCAATCACCCGCCAAAATGTACCAGCATCAGGCGTCCGAACGGGCTTTCCTTCAAACAAGACGGTTGTACACCCTGCAATCAACGGCCCATACAAAATATAGCTATGCCCTACGACCCAACCAAAATCAGACGCGGCCCAAAAAACATCTCCTGCATGGGCATCATAGACATGGTGCATGCTAAATTTAAGAGCAACGGCATGTCCTCCATTGTCGCGCACTACCCCTTTAGGCTTTCCCGTAGTTCCTGAGGTATATAAAATATAAAGTGGGTGAGTCGCGTCTACAGGTACACATTCCGCAGGATCAGCCTGTGCAACAGCTTCGGCATAATCCACATCACGCCCTTGTATCATTGGTGCATGACACATCGAACGTTGATAGATAAGACAGTGATTGGGTTTAAAAGAAGCCAATTCGATAGCTTCATCCAACAGTGGTTTGTAAGGTAAAATACGGTCAAACTCAATTCCACAAGAAGCCGAAATAATCACTTTAGGTTCGGCATCTTCTATACGTATGGCCAACTCGTGCGGTGCAAAGCCCCCAAAAACAACCGAGTGTATTGCACCCAAACGGGCACAAGCTAGCATAGCAAATGCTGTTTCGGGAATCATGGGCATATAAATAACCACTCTATCGCCTTTTTCAACTCCCAATGCTCGCAATGCTCCTGCACATTTAGCTACGTTGTTTTGTAACTCTGAAAAAGTATATTTCTGGATTGTATTTGTAACGGGAGAATCATAAACCATCGCTATTTGCTCCCCTCTTCCATTCTCAACGTGGTAATCTACTGCTAAATAACAAGTGTTGAGAAGCCCACCCGGATACCAACGGTCTAGACCGTTGGTATCTTTCTCAAGCATCGTTTCGGGTTTCTTAAACCACGTAATCTGCTCGGCTTGTTCGGCCCAAAACGTTTCGGGGTTGGTTAAACTTGCCGCAAATATTGAAGTATAGTTTGTGGATTGTGTATTGCTAGGCATGGCACAGGCAGTTGAAAGAATGAAAATAAAACAACCTTAGTGACTTCCCTCAAGTGAAGCTCCATCCATACCGCCATTCAAAAGCCAGTAAATACCATAGATAAATACTAGAACAACAACCGCGATAACTACTTTGGTAACAATACCAGACGAGGGCTTATTTTCTTCCATGACGAATAAGATTAGAGAGTTGGACAACTGAATTTTTATCCAAAAGTAATCTAAAATATTCAAGGAATAGCAACATTTTTCGCTAAGTTGGTATAGTTAATATTTTATATTATAACCCCCTGATTGTTAGGCTGCTGCCTGTGCAATATCCTTTATCAATCCGTTGACTTTAGCCATTAATTCGCGGGTGGAAAACGGTTTCGGCACATATAGACTTGCCCCCAACTCCAAGCCTTTTGAAACGTCGGCCTCTTTGCTTTTAGCACTCATAAAAACAACCCGAGCATGCTTATAAGCATCATGTTTTTTAATAAATTCACAGACTTGATATCCGTCCACTTTGGGCATCATAATATCAAGTAAGACAATATCAGGGATGTTTGCTTCAATGATGTCAAATGCCTCGGCACCGTCACGAGCAATAAACACTTTATGCCCTTCTTTTTTCATCAAAAATTCTAAAGACATTAAAATGTTAGGCTCATCATCAACAATCAAAATTTTCATACCCGTTGTTTTTTTATATTTTTATAAGTAAACCAATAAAAGTAGGTATTTAGTTTTTATTCAGAGGAATTTCGCACGTAAATACACTTCCTTTACCTAGCTCGCTTTCTACTTTTATAGTACCTTGATGCAGTTCTATTATTTTTTTGCAGATGGCTAATCCTAGCCCACTTCCTTTCGGTTTCCGTACCGATTGATCACGAGTTTGATAAAATTTCTCAAATATAAGCTCTTGATATTTATTATCTATGCCTTGACCATTATCTGATATGCTAAATGATAGAGATGAATCAGTTTGCATAGTATTAATTTGAATTTTTCCCGTTTCAGCAGGACAAAATTTAATCGCATTAGATACTAAATTGATAATCACCTGAATAAGTCTGTCACGATCGGCGCGGATTGGGTCATAAATTCCTTCATAAGTTACTTCAATTTTAATATTTTTTTCTTTTGCTAGTTGGTCAAGCGTTTCCAAGGATTCTTCCACAATGTCTTCCATCAAAAATTCGTCGATGTCCAACTCTTGTTTTCCCGTTTCAAAACGTTCGAGGGCCAGCACCTGGTTAATCAGCCGGGTCAAACGCTCAGATTCTTTAGTAATAGTATTCACAAAATGCGACCGTTGCTCTTCGTCCATGTCAGGATTATCATGAACAATTTCTGACAAAGCCCGTATCGACGTCAATGGTGTCCGAATTTCGTGCGTCACCGTCGACAAAAAATCATCTTTTTGAATATCAGCAATTTGCAAAAGTTCATTGGCTTGTTTGAGCTGCTGTGTTAACTGTTCCAGTTCTTCTGATTTTCGCGTCAATTCTTCATTTAGTGTCTTTAATTCTTGCGATGTCTTTAGAATATCAATCACCTCCTCTACACTAATTTGTTCTTCTTTTGCTACCGACGATACTAAAATACGCGCCGACGCTGCCCCGATAGCTCCTCCCAGCATTTTTTCGGCGTAGTTAACTACCTGAGAGTCCGCATACCTTGTATTTAAATCCAACTTATTTTGTTTTGCATACAGTTGGAGTGTTTCTTCAGTATGATTTTTCCCAAAAAAAATCGTCAGTAGAGATTTGATATCTGTCACCAGCGCTTTTCCCTTCCAGGCTACTGAGCTTTCGTAGGTTTTTGAATATTTAAAAACATCTACAAATAATGCCGCTTGGTTGTGTTCCAACGCTGTAGGTTGCGACAACAACGACCCAACCACGTAAAAAAGTATGTTCAGTAATAATGACCAAAACGTTCCGTGAGAAATGTTATCTAATCCAGTTACCCCCAATAGCGATTCGGGCCGTAACCCCTCCATCCCCCAAAGGCCTTTGCTGAGAATATCAGGTGACATATACCCTGCCGACACCATCGACGGAATAATCAGGGTATAAAACCAAACACATCCTCCTACCAAAAGCCCCCCCATAGCTCCCACCAATGACCCCCGTTTCCAGAAAATACCGCCTAAAACGATGGGGGCAAACTGAGCTACCGCCGCAAACGACACCATTCCAACCGAAACCAAACTGTATTTGTCGCTGACGTTTTTATAGTATAAATACGACCCTGCCATCAACAGAACAATAAAAAAACGCCTCAACATAATGACGACCTGCCCCATGTCTCCGCCAAAACGTCGCTGAAAATCGGTACGACTTACCAGCCAAGGCATCACCAAGTTGTTGGTTAGCATCACCGTCAAGGCCGTACATTCCACAATAATCATACTCGTTGAAGCCGCAAATCCACCTAAATACGCCACAAAGGCCAGTACTTTTTCATTAAAATGCAAAGGGATAGACAACACAAACTGGTCGGCCTTCACGGCTGTACCTAACAAAATTTTCCCTCCCAACGCAATTGGAACGACAAAAATGTTGATGACCAATAAGTACAGTGGAAAAATCCAGAGCGCTTTACGAAGGTGGTTTTCGTTTACATTCTCCACGACTGTCACCTGGAACTGACGTGGCAAAAACATAATGGCTAAGGAAGCCAATAAACAATACCAAAACCAGTCACTGGTTTTTTCTTCTCTAATAGTAAATATTTTATTTAAATCAATGAGTGTAGAAGCCTTTTGAACAATGTCGTCAAATCCATCAAAAACAACAAAAGTCACAAAAAGGCCTACGGCTAAGAAAGCAAATAGCTTAAAAAGCGATTCAAAAGCTATCGCTGCCACCATCCCTTCATGCCGCTCGTTGGCATCGAGCTTGCGTGCGCCAAATAGAATAGTAAAAATCGTCAGGAGAATCGAAATATAGAAAGCTTTGTCAATCCAAGGAAAACTATCCGTATCGTTGGCAGTAGTTAGAATCCCAAAGCCACTTGAAATCGCTTTAAGTTGAATTGAAATGTAGGGAATCGTGCCGATAACACACAAAATTGTAGCAGCCACCCCGAGTGCTTGGCTTTTGCCGTAACGTGCCGACACAAAATCGGCGATATTAGTAATACGTTGAACCTGACAGATGCGAATAATTTTTCGAAAAATAACCCACCAAAGAGGCATCGTAATGGTAGGCCCAATAAAAACGGCGATAAAATCTACTCCCGACTCAGCCGCTCGCCCCACGCTTCCATAAAACGTCCATGCTGTACAATAAACAGCCAATGACAAGGCATAGACGTACGAATTATTGACCAAACTACGCCTTCTAGCCGAACGTTGCTCGGCCCAATTGGCCACAAAAAACAAAACCAACAGATAAGAAACTGACCCAAAGACCAACCAAAAGCTATTCATCAGAATGATGGTTGTTAGTGTTATTAACAATCAAGAAAGTAAGCCCAATAATTAAAAACCAGATTCCGAAAATTCCTATGTACAACACAGGAATGCGCCACTTGAAACTCAAGCGGTTGAAAATACTTAAAATGGGGTTATTATAGAACGCCCAAGCGAGTAAACTCAGCGCCACTAAGGCCAATTCGCGTGTTTTTGACATACGATTAAGAATGTGAAAAATGGCTGCCGAGGGTTTGTAGCACGCTCGACAACCATTCCTAATTATAAACCCTAAACCTAACCTTATTTATTTTTCGTCGTATTCGCCAGTGAGTGCATAGTAGCCAAGAACCGACATCCCACCTGCGATGATTGGTGCCAAAATGAACGTATAAATGATGGCCGGTACTAAATCGGTACCACCTTTATCCCACATTGGCAATGCTTGGTTGATGAAAAGATAATAGCCTGCATATAGACCAATACCAATCCAGGCAATTCCTAATATTCTTTTTATTGCGTTCATAATTCTGAGTCTTTTTAAAGGGTTAAAGATTAGTCGTTAGCGTTTTTGTCTTCTTTGATGTAAAGCAAGCCAATCACAAAGCATACCCCAGCAAGGATAATTGGATACCACAAACCTTCCAAATAAGGCTGTGTATTCACAATAGCTTGCCCTGCTTTTTCAGCAGCATCGTTGGCATCTTTGGCACGGGTCGCCAAGTAAGTCGCAATCGCAGGCATCAATCCACCAAACACCCCGTTCCCAATATGGTACGGCAACGACATCGACGAGTAACGAATGCGGGTTGGGAACATTTCCACCAAGAATGCCGCAATAGGTCCGTAGGCCATTGTTACGAAAAGTAACAAAACAAATACCATCAAGACTAGCGTAGTACGGTCGCTGCTATTTACCGTTACTACCTTTTTCACTTCTGGCTTAGGGGCTTCTTTGCTAGCATCGGCTAAGATAGTCACCTTCTTCACTTCTTTGTACTTCGTGCCATCGGTGTACTCTTTAGTAGTAGTGGTAGTGATAAGCGAATCTACCTCCGATTTAGGCGCAAGTTCACGTTTTACATCTATTTTAGTATTGGCCACAATCTCTTCTTTGTTTTTGAGATTGGTAGTTTGGTAAATTTTCTCAAAAATCGGGCGATAGCAAATAATCGCCAACAACATACCCGCCAACATAATACCTTTACGGCCAATTTTATCAGACAACGAAGCAAATACAACGAAGAATGGCGTACCTAACAACAACCCTAGAGCAATAATGACGTTCACTTGGTTATCGTCAACATTACAGATTTTTTGCAAGAAGCTCAACGCATAAAACTGACCCGTGTACCAAACTACGCCTTGTCCCATCGTTGCGCCAAAAAGTGCCAACAACACAAACTTGAAGTTATATTTATTACCAAACGATTCTTTCAATGGGTTCGCTGAGGTCTTTCCTTCTGCTTTTGCTTTGGCAAACAGTGGCGACTCGTGCATATTACGACGAATGATAAACGATACCCCTACCATCACCAATGATACCCAGAAAGGAACACGCCATCCCCAATCATTAAACGCTTCGGTTCCAAGGCTGTTACGAGTCACCATGATAACCAACAATGAAACAAACAAACCAATGGTTGCAGTAGTCTGAATCCAAGATGTCCAGAATCCGCGCTTTTCGGCAGGTGAGTGTTCTGCTACGTAAGTAGCTGCCCCACCGTACTCTCCACCGAGTGCGAGCCCCTGTAAGAAACGGAGTAACAATACCAATACAGGTGCCATGAAGCCGATAGTTTCATAGCTTGGAATACACCCAATCAAGAAGGTAGCACCTCCCATCAAAATGAGGGTTACCATAAAAGTATATTTACGGCCGATAAGGTCACCGAGGCGGCCAAAAAATAAGGCTCCAAAAGGACGAACAACAAAACCTGCAGCAAATGTTGCTAACGTTGAAAGGAAGGCCGCCGTTGGGTTATCAGGCGGGAAAAATTTGGTAGCGATTACAGTAGCCAAGCTTCCGAATATGTAGAAATCGTACCATTCGATGAGCGTACCAACAGACGAAGCTCCGATGATGTACGCCAAACTTTGTTTTTTCTCAGACATGATTGAAAAGGTTGTGAGTTTTTAAAATTGATTAGGTTAAAAGGTATTAGAGATAAATTTGAAGCTGAGCAATAAATTCTCCGTATTTCTTCCCTGCTCCTGACATTGTTAACTCTGGTCGCAACGAATACTGAGTCGTAATTTTGGCATGGTGTCCATCAATCAACCAGTTGATACCTGCATCAAAATTCGACACAGCTTTAGGGAGTGCATCAAAGTTTTTGTTGGTGTAAGCCATAAAAGGTTGTACACGCATTTTAGGTTTATCGGTCGCTTTTGGTAATAAAAGCCCTACTTGCGTATAGAAAATATTTCCAGTGCCTATCATAGGTTGTGCATTCCCTGCACCTGCCATTACTTTATCAGCACCGGTGTAAGTAGCGTCAACTACACCTTCGTTCATGATACCGATATTTCTCAAGTAATTTGGTCCGAAGTTATACTTGAAAAAGCCCGAATAAACCGTAATAGCCGTGTTTTTTTCCTTTTTACCAATGGGCATATCTAAGAAGGCATCCACTGACATTAAGTTCACATTATGTTTTGCAATGGATCCATTGACCGACGAACGTGTTCCTTCAGGCTGGCTGTAAAATCCTGCACCAATGTTAAATACTCGCTTTGTCCCTAAATAAGTACCCACTTTGAATGGCAACAAGTTTGATTCTGAGTCTAAGAACTGATACTCAACATAACCCGTTTTGGCCCATTTGCTGCTTCCGTTATTATCAACGGCCACCGCCTTGACCCCGTCAGTAACGTTGGAGGGTGTAAGACTAGTACTAAAAGGCTTATTTAATCCAAAGCGGTACTCAAGTTTATTCAACTTTCCTTTGGCAAAAAAGCCGTATTGACGCGCAAATTGATCGGCATTATCAATCGTTGCCCATGAGAAAATAGGTGAGTCCACCGCCATAAAGTTAAGCGTAGAGGCCATGGTCATCCGTGATAATCCCATAAAGTAGTGTAAACCTGCCCCAATGCTCAAGCTTGAGTTTTTGTTTTCTTTTGTGGGTAATACCACGTGATATTCATTCCAAAAATCGTGAAAAAACAACTGAGGTTTTTTACCATTTCCGTACCCCCCTGTCCCTGTACTTCCCGAACCACCGCCATTAATAAACGTTTGGTTGTTGATACCAAAGTGTGCCAATACCATATAACGCTTACTCACTTGCGAATACGCCAACATCCGAAGGCGACGCCCCGAAATATCAAAATTTGTTTTCTTGGCTTCGCCGCCAATGGTTGTCCCTGGGTTCAGTTCAGTCGCTCTGAACCACGTTTGATTCCAAGTAATGAGGCGAATGTACTTCGTTTTTTCTGGGTTTAAATCAAGCTTGATGCCCGTTCCGTAGTCAGTTGAGCCTTGGCCATAACTGTTTGTTGCCAGAATACTACTGGCCATCAACACCAGTAATGATAAACACTTTTTCATAGGTAATTTTTAGAACAAAGAGGTTAAAAAAAGAGGTCGGTTCGTTTTGTGTTATTCAAATATTTTTTTGAATAATCACTCGACAAAAGTGAAAGAAAGGTTTTAGAAATCCACCTAGGTGATGTTGTTATGCTAAACGCATATAGTTTGCAAGAAAAAGGGCTGTTTTTCGCAAAAAACCTGCATAAAGATTTTGAAAAAATGGTGTTTAACCTTAGAAAGGAGAGACTAGAAGCAATATGTCATCATAAAATTCGGGAGATATAGCAAGAAAATCACCTATTTTAATTTAGCAAAAATATAGTAATTTAGCAATAAACGGCCATTTTATATAAAAAAATAGGGGCAACATCGTCTGTTACCCTCTCCTCAATGTCTTTATCGACCTCATTAATCTTTGAATCTTTCCCATTTAATCATCATAAACTTGTCTCCTAATTCGGTCACAATCATACCCGTTCCTTCCAAATTTTTGCGGTCAGCATAAAACTCTGCCAGCTCCTTATGATTCATCACTTTATAGGTAGCATGGTGCGTAATACGATCGGGCATTTTGATTTGATATTTCTTTACCCAGTTCATCACTGATACATGGCTCACGCCCAGAAGTCGCTCTATTTCACGGTAGCTAACCCCTTCTATGTATAGCTGAAGTGCCTTAATCACGTAGTAAGAGCTAATTCCTTTACCTAGTTTATCGACCGTAAAGTTATAATCACACTTTTTACAACGGAAGCGCTGACGGTCTTTGATGATTCCGTTTTTGACAGTCTCGAGACTGTCACATTTGGGGCATTTGAGTGTTGCTGCCATAAAGAAAAGATTGGTTAAGAACGTTAATAGAGGAAGTGTCCTATAGTATTTTACCAAAACTAGTAGGACTACTCATATAAAAAAATGTTTTTCGTCACGTTTAGTATTGTTTTGCTAAATAATTATAGAACTGAAATTATTTTTTTCTTCATCTCGATGCCAAAGCTGCTAAGATTTGAAAGCAGGCAACGATGCAGTAGCCAAAGCCGCTGCTCGTACTAAAATTGTAAGCTAGTTGGCTTCAACTTTGTAATCCTAATCGGTATAACGACATAAAAAAAAGTGGGCTATATGGCCCACTTTTTTTTATTTATTTTAAGCAACGAAATCCGTTTTGCGTCCTATTACAAACCGCTAAAATCGAATGTTTCGAGGTATTTTGTCGTAAACATTCCCGATTGGAAGCCCGCATCATCCATCAAACGAATGTGGAAAGGAATCGTCGTTTTGATACCTTCAATCACAAACTCTTGCAAGGCACGCTTCATACGCGTTGTTACTTCTGCCCGCGACTGGCCACTCACAATTACTTTCGCAATCATTGAATCATAGTTTGGCGGGATGGTATAGCCTGCGTACACGTGGCTGTCGATACGAACCCCGTGTCCACCAGGGAAATGCAACTGCGTAATTTTTCCTGGGCTTGGACGGAAACCATTGGCGGGGTCTTCAGCATTGATACGGCACTCCATTGCGTACAACTTTGGCGTATAGTTTTGGCCTGAAATACGCTCACCTGCAGCCACTTTAATTTGTTCTTTAATAAGATCAAAATCAGTGACTTCCTCCGTAATAGGATGCTCAACCTGAATACGTGTGTTCATTTCCATGAAATAAAACTCTCCGTATTTGTCCACCAAAAACTCAATCGTTCCTGCTCCTTCGTAGGCAATCGCCGAGGCTCCACGGATAGCCGCTTGCCCCATACGTTCACGAAGTTCGGGCGAAACAATCGGCGAAGGTGTTTCTTCGACCAATTTTTGGTGACGACGCTGAATCGAGCAATCACGTTCAGAAAGGTGACAAACATTACCGTATTGGTCACCTACGACCTGTATTTCGATGTGACGAGGCTCCTCAACAAATTTCTCAAGATACAAGCCATCGTTTCCGAATGCCGCCCCTGACTCCATTTTGGCATCGTCCCATGCCTTCTGAAATTCACTTTCTTCTTTGATAATTCGCATCCCACGACCACCGCCACCTGCGGTAGCTTTCACAATCACAGGATAGCCAATTTCTTTGGCCAAAGCTTTGCCTTCTTCTACCGATTCCAACAAACCTTCTGAACCTGGGATAACTGGTACACCCGCCGACTTCATCGTTGCTTTGGCAGTTGACTTATCCCCCATGAAATTGATTTGCTCAGCCGTTGCTCCAATAAACTTGATACCGTATTCGGCACAAATACGCGAAAATTCGGCATTTTCAGACAAAAATCCGTAGCCTGGATGAATGGCGTCGGCATTGGTAATTTCCGCTGCCGAAATAATATTAGGGATACTTAGATACGATTGACGGCTCGGCGGAGGGCCAATACAAACAGCCTCATCTGCAAAACGAACGTGAAGGCTATCACGATCGGCAGTAGAATACACAGCGACTGTTTTGATACCCATTTCGCGGCACGTACGGATGACGCGCAAGGCAATCTCCCCGCGATTGGCGATTAGTATTTTCTTGAACATGAGTTTTAGGAAATTATTAAGCAGGCTCTACCAAGAACAATGGTTGATCGTATTCAACAGGAGTAGCGTTTTCAACCAACACTTTCACAATGCGTCCTGAAACTTCCGATTCGATTTCGTTGAAAAGCTTCATCGCCTCTACAATACAAACCACTTTTCCTGTCGAAACTTCATCGCCTACTTCCACAAACGATGGCTTATCTGGACCTGCCGAACGGTAAAATGTACCAATCATTGGCGACTTGATAGTCAAATACTTCGACTCATCTGCTTTAGGCGCAGAAGTAGCTACGGCTACGGGAGCAGGGGCAGCCGCTACTGGAGCTGGGGCAGCCACTACTGGAGCAGGAGCCGCCGTAGTTACTACCGTCGTTACTGCATTACGTTTTACACTCACTTTAAACTCACCAGTTTCGATGTTTACTTCGTCCAAACTAGAGTGAGCGATGAAATCGAGTAGTTTCTGAATGTCTTTAATTTCCATTGTTGTTTGAAGTTAGGTTTTTTGGGGACTTACGTCTTACTTAACGCGTTCTGAGTACTCTCTGGTGGCCGTTTTGATGCGGATTTTATCACCTTGTTCGATAAACATAGGCACCATAATGCGCGCTCCCGTCTCTACTTCTACTGCCTTGCGAGGGTTGTTGGCTGTATCGCCTTTAATTCCAGGCTCTGCATATACTACTTCCAAATCTACCGTAGCTGGAAGTTCGCACGTGAGGGGTGCTTCGTTTTCGGTATTCAATAAGATTTCTACGAGTTGGCCTTCTTTCATTAAGTCGGCACCGTCAATCAATTTTTCATCAAGAGAAATTTGTTCAAACGACTCATTGTCCATAAAGTTGAAGCCTGCCTCATCTTTGTACAGGAATTGGAACTCACGACGCTCTACGCGCACAGGCTGAATAGAAACGCCTGAGTTAAAGGTATTATCCAATACTTTACCACTGGTCAGGCTTTTCAGTTTTGTACGAACAAAAGCCGCACCTTTACCTGGTTTAACGTGTTGGAATTCGATGATTTGAAACAAATCGTTGTTAAAATTAATTACTAATCCGTTACGGATGTCTGCAGTTGTTGCCATTTTAGTATGAATCGTTAATTCATTAAATAGTAGGCTTTCTTTTTAGGAAGCCTTTCATCGAAAGTTTGATTTTTGAGAATTGAGAAGTGTTTTTGTTAGTAAGCCCACTTCACATATACCGACCCCCACGTAAAGCCTCCGCCGAAGGCGGCAAAGATGAGGTTATCGCCTTTGTTAAGCTGCGATTCATAGTCCCACAGACAAAGTGGAATAGTTGCCGCAGTCGTATTTCCGTATTTATGAATGTTCAGCATCACCTTATCCATCCCCACTTTCATACGATTAGCCGTCGCAGCAATGATGCGTTTATTAGCTTGATGAGGCACCAACCACGCTATATCGTCGCCTGAGAGGTGGTTACGCTCCATGATTTCAGCCGCTACATCGGCCATATTAGTGACGGCAAACTTAAATACCGATTGACCATCTTGGTAGGCATAGTGCCAGCGCTTATCAATCGTCTCGTGCGTGGGTGGAAAGCGGCTACCTCCTGCTTTTTGGTGCAAGAACGGCTGACCCGCTCCGTCTGACTTGATAATAGTATCTAAAATTCCGAGCCCTTCAGTGTTAGGTTCGAGCAAAACAGCACCTGCTCCATCACCAAACAACACACAGGTAGTACGGTCGGTGTAGTCAATAATAGCCGACATTTTATCTGCTCCTACTACAATCACTTTTTTGTATTTACCTGTCTCAATAAATTGAGAACCCACCGTCAAAGCATAAATAAAGCCCGAGCAAGCCGCCTGAATATCGAAGCTTCCAATCGACTTAATTCCCGCCATATCGCAAATGAGGTTCGCTGTACTTGGAAACACAAAATCGGGGGTAGTAGTGGCACAAATCAGCAAATCAATATCACCTGCTGCAGTGTTTGTTTTGGTCAACAGCCCTTTCACTGCTTCGGCGGCCATGTGAGATGTACCCAGTCCTTCGCCTTTGAGGATATGGCGTTCTTTAATACCAGTACGTGCGGTAATCCACTCGTCATTGGTGTCTACCATTTTCTCCAACTCTGCGTTGGTTAGTACATAATCGGGTAAGTATCCGTGTATTCCCGTAATAGCCGCGCGAATTTGACTCATTTTTTACTTTAATATAAGTGATTATATATCAACTTTTTACAACTCAAAGGTATGACAATAAAGGTGATTTCAACTTAATGCTTTAGCAATATGAACATGCGTTTGAGCTTCTACTTGTTTGCGAGCCCAACTAATCATATTCTTAATAGCTATCGGCGACGAGATACCGTGTGCAATCATAACGTTTCCGTTTACGCCCACGATACTACTTCCTCCCACCGCTTCGTAATTCATTTTGTCAATGTAGTCATCTTTAATACCACGTTCACTTGCAACCGTGTAAAATGACTCAGCGAGTTTGAAAAGGGCGTTGCCAGTAAAACCATCGGTAATGATTACGTCGGCCTTATCATCAAAAAAATCCCCCCCTTCCATGTTACCAACAAAATTGATACGGGAGTTTTCTTTCAAAAGTTGATGAGCTGCTTGTGCTATAAGAGAGCCTTTTTGCTCTTCTTCTCCAATGTTCATCAACGCTACCCGAGGGTTATCGATACCAAAAGTGTATTGAGCGTAGATAGAACCAATCACTCCAAACTGCTCCAATACTTCAGGTTTGCAGTCAGCATTGGCGCCAATGTCAAGCATAGCAGCGTATCCTCCTTTTTTCTGAGGAACAAGCCCCACGATAGCAGGGCGAATAATCCCTTCGATGGCTTTGATGCTAAACAGTGCCCCCACGTGCATCGCACCTGTGTTCCCTGCTCCGCAAAAAATATCTATATTTTTTTCTTTAAGCAACTTAAAGCCAACCGAAATGCTCGAATGAGGTTTTTGAGATAACGCTTTCGTTGGGTGTTCGCCCATCTCTACTACGTCCTCTGCATGTACAACCTCAATCTGCGAGCCTTGATAGTTGTACTTCGCTAATAACTCATTCACAATATCTTGTTTGCCAATGAGTACTAGTTGGACATTGTTCGGTAAATCGGGAGTCGCTAGAACAGCACCTTTGACAATTGCCTCAGGGGCGAAATCCCCTCCCATTGCATCTATTCCTATTTTCATTTTTCTATTGTAGATATTGGGTAGAAAGTGGCTGTAAAAATAGTAGATAAGCAATACTAAAAAAGCATTTCATCGCAACTTTCTATACAAGTTGTGATGAAATGCTTTCATATACAATGCTTTATAAACTAGGCTTTCGCGTAGCCTTCTACTACTACTTTGCCTTTGTAAACCAAATTACCCTCAAAAACGTGGGCGCGGTGCATTACGTGTACTTCGCCCGTTGTTGGGTCAGTAGAAAGTGCCTTGCCCGTCAATGCGTCGTGCGTACGGCGCTTGTCACGGCGTGTGCTTGAGTGTCTTCGTTTGGGATGTGCCATTACCTTATGTCGTTAATTAATTGTTCGTTTTCTATTTATAAATACTTAAAAAAGCGCGTATTAGTTGCCTTTCAGCTTTTTTAGGGCTGCCCAGCGTGGGTCTTCTTCTTCAGGTTCTTCTGGGGTTTCATCCTCGGGAGTTTGATACACCAAAATTCCTTCGATTTCCTCTTCGTCTTCCATCTCTTCCTCGTCGGTACGGAACCGAGGGTGAAGTTTCTTCATTGGTAATGCCAATGCGATGTACTCAAAAATATGGCTAGCGACATTAATGCGAACTGTATCTTGACGGATCAACTCAATTTCGTCCGATAGCTGTTCGTTGTGGTCGCCGTACTTGAGAATTAACCGTTCCTGAATGTTTAGAGGTTCTTCAAATATCTCAAGACTACGATCACACACTAATTCTACATTTCCTACGATGTGAAAGTTAAGAATCAGCATCGTAGCCGATTTATCTAGCGTCAAATGGGTCTTAAAATGCCCATTCTCAATGAGTTCCTGCTCCAGTTCTTCAAAAAACTCGCTTCTCGACTCAAAATCGTAAGCGTATTGCTTTTCTTTTAAGCCGTAAATGTCTATGTCGTACTGTGTTAGCGCTTTCACTTCTCTGTCAAAATGGGCTGCAAAGTTAGAACTAATTATTAATAATCACAAATCAAAAAAAGTTTCTGCTGTTTTTTAACGGGTTTTTCCAAGAGTTAGCCATTTCTTTTTCTTCCAACTACTTTATAAACCACTTATCCTGTAAATCGTGCCGTTTATCCCAATCTTGCAACTTTTTGGGGCGTTGCTCCATCTTGCTATCGAAATCAGTACTTAAACTAAACAAATTTATAGCCATGAAAAAATTACTTTTCTCTATCGCCTTCGCTACTTCATTCAGCACATTTGCTCAAGATTCAGGAAACGAATCTGGGAAAAAAAATGACGCCAAAATATACTATACCAAAGGAGGCAACGCCAGTTTGTTGTCGTTTGCTCAAGTCACCCGCAAAGGCAATGAGATGTCCACCATTCCTCGTTTTACGATGTTCCTCAACATTGGTACCAACGCCAACGTCGACTTGGGCAACCATTTGGGCCTTTTTGCTGGGTTGAATTTGACCAATGTTGGAATGATTACTGAGGAAACAATCGTTGGGACTGTCAAAACAGATGTATTCAAATACAAGCAACGGGTGTATGCTGTAGGAGTACCCGTAGGTATCAAAATTGGAGACCTTCGTAAGTTCTATGTCTATGGAGGTGCAGAAGTCGCCTATGCTATAAATTTCAAGCAAAAAACGTTTATCAATGGCGAGAAAGTAGATAAATTCAACGAGTGGTTTAGCAATCGTTCTAACCCTTTTATGCCTGCCGTTTTTGCGGGATTCCAAACTAAACAAGGTTTTGGATTGAAAGTTCAGTACTACCTCAGCGACTTTTTGAATCCTAATTTTTCTGAAAATGGGATAAAACCTCATGCCAATACGGAATCAAAAATTTTCTTTGTCACCTTGGGTTATAACTTCGGAAAAAAATAAGTGCATAAGCCACTTAACACCTACGCTTGTTGTTCTTTTACAAGAAAGCAAGACCCTGCTGCCAATAGCATACACACACCCGCTAAGACAAGGGCATTGCGTGGGTCATCGCCAAGGAGGGTTTTGTAGAAAATAGGCACAGTCAACATACCAATAAACTGAGGTACGCAGATAAAGCCGTTGAAAATCCCCATATACACCCCCATTTTTTCTTTAGGCACAGCCGCTGCAAGCATCAAATAAGGCATTGACATGATTGACCCCCACATCAAACCAATGATGGTCATTCCAGCTAAATACACCATTTTATCGTTGGAAAGTAATGTCATAAAAAAGCCCATCGCCCCAAGAACCAGAAATAATGCGTGCGTTCCGCGCGAGCTACCCACGATTTTTACAATACGAGGAATAAAAAACGAAATCACGGCGCAGGATACACTAAACATAGCAAAGCACAACCCTCCCCACTTTGTTCCTTCCTCAAAACCAGTTGGATTAGAAACGGCATCGGGAGCACTGAAAGAATATTTTGCCACGGCAAGAGATAAGTATTGCCACATCAATGGAAGCCCATACCACGTAAAAAACTTCACCCACCAAAGCTGACGCATCACCGTAGGCATTGAAGACAATGGCGCTAAAATTTCTTTAAACACAGGCAGCATCAAAATCAAATAACCTCCGATTAAAATGCCTAACCCCCACTGAAGCCCCATTGCCAATCCTCCTGAAAAATACGCAAAGCCAAAGCCTAAAATAGCAGCTCCTACGGCAAGCGATAAGTGCCAAAAAGAAATTGATTTTTTCTCTTCTTCGGTAAAAGCATGCTGTTTTTTGTAATCATCGTTCTCGGGTGGGTACTCTTTGGTAGTCCGCATGGTCCAAAATACCGCTAATAAAATAGAAGCCGCTCCGATGTAAAAAGGATAGCGTACCGAGTTGGGAATCCCATTGGCCAATTGCTCATCACTCAAGACCATCGATACCCCCAAAAGCGGTAGAATATATGGCATAAGATTGGCAAGGGTTTGTCCAAAACCAACAAAAAACGATTGTACTGCAAAACCTACTGGGCGTTGTTTTTCGTTGAGCATGTCACCCACAAAAGCGCGAAAAGGCTCCATAGCCGAATTGAGACCCGCATCGAGCATCCACATCAATCCAGCCGCCATCCATACTGCCGAAGAATTTGGCATCAGAATCATGGCAAGGCTTCCAACAAGCGCCCCCACTAAAATAAACGGACGACGACGGCCCCATTTGGGCGACCAACTACGGTCGGATACTGCGCCAATAATCGGTTGAAGTAATAGCCCCGTAAGCGGACCCGCCAGCCAAAGGCCAGGGATTGAAGCTTCGTCGGCGCCAAGATAACGGAAGATGGGACTCATGTTGGCCTGCTGTAATCCAAAGCCATATTGAATCCCCAAAAATCCGAAACTCATGTTCCAAATTTGCCAAAAACTTAAATTCGGTTTTTCTTTCATCACTAGGTTAAGTTTAAAATCGAGTATTTCTGCAAGTATAGACAATTCGTAACGAATTGCAAACCTTCTGGTTTACATTTAAGTTATAAAAATTAGGATGAAAACAATAAACCACCTCCACCATTATCTCATGCAAAATCTTCTTGTAAGCCTTTTTTTTCTCCTTTTTTCGATTCAATCAACCGCACATAAAATGCCTCGGAATGCTATTGCGAACTACAAGCTGGTCGTGAGTAACCATCTACACGGGGAAAGCAACCAGCCTCCCAGTGAAAATATCATTTCGGTATCGGTGGATGTCTCTAATATTACACAAGCGAAAGGCAGCCTCCGCGTCGGATTTTTTCGAGAAGGGAACCCTTTTACAGGCCCAAAAGCAAAGCCAGATGTCTTTAAAGTAGTACCGATTACCGCCGCAACAACGCAGCAAGCAGTCGTGGGTTTACCCGCAGGAAGATACGTCATTGCGGTCTATCATGACCTCAACGACAACGGCAAACTTGATAAAAATATGGTAGGCTATCCCAAAGAACCTTTTGGGTTTAGTAAGAATTTCAGGCCGATTCTTTCGGCACCAAGTTTTGAGGACTGCGCCATTGAAATCAAGGAAAACAGTCCCCAAAACCGCCAAAAAATCAAGCTCATTGACTAGGTTATTTACAAGCAACTACCACTTTGGTGGTATCCCATGCCCAGAACCAAGATGCCTATCCATTAAAAGTAAAAGTTTAAAATTGAAAGGCCATTAATCATGAATTTGCTAATTATCAAACTTTTACCTTCTCTTTTCCTCAATTAAAAAATACCTCGTCCACAAACACCCAAGCAGGTTGCCCTTTACCTCCGTGCCATTCGGGGAGCTTGCCTACAGGTCGAGCAATCACTTTGATAAATGTGTAACGGCCTTCTTTCAACTTCATCTCAATGGCTTCTATTCGAGGCGATTCCTCCTTGGTAGGTTGCACAGGACTCAGTTTTTGCATCAATTGGAGTTGAGTACGGTCGTTTCCTGCCCACACTTCTATCGACGCTGGTGGGAAGATATAACCACCAATATTTCGCCCAATACTCAACATCGTCGATTTGACAGGCGTTGGTTTATCAAAAACAAAAAGTGCTTCCAATGGCTTTTCTCGGTAGCCCAGCCACGCTTTGTTTTTAAAGTCGTTGGCCTCCCCTTTTTTAAAGTTTACCAATGTTCCACCTCCCTCTCCCATGTATTGTGGATTGGGTTCATTGAGTAATTCTACTGTTTTGGGGCGGTATCCTCCTTTGAAAAAAGTATATTCGACTATATCGCTGGCATACCATTTGTCTTTCACCGCCCGTGCTTTTACAACAGTATAACCGTTTAAAGCAAATGGTTTTTGATAAGCTGATGCCGTCAGCGAATCAGGTAAAGTACCGTCGGTGGTATAACGAATGGTGACACCTTTAAGAGGGTGCTTAAACGAAACGGGCGTGGCATTTGTTAAAACCAAATTTTCGTTAACCAATACAGGCGGATTAAGTTTCAACTTTTCGGCATCGGTAGGTACATAACCCATTTCAAAGCGAATAGCAGGGTATTGCTTTTGAAGTTCTTTGGCGTCGGCCTCCGAAATAGGGGTATTCCAAATAAACACTTCTTTAAGGGCTGGGAGTTTTGCCAACGCCGCCATACCTGCTTTGGTTTGTTTTGTTCCTGAAAGAGACAATGACTTCAATTTGGTCAAAGCTTGTAAGTTTGACAAGGCAGCGTCGGTAATATCGGTATTGTTTAGCACCAATTTTTCCAGTTGTTCAAATTGTCCAATGGTTTTTAGATCTTCGTTTTTGACGGGCATATTTGACAAGTTCAATACCACCAATTGCTCTTTGATTTCGGACAACTCACCCAACTGCTCTTGCTTGTAAGCCTGACGCACAAAGAAATCGGTTTGCAATGCAGGCGAACCATTGGCCATCGGAAAAATAACGCGGAAAGGATTATTTAGCTTCTCAATCGTTTCGGTACTAGCAGGTTCAAAGTCGTACGTGGCCACTTGAGTCTCAGCACTCTTTTCTTTGTTCAAAAAAGCCCTAATAGGGTCATTAACAGCCAACTGCCCCACTGTTTGTTTGGTATTAGCACCTGCATTAATCCAAGCCGTTAGCACGCCGATTTCGTCGGCTTCCAACTGGGCTTTACCTTTGGGTGGCATGTGTTTTTTATCTTCCAATGGCAGATTAGCGCGTTGGATAAGGTGACTTTTTAGCGCATCGCCCGCTACCCATATCGGGCCGTTTTTCCCGCCCTTGAGCAAGCCCGAAAGGGTGGTCATCAACAGTTCTCCTTTGGTTTTTTGTTCGTTATGGCATTGGTAACATTTGGCTTTCAAAATGGGTTGGATAGCAGCTTCAAACACTGGCGTATCGTCCGTAAATGCCAACTGCGAGGCAGCGTTAGGAAACAGGTAGTCTTCGCCGTGGGTCAAACTTGCTCCAAAATGCCCCGTCACGAACATCGCAACGGCACTAACCCCCAAAAGTGGCGTAAAGAGGCGTTGTTCTTGGGGCGTCTGATACAAAGCCCATAAGCCATAGCACAAGAAACTCAACCCGATGCCCGTGTATTTGTGCCAGCTGAGGACGTCGGCGGTATAACCTTCTTCTCTCGACAAGAAGAAGCCCATCAGCGCGGCTACTGCGGCCGACAGAGCGGTTATGCCCAAGACAAATTTCATGAGTTTTTCAAAACTTTCACCCGCAAACTCCCGCTTAAAAAGCCAAAATAGCCCAACAATGACCAACAAGCCAATGGGCAAGTGCAGCACCATCGGGTGCATTCGTCCGACGGGCTGAAGCCAAGCGGGCAACATGACTTTTTCCTGAAAAATCAACAAAAACAACAATAGTACATGAAAGCCAACCAGTAAATAAGATAGAAGGGTTTGGAAACGAAACATTTTTAAGTGTCGAGGTTAGAGGGCAGAATGTCGAATTTTAAGGCAGTCGCTCGGCTGAGCCGAGCGACGACTATTAGCTAGCAGGCTTCCAGCCTATTACGCTATTAGCCCGGGCAATACTTTTCCAGCCAAGTCAGTGAGACGATAGCGACGGCCAAGGTGCTTGTAGGTTAGTTTTTCGTGATTGATACCCATCAAGTGCATCACCGTTGCGTGGAAATCATTGATATGAACAGGGTCACGCACAATATTGTACCCAAAGTCATCTGTTTGGCCATAAACCGTCCCAGGCTTTACGCCTCCACCTGCCATGAACGTACAATACGCCCGTGGATGGTGGTCGCGGCCGTAGTTGTCTTTGGTTGAGTTCCCCTGTCCGTAGTTGGTACGCCCAAATTCACCTCCCCAAATCACCAATGTTTCGTCGAGCAAGCCTCGTTGCTTCAAATCGGTGATCAAAGCCGCCGAAGCGCGGTCGGTATCTTTGGCTTGCAATGGCATCTCTCCCACCATGTTTCCGTGTTGGTCCCATCCTTGGTGATACAACTGCACAAAACGTACCCCTGCTTCCGAAAGTTTACGCGCCAATAAACAGTTAGCCGCAAAAGTGCCTGGCACCAAACACTCGGGGCCGTACATTTTGACAATATGGTCAGGCTCTTTGCTCAAATCTGTCAACTCAGGAACGGCGGTTTGCATCCGATACGCCATTTCGTATTGCTGAACTTTGGCTTTGATTTCGGGGTCACCAAAATCATCAAATGCTATGCTATTCAATTCTGCCAGATTATCAAGCATTTTTCGGTGCGACGCTCTATCAGCATTAGCGGGGTTATTGAGATATAAAATAGGGTCTTCGCCGCTGCTAAATACCACCCCTTGGTGCGTCGAATCCAAAAACCCGTTAGACCAAAGTTTTGAATACACGCCCTGGCCATTTCCTCGACCACGCGATAGCAGTACCGAAAACGCAGGTAAGTTTTTATTTTCACTACCTAAGCCGTAGCTCACCCATGACCCCATGCTGGGGCGGTTGCCTTGTTGCGCACCGGTTTGCATAAAAGTGAGTGCAGGGTCATGGTTGATGGCCTCGGTGTTCATGGTTTTAATCATGCACAGGTCGTCGGCGATATTAGCAATGTTGGGAAACAACTCGCTCATCCACATCCCTGACTGCCCATGTTGGGCAAACTTAAAGTAAGACCCTACCAACGGAAATTTGGCTTGGTTAGCGGTCATCCCCGTAAGGCGCTGCCCCATTCGTATCGAGGCGGGTAGTTCCTCGCCTGCCATTTTATTTAGCAACGGCTTATATTCAAAGCTTTCGTACTGAGATGGTGCACCGTTTTGGAACAAATAAATAACCCGCTTTGCCTTAGGCGCAAAATGAGCAATCCCCAAAGGTAGTTCTTCGGAATCATCGCCTGCGCCTTTAAACAAATCAGGAACGAGCAGCGACCCGAGCGCAACACTACCAATCCCCGCCGCCATTTTTCCCATAAAATGCCGACGGTTGACATTCAAACGGTTTTCTAAAAATTCGTTCTTATTCATAGTTTTAATGAATTGTTGTGTGTTCTTGCCCAGTTATTTCATAATCGCTTCTTCCAAGTTATACATCATCAGTATGGATTGCATAAGAGCTGCTACCATGGGGCGATTAGCGATTCGTGCTTGCGGACGCTCTCCTACACTCAGCAGCTTCGCTGCTTTTTTGGGGTCTTTGGCAAACACCGATTGCTCACTTTCAAAATATTTTTCGAGCACACTGAGTTCTTTTTCTTTTCCAGTTCGGCACACAACGATGCGAAATGCTTTCTTGATTTTATCCTCGTCCGAGTTCTTTTCCAATGCTAGTTTTTCAGCCAAAACTCGCGCGGATTCCAGTACAACAGGGTCATTGAGCATCACCAATGCTTGCAATGGCGTGTTGGTTCGCGAGCGTTTCACCTCGCATTGGTCGCGGTTTGAAGCATCAAAAATCAACATCGACGGCGGCGGCACCGTTCGTTTAATAAACACATACATCCCTCTTCGGTACAAGCTATCACCGTGGTCTTGGATGTAGTTTTTAAGGGTTCCACGCCCCGAAGTTGCCACCTCCCATAAACCTTTTGGTTGGTAAGGTTTAACGCTTGGCCCACCAATAACCGGACTCAACAGCCCGCTTGTGGATAACACAAAATCGCGTATTAATTCTGCCGAAAGGCGCATTCGAGGGGCACGCGCCAACAACACATTTTCGGGGTCTTTGGCCAAGTGTTCCTTGGTAATCACGGCCGACTGCCGATAGGTCGCCGACATGACGATTTGTTTTACCAAACGTTTGATGTTCCAATTGTGGGTACGAAAATCCACCGCTAACCAGTCCAACAACTGTGGATGTGAAGGCAGCTCCCCTTGCATTCCAAAATCGCCAACGGTTTTGACGATTCCGCGCCCAAAAAACTCCTGCCATACCCGATTCACAAACACCCGCGCTGTCAGTGGGTTTTTCGCATCAAGCATCCATTGAGCAAGCCCTAAGCGGTTTTGAGGGTATTTTTGGGTATCAAATGGAAGTAAAACATTAGGCATCTGTGCCTTAACCACATCGGTAGGCTGATCATAACTACCCCGATTCAGTACATGTGTTTTGCGCAACGTATCCAAGTCTTGCATCACCATGACCGTCACATCGGCAGTATCGGTTTTATTGACAAAGGTCAGAATACTCTTAACATCCTTGGTTGTCAGTTTGAGATTTGGTGGATCTGCAAAGGAAGCGTCAATGGTTCCTACCAAGCCTTTTTCGGGCACTTGGTTAAAAAAGGCAAAAGCACTGTAATAATCTTTTTGTAGAATAGGGTCGTACTTATGGTCATGACATTTAGCACACTCGTAGGTCAGTGCCAAAAACGTTTTCCCAAACGTATTGGTGCGATCGGTTACGTATTCGATGCGGTATTCTTCGTCGATTACCCCACCTTCTTGCGTAATTTTATGGTTACGGTTGAAGCCCGTTGCCAGCAATGCCTCTTTGATGCGTGGATTAGCAAGATTACCCTTCTGACGTTTCACGACTAAGTCTCCTGCCAACTGCCACGTCAGGAATTTACTGTAGCTATAATTTTGATTAAAGGCATGAATTACCCAGTCACGCCACGGCCACATTGTCCGCAATCCATCATCTTGATACCCGTGCGAATCGGCATAACGGGCAGCATCCAACCACGGAATCGCCATTTTTTCGCCGTAGTGTTTCGAACTTAGCAGCTCGTCCACCACTTTTTCGTACGCATTGAGCGATTCGTCTTTCAAAAAACGTTCTTGCAAATCGAGCGAAGGAGGAAGTCCCGTAATATCCAAAGCCGCCCGTTTCAGAAGTCGTTCTTTATCGGCTTCTGCATTGGGCTTCAGGCCACTCTCTTCCATTTTGGCCAACGTAAAATAATCAATAGGGTTTTTGGGCCAAGCATCGTTGTCAACGGCGGGCAATTGGGGCCTTTCTGGCGCAATAAACGCCCAGTGAGGCTTGTATTTAGCGCCTTGTTTAATCCACTTTTCAATCAGCGCAATCTCGTGTTCGTTTAGTTTGAGGTTGGACTCCAACGGCGGCATAATTTCGGCCGTGTCTTTGGTGATGATGCGTTGCCACACCGCCGACTCGTCGGGTTTGCCTGGGACAATCGCATGGAGTTTGGCATTATCTTTCAGCGCAGCATAGGCGGCTTCTTCGGTATCTAAACGCAAAGCAGCCTCCCGTTTGTTAGCATCAGGACCATGACATTTAAAGCACCGATCTGAGAGAATCGGCCGGATGTGGTAGTTGTAGTCAACCTCGTCAGGGACAGTCGCTGCCGAGGTACTACCTCCATTCAGAAAGCAAGCAGTAGTTACACAACTGACCGCCACGCCCACTCCTATTAAAAGCCTGTTTTTGAACAGGTAAGTAAGTATTTTTCGATTCATTTTCACGATAAAGGCAGGAACAGTTTATAATAAGTACAAATATATTTTAAAAAATATTAAAAACTAATTTATACTCATCTGCGGTCTTTTTCTTTTTACCAAAATTGTTTTTGGGTCATCTACGTTATGTAGTAGCTCATTCACAATGGGTATTTTTTTGTACCTTTGAACCCTAAAATCGAATTGTATGGACACAACCTATTTGAGCCGAATTACGCTAAACCCTAGTGTGGGTCACCGAAAACCTACTATTCGTAATACGCGTTATTTGGTAGAAGGGTTGCTGGAATATCTCGCGGGTGGCGATAGCGATTGAAAATAATCATAGCCTCGTCACAAAAACAAAGACTTCAATAACTCCTTTCTCCTAAAAAAACAGCCCCGAAAACTCATTATTGATTTACATAGCTAAATGAAAATTTACTGGCGCATTTTACAGTACGCCCGCCCACTTAGCCGATACGTTGGGCCGTACTTTTTTACCTCTTTATTGGGTAGCTTGTTTGGGGTACTCAATTTTACACTGATTCAACCTTTACTAGATGTCCTTTTTGGGAAAGCAAAAATCCCGTCTCAACTCATTTTTCCTTCTTTTCGTTTTGATGCCGCCTATTTGGTCGATTTGTTCCAATATTACTTTGGGCACGCCATTCAGCAATATGGCAAACTAGGAGCGTTGCAATTTGTCTGCGGGGCTATTTTGTTGTGCGTTTTTTTGGCCAACGTCTTTAAATACCTTTCCATTCGTATTATCGAAAATTTCAAGGCGCACACCGTAGCCCAGCTGCGCCAAGCGGTCTTTGACAGTGCCATTCGTTTGAGCCTTTCGTTTTTCTCAAACGAGCGCAAAGGCGACCTCATTTCCCGCGTTACTACCGACGTCCAAGAAATCGAAAACTCGCTCGGGCGGGCGTTTAGTGCGTTGTTCAAAGAGTTGTTTACGCTTATTTTTTACTTCGTTACGCTCTTTGCCATGTCAGCCAAACTGACTTTTTTTACGCTCATCGTCATTCCTCTTTCGGGTATTATTATTGGCACGTTGGCCAAAAAACTCAAAGAGTCGGCGTCGGAAGTACAGCAGCGTTTGAGTAATATCATCAGCGTCCTCGACGAAACGTTTGGCGGGATTCGGGTGGTTAAAGGTTTTAATGCCGAAAAAGTCATTCGTCGCCGTTTTGAAGAAGAAAACCAAGGGTATCGTCACGCATTATTGCGTATGGTATTTCGTCAAGAACTTGCCCCACCGATGTCCGAATTTATGGGAGTATCGGTCGTCGCCGGAATTTTATTGTACGGTGGCTCGATGGTGCTTTCGGATAACTTTGAGCTTTCGGCCTCTACCTTCGTGACATACATTATCATTTTTTCACAGGTATTACGTCCTGCCAAAGAGATTTCTAACGCCATCAGTGGTATTCAGCGCGGAGTAGCATCGGGCGAGCGCATCATGCGTTTGATTGATATGCCTTTGGAAGTCCAAGATGCACCCAATGCCCAGCAGTTCAAGCAGTTTAACTCAACCATTGAAGTGAAAAATTTGTCGTTTGAGTACGAAAAGGGAATTCCTGTATTACAAAATATCTCTTTTTCTCTCAAAAAAGGCAAAACCGTCGCCCTTGTTGGTTCGTCGGGTGGGGGTAAATCAACCATTGCAGATATGATTCCCCGTTTTTATGACCCTACTGAAGGGCAAATTTTGATTGATGGACTGGATTTGCGCTCCATCACTACAAAATCGCTACGCGACCAAATGGGGATTGTAACGCAAGAGTCGATTTTGTTTAACGATACGATTTTTAATAACATCGCTTTTGGCACCGAAGCCAGCGAAGCCGAAGTGATGGCGGCGGCTCAAATCGCCAATGCCCATGATTTTATTCTGGAACAGCCCGACAGCTACCAAACAATCATCGGCGACCGAGGCACTAAGCTTTCAGGGGGCCAACGCCAGCGTTTGAGCATTGCACGTGCGATTTTGAAAAACCCACCGATTTTGATTTTGGACGAGGCTACTTCGGCCTTAGACACCGAATCGGAAAAGTTGGTGCAAGAGGCTTTGACTAATTTGATGAAAAATCGTACCACTTTGGTCATCGCTCACCGCCTTAGTACTATTCAACACGCCGACGAAATATTGGTATTGAGCGGAGGAAAGATCATCGAACGAGGTACGCATGACGAACTTTTGAAGGAAGAGAAAAGCTTTTATCGGAAGTTGAGTTTAATGCAAAGCTAAGTTCCCAATAGGACAGGGTAGTGTACTGAAAACTGCCACACAGGTCTTTTCATAGGTAGGTAGAGAAGTATTTATAGAATAGGTTTGGGTTTTTGGGATAGATACTCCTACTTTGTCTACCCAAATCCTAAATTGTTTGTTCTGTAGTTATGGCCAACGAAGTACTTCTGCAAATCAGTAGCAAACTGAAAGATTACCGCAAGTCGAAAGGGATAACCATTCAACAATTGGCAGACCGCGCCCAAGTGAGCAAGGGGCTTATCTCTCAAATTGAAAACAATCGAACCATTCCTTCGCTGTTGGTACTTATCAACCTTATTCGCTCTTTAGGGGTCGATTTAAACGATTTTTTTGCCGACGTCGAACAAGCATCCGAAGCCAAGGTATTGGTCAAGCGCAGTGAAGAGTACCAATCGTTTGAAAAAGAGCAATCAAAAGGTTTTTTGTACAAACGCATCATGACGCGCAACATCCAAAGCCTTCCTACTGACATTGTGATTCTGGAACTAGCCCCCAAAGCTACCCGCGCTTTTATGGTCAAAACCAATGCCTACGAGTACAAATACATCATCAGCGGACAAGTGGAATACACCGTGGGTGACCAAAAATATACCTTGAATGCGGGCGACTCCATTTTCTTTGATGCTAATCTGCCACACAAACCCGCCAATATGGGAGATACTACCGCATCTATGCTCGTTATGTATTTCTTTAAAGAATAAACTCTTTCCTCTGTTTTAGTATATCCCCCATTTTTATTTTTTCAATTGTATGAAACCTTTTTTGGTACTCGCTTTTTTTCTCGTATCTCCGTTGTTATACAGCCAGTCGGTACGTCCAACCACGGAATCTGTCGCAAAACACATTCGGTTTTTGGCCTCCGATAAAATGAAAGGACGGGGTACCGGTAGCAAAGAGAATAAAAAAGCGGCGGCGTATATCATCAAACAATTTAAGAAAAATGGGCTTACTCCCCTTGGCACCGACGGTTTTTTGCAACCTTTTACGGCAAAAGTACGCCGTGTGGTTGTCCCCGACAGTATTCGTACCGCTTCTAATGTAATTGGTTTTCTGGACAATAGCGCGCCATACACCATCGTCATCGGAGCGCATTACGACCACTTGGGCGAAGGCCGCCAGGGAGGTCTGCGCGACGCCAACGCCGTAGGGCAAATTCACAACGGCGCTGACGATAACGCGTCGGGCGTGGCAGGATTGATAGAATTGGTGCGGTATTTTGCCAAAAACAACGTCAAAGAGTCCTATAATTTCTTGTTTATTGCCTTCGAAGCCGAAGAACTAGGTTTGGTAGGGTCGCGGTATTTTGTAAATAATCCTACTTTGCCGTTGGAAAAAATAAATTTTATGGCCAACATGGACATGATTGGCCGCTACGCTCCCGACCGTGGTGTGGGCATTGGGGGCTACGGTACTAGTGATGCTTGGCCTGCCATTTTTAAGGACGTGAATGGTGGGAACGTCAAATTTTTTACGGATAAGTCGGGCAGCGGCGGGGCAGACCACGCTTCGTTTTATGCCAAGAAAATCCCCGTCTTGTTTTTCCACACGGGTGGCCACGACGATTATCATAAACCGACCGACGACATCGAAAAAATCGACCTTGTGTCTGAAGTAGGTATCTTGAACATTGAAATTCAACTCATCGAAAATGCGATGAAGTTACCAAAATTGAATTTTACAGAAGTGAAGTAACCTATCTCTTCTCGTTATATTTATGGGCTTTGGTGCTTTATCGAGAATAAACACCAAATTCTTTTTAGTAACCTCATGAGTATTTATCTACGAACTCTTTCGGTGGCCGCAGCCTTGACCGCTGCCACTACGCTTGTATCTTACAAAAGCGGGTCCTCCCCGCGTACCTCTAAAAAACCAACCTTGGCCGCAGCCGATATAAAAGTGCCTGCAGGCTTTAACGTGAGCATTTTGGCCGAAGACTTAGAAACACCGCGACATTTGGCCGTTTCTAAGGGCGGCGATATTTACGTCAAAATCAATAAACTTAAAGACGGTAAAGCGATTTACCGCCTCCGCGATACCAACGGCGACGGTGTTATCGACGAAAAAATCGGCTTTGGCGATTACAAAGGCTCGGGTATGTACATCCGTGGTGGTTATTTGTACGCGTCATCGTCTACCAGTGTTTATCGCTACAAACTCAATGATAAAGAAGAGGTTATCGACTACGAACATCCCGAACTCATTGTTAAAGGGCTGGTAGCTCGCGGCCGCGACGAAGCCAAAAACTTGACCGTCGATAACAATGGCTATGTGTATGTCAACGTGGGTTCGTACGACGAAACTTGCAAACAACCTGGTACCAAACAGGGCATTATGCCTTGCCCGTTGTTGGATTCTATCGGGGGGATTTGGCGCTTCAAAACCGACCGCATGAACCAATATTACAGCGACGGAATCCGCTATGCCACAGGCTTGAAAAACGTGGTAGGTTTGGATTGGAACTCAGCTAACAATTCGCTTTTTGCCCTCATGCACGGTCGCGGGAAGTTCCACGAAGATTTTCCTCAGTATTATACCCCTCAAGACAGCGAAAAATTGCCTGCCGAAACTCTCTACGAACTCCGCCAAGGCGACGATGCCGGCTGGCCTTATGTCTATTATGACCCTTTCCAAAAGAAGAAAATCCTCTGCCCCGAATACGGCGGCGACGGCAAAAAAACGGGAGGAGAAAAGGCCGTGAACCCTGTAGCTGATTTTCCGGCACACCTTGGCCCCAATGCCTTGTTGTTTTATACAGGTAACATGTTTCCTGCCAAGTACAAAAACGGTGCGTTTATTGCCTTCCACGGGCAGTCGCCTGTGTTGAAAAAGGGCTACATGGTGGCTTTTGTACCGTTCAAAAACGGCAAACCCTCTGGGCCTTGGGAGATTTTTGCCGACAATTTCGCAGGCACTGATTTGGCCAAACCCACAGGCCCCGTTCAGCACCGCCCCACCGGCCTTGCCCAAGGCCCCGACGGCGCCCTCTACGTTACCGACGATTTGAACGGAACGTTATACAAAATTACGTACAAGGCTCCTAAGAAATAGGTTTTCCTAATTGCAAAACAAATCCCGCGCCAATTACTGACGCGGGATTTATTTTGTCTTGGCGGCAGGTGTTCTCACCCACCAATAAGCAGTACACAGCCTCATTTCTCCTCCACAATTTTTATTTCTTCTTCCGTCAAGTCTGATAAACCAATTGGTCTATTTGATTTTCTAAGTCTGTGGTAGGCTGAGACAGACACACGCTGCTGCCAAGCTTTGGTTTGAGGGCTGGCTGGTGCAACTTGGCAATGTGTGTGGCTGTGAAACGTTGGCTTTGGTGTCATGTTCTTTAATTTGCTACAAACGTTCCTTATCCCCAAAAACACATTGATAATCAATTATATAAATGCAATTTCTTCTGTTCCTTAAATGGCATCTAAAGTTTCTTAAAGGCATATTTGGCATTTTTATCCCGCTGCTTTTCACTTAATCTATCTAGGATTTTTTCATTATCCATAAATTGGTTCAAGTATAGCCTTACATTTTTCTCATGAATTCCCGTAACCTCTACTAATTCATCAATTGTAGCCTGGTTGTGATAAAAAAGATATTGAAGAATTCTCTTTTGAGTATCATTATATGATTTCCAATTGTCTTGAATTGCTTTCAGAATTGAGTCTGAAATTGTTTTTGTGTGATTACTAATCTTGTTACGAAGCGTTAAATAAACATTACCATTTCTCTCAACATATTCAGGTGTTGAAAGCATTGATTTTTCCATCGATTGATAAATGCGTGAAACACCTTCATTCAATTGCCTCACAAATCCCATATCTTCCAAAGCTCTTGCTATTCTGGGGTTTCTGGAAAATCTTTCAGTTCTTATATTTTCAACATTTACCTGAGCAGGCAATGGCCCGCTATTTGAAATCTCCAATCTATCGTCAAAGTGTTTAATATAAATGGCATTCCCCTGAACATTATACGACCGATGACACAAAGCATTTACAACCCCCTCAAGCCAGGCTTCCTCAGGGTATTCCGGAACCTTTATAAAACGACCAGTTTCCAAATCTAAAAAGAAATAGTCTTTCAGACTTGCTTTCAGGAACTTCTTAACGTGATCAATTATCCAAGGGATATTATTTTCAAAACGTTCATCCTTAACTACATTGTGTTCGGTGCCTGTTCTAGCTTCTACACCCTCATATCGTATATATCGGAGTGTTGCTGATGTAATATATTTTTCAGGATCTTTGGCAAAAAGCAGCACGCCGGCTTTTTTGATTTTGTATTGCCCGTCATTTTTAATTGCCAAATGTCTTTTCACAAGTAAATCAAGTGCGTCTCCGGCATAATTAATTTTTTCCTTGTACCTATTCAGAAGCTTTACATCAAGGTCTTCAAAATCGAAATCTGATTCAATCTCATCCTCAAACTTTCGTATCTGCTTGTCATAT
>JALQYJ010000190.1 GCA_023254175.1 Runella sp. | reverse complement strand
AGAGGTGGCCAATATTTTGGGTTAAAATTCAAACAGCTTGTTGATAAACATCTTTTTAGACAAAGTATGGCAGGTAAAAAATCAGTTTATGAAAATGCTCATGCAGAATCAATCTGGGCAACAATTAAACGTCAAATGTTAGAAAAAGGGGGGTTTGATAGCTTGCAAGATGCTAAAACAGAGTTATTTGACTACATTGAAGCCTATTATAATCGTAAGCGAAGGCACTCATCTTTGGGCTACCAAAGTCCAGAAAAATTTGAAGAAATCTTTAATCAAAATCAATTTTTAAATTTGCAAAGTAAAGTGTCCGCCGTTTGAGGACCACCCCTACCAACCGTTATGCCTTACGCTATGACGACCAACAAAAACTAACGAACAGGCAGAAAGATGCTAATATTTAAGGATACAAAATTTATAAAGTCTCCGTTCGACAGTGAAGCGGAATTGGAACAAGTTATCGTTGACAATTACGAATATCTTTTCGGCCCGACTTCATTTTATCTTCCAAAAGCTAAAATAAAAACCGCTGACGGTGTTGGCACAATTCCAGACGGTTTTGCAATCGACATCGGACAAAGAAAGTGGTATTTAGTTGAAGCTGAACTAATGCACCACAGCGTGTGGAACCTGGAACCATATCGCTCCACAAGTGACAAAGCAAATATTGGCATCTCAACAGGCAATCACTAAAAGGACATTGGTTGACCTTGCCGTAGAGCAATATCAAGCTGACCCTTACACGAAAGAGAAATTTGAAGACCTTAATATTGCTGCAATCAACGTAAGACAAGTTGTAGGTGATATTTTAGAAACGGATCCAATTATTGGAGTACCGATTGACGGTGTAACAAATGATCTGCGGGACTGGGCAAGGACTTTAAAATACAAAGTAAAACTTTGGGTTGTAAGCAAGTTTGTAGAGTTCAACAAGCCGACAAATATTGTTTTTGAATTTCCGGAAGAATTTAAACCTGAACTTGACACAGAAGAAGAAAGTAAACCGCAAAAAGCAAATACCGAAATTGCTCAGTATGACGTTGAGCTAACTGACCTTGTAAATTCTAGTTTATTGACAGTTGGTGAAAAGCTTACGATGGTTTATAAACCTAGAAACGGACAACAAAAAAGATACGAAGCAACTGTTTTAGATGACGGTTCATTAGAACTACTTGAACAACAATTCAGCAGCCCAAGTTACGCAGCACTTGCAGGTATTCAAGACGCAGGCAGTGACAGGAAAACCGTTAATGGTTGGACATCTTGGAAAAACAACAAGAACAAGACCCTTGCTGACTTGAGAGAGCAACTACTAAACACCGCTGTAACACCATGACAGGCAGAGAAGCACGAAGGCATAACAGCCGTTTGACGTAATGACGGGTGCAGTGCTTCGTATGACAGTTTTGTGGTAGATTCAAGTGCAGTTCTTCGATTGAAATTTTGTGCTAAAAAGCCGCCACTGCGCCAAGCCGAGAACCGTCAGCACTCACCCTAAAATACCAACACGACCGATAACAAACGAACAGAAAAATGGCAACCCTTCCCAAAATAAAAGAGCTGCAATCAAACGTACAAGCCAAAACTTAGCAAAAGAGCCACCTACTCCACCAAAATAGGGTTAATTAAGGAAAGATTGTACTGGTCGGGTATCTCATCAACAACAGAGCTACATTGACACCTTCTTGGATAGAAGTCAAAATGCGTTTGTAGATATTGGAAGCTAAGTGAAGTGTTTGGGGTATCAAATAAAAAAGCAGTCACGATTTAACGTAACTGCCTGATTTTTAATGTGGGCCCAGCAGGGCTCGAACCTGCGACCACCTGATTCACTTTCCTCTGGTTTCCCAAAGTAGTAGGACTATCTCACCACCCTTCTCAAGATCGTTGAGAGTCGGGTGAGGGGCGTTAGTAGAAGCTTATTGGTTGGTTTCCTCACTTCTTAGTCTCTGCACCTTCCAAGTTACTCTTAGACCTTTCACTTGGCTTGGCTCAGGATTACCATCGGCGCTATCCGTTAAGGCTTCCCTGAATTAACCCCTATTCCATCTAACAATCTCTTATTAGCGGCACCGTTAACTGCTCTTAACAGTTGTTGATGAGTCAGATGCTCTAACCGACTGAGCTATGGGCCCGAAAAACGCCTTGTTTTGCGTTTTGTGGGTGCAAAAGTAGGAAATAAGAATGTAACGGCAAAACTCATTTTCAAAAATTGATACAATGAGTCGTTGTTATTTCAAATTTTCTTAGCTTAGCAGCCATAAACCTATGATGATTTACTTTTATGGCAAAACAACTCCCAGCGGCGTACGCTCATCCGTACGCATTCGACGCTCGTTTTAAAAAATCTGCGGTCTATTTTTCAATGGAATTTGCCATTGACCAAGCTCTGAAAACCTACTCGGGTGGTTTGGGCTTTTTGGCGGGCTCTCACATGAAAAGTGCCCACGATTTACGTCAAAATCTTATTGGAGTCGGGATGTTGTGGAAATTTGGGTACTACGACCAAATGCGCAATTCTGATAATAGTATGATGCCTCAGTTTCGGGAAAAAATGTACAGCTTCTTGAAAGATACGGGCATCCGTTTTCAAATTACCATTGCCAATAAACCCGTATGGGTAGCGGCGTATTTCCTCGCCCCCACTACTTTTGGGACGGCTCCGATGTTTTTCTTGACTACTGACACCGACGGCAACGATACTTGGGCGCGTCAAATTTCGTATCGGTTGTACGATTCCGACCCTGCCATCAAAGTCATGCAGTGCATGGTATTGGGAATTGGGGGGGCGAAATTTTTGGATGAACTTGGTTACGACCCTGACATTTACCACCTGAACGAAGCCCACGCGGTATCGTCGGTTTTTTATATGTACCAAAAGTTAGGCAAAAAAGAAGCCGTTCAGAAGAAGTTTGTATTCACTACGCATACTCCAGAGGAAGCCGGTAACGAAAAACATGACATTCACTTTTTAAACGACCTCAGCTTTTTTGCGGATCTTAAATTAGACGAAGTTCGTAAGATTACAGGCATTTCCGACAATGTCTTTAACCACTCGTTAACCGCACTTCGATTGAGCCACAAAGCCAATGCCGTGTCAAAACTCCACGGGCAAGTTTCTCGACAAATGTGGGGCTGGGCCAACGATATTTGCGAAATTACTCACGTAACCAATTCCCAACACAAAGCCTCTTGGGCAGATGCCGAGTTGGAAAAAGCCCGCGAAAAAGGCGATTTGAAAGCCTTAGAAAAACGCAAAAAAGCACTAAAAGGGCAGTTGTTTAAAACAGTAGCCGATCAAGTCGGGAAGCTTTTTGACCCCAATGTGCTTACCATTGTTTGGGCGAGACGCTTTGCAGGTTACAAACGCCCCGATTTACTTACCCGCGACCGCGAGCGCTTTGATCGAATTATGAACAACAAAGACCTCCCGATTCAGTTTATTTGGGCGGGGAAGCCTTATCCTAAAGACGATAGCGCGATTCAAACGTTTAATCAACTTTTTTACCTAAGCCACCTCTACCCCAACATGGCCGTGCTAACGGGCTACGAATTGGCGTTGTCGAAGCAACTCAAAGAGGGTTCAGACGTATGGCTCAACACGCCCGTGGTGACGCGCGAAGCTTCGGGTACCAGTGGAATGACCGCGGCGATGAACGCCAGTCTCAACTTTTCTACCTACGATGGCTGGGTGTGCGAATTTTCTCGCCACGGAGAAAACTCGTTTATCGTCCCCGTAGCATCCGACCACAACCGCGACGGAGAGGACATTTCTAACATGCTAGATATGCTCGAAAATGAGATTTTACCACTTTATTACAAACGTCCCAAAGACTGGTACAAAACCGTCCTGACGAGCATGAATGAAGTAGGTGATTTCTTTAACTCTGACCGCATGGCAGCGGAGTATTATGAGAAGGTGTATAAGTAATGACGAGGATAGAATTACGAATTTTCTGGCTCTCTAAACAACAAAGGGGCTGTTTCTTACGAAACAGCCCCTTGTCATTGGTGCAAACTGCTATTAATCTACTTTTACTACTTTCAGAGTAGCTTGTTTCTCAGGCGTTGTCACCTGTAAAAAATACATTCCGCTCACAAGGCTTCCTACTTCAAACTCTTCGTGGTGGGTATTGGTTTCAGGAACAAACGAACGTCCCAGTACCTTCCGACCCGATGCATCTAGCAACGTGGCTTTCACTTCTTTGCCCTTACTATCTTGCACTTGAAGGCGGAGAATGTTTGTGACAGGATTGGGGAGAATCGTCAGCCCCCTACGTTCCATTGAGGGCACAATTGCCATTGGCCCATTGTCATTTGTCCCTTCCCTCGCTGCGCCCACTCCGATTCCGTCTTTCGACTGAATACGAAACCAATATTCTTGGTAAGCCAGTACATTTCCTTGAGGTTTGCGGGTGGCAGGATAAATACTTCCCTCGCCTTTTTGATCCCAATAACGAACACTAAGTTTATATAATCCTTTGGGAAATCCATCATCATAAACATTCGCGCCCGCTCCATTCACCTCATAAAAACCATACGCAGGGTGGTTTTGGGCATACAATTCGGTAAAACCATCACGATTACCGTACATGAAGTAAGGCGCATTATTTTCGTGTGTATTGTACGATCGCACAATACCTGTCTCAGGAGTTGACAAAAGGTCATACGTTAGCGAACCTGACGTCCCCAACGCACACGCTTCCGCCTGAATCGTCCAAAAACGCGGGGCAGTTTTGTTTGTGTTTTCAGCAAAGTACAAAGTGGGGTTTGGCTGTGAACTTTCTTCTAACACAGGGCCACCGTCAGGGGTAATGAATTGACTTTGCCATTCGCTGCGGTTATCCGACGCTTTGACGGCTGATTTACTTTGACCGATATTAATAAATGTCAAATCAAAGGCTTTCCATCTGACGGTCTTAGCGTTACTTTCACCGCTTTCGCAACCTCCTGCAAATACACATTTTGCTTTGAAGGACTGTTGGGTTACGTTGTTGAAAGCAACTTGGAGGCTGTTTTCATTGACACCCGTATTCCAGAATGCTTTGCTACCAGCAGGGCAGTTGGCCGAAACCGTCACGGTGGTTCCTGTACATACAATTGCTTGAGAAACAGTAATAGTAGGAGTAGCCACTTGCGACACCACCGTAAAGACAACTACCTCACTCTTATCGCTCAGTTGATTGTCAGCCGACTTACAACGAGCGTAGTACGAAGTAGTCACTGTAGGAGTTTTGGCGGGCAAATTAGGCAATGCCTCGTTGGTAGTGGCATTGTACCATACTACCGTAGAGCTTCCGCAATTGGCAGTACCTGAAAAATCAACAGGAGTACCGCAGTTACCCATCGGCGAAAGGCTCACAGTTGGGGCAGGGACTGTGTTTCGGTAAAAATAGACATTGTCTACCCATACTGTCTTACCTCCACCTTCACCCACAAAAATCAACTGAGCTATGTGCGCTTTTGAAGTCATACCTGTGAAATTACTCAATGGTACATCAATGGAGAACCAAGAGTTTAAGGTCGGATTAAAGGTTAATTCATGCTCCGTATCATCACCACCACCAAAAGTACCGTTCGCGCCAAAATCCACCAATTTCACCTTAAAAGTACTCGCATTGGCCGTCCACACGTCTGCATGGAAGCGTTCCATTGTCGTAGCATTCACCACTGGGCCTGGCGTGTGAAACTCCACCCCCGCAAAAGTCAAGTTGCTGTATTTTTTAGTCGCATTTCCTGCTACCATTACATCTGACACATCCGCTACATCCCACACTGCTGACCAAGTATCTACCGCCACGTTGGTATAGGCATTACTAAACAACGAAATCACGTTAGACGACGAATGCGTAGGTGTGGGAGCCGCTACCAAAGGCTCGGTAGGCACAGCGCCCGTTCGGTAAAAATAGACATTATCTACCCAAATGGTTTTGCCTCCGCCTCCCACTATAATTAGTTGAGCGATATGTGAGCGCGATGTCATATTGGCAAAATCCGTCAATGGAACATCAATAGACAGCCATTCTCCCAACGTAGGCGTAAACGACAACTCATGTTCGGTATCATCGCCGCCGCCGTAGGCACCATTTGCCCCAAAATCTACCAATTTGACTTTGACAGTACTTGCATTTGAAGTCCACACATCCATGTGAAAACGCTCCATCGTACTCGCATCTACTACAGGTCCTGGCGAATGGAACTCTATCCCTGCATAATTAAGATTTGAGTATTTTTTAGTTGCATTTCCTGCCACCGTGACATCTTCAATGTCGGCTTGATCCCACGGTGCTGACCAAGTATCTACGGGCAGATTGGTGTAGACATTGCTGTACAACGACTTCACGTTGGCGGCAGCCTGAGTCGGGGTTGGTGCCGCAACAGTTGGCTCAGATGGAGGTAATTTGTAAAGGTAAACGTTGTCAACCCAAACCGATTTGTTTCCACCATCACCCACGATGATTAATTGAGCCAAATGCGCACGCGAAGTTAGTCCAGTAAAGCTACTAAGAGGGACATCTATCGAGTACCAATTGCCCAACGTTGGAGCAAAAGCCAATTCATGTTCGGTATCGTCTCCACCACCGTAGACACCATTGGCTCCAAAATCCACCAATTTAAGTTTAAGCGAACTGGCATCTGGTGTCCAAATATCGGCATGAAAGCGCTCCATTGAAGTTGCGTTAATCACGGGTCCCGGCGTATGAAACTCCACCCCTGCAAAAGTAAGATTCGTATATTTTTTAGTAGCATTTCCTACTACTGATACCTCTTCGACATTTGCTACGTCCCAAGGTGCCGACCATGTATCTACCGCAACATTCGTATAAGCATTGCTAAACAACGAAATCACGCGAGAGGCAGGTTCGGTGGGCGTTGGAGCTGCCAAAGTTGGCCCTGCCAAGCTTGATTCTTGTTGAAATACCCGTACATAATCTACGTACATTCGTTGAGGAAATGTAGTAGTTGCATCAGGATTTCCTGGCCAAAAACCACCCACAGCAACATTAAAGATGAGGAAGAACGGGTCATTAAAAGGATAATTTCCAGTAATATTGGCTCGGGTAACGGTAGTTATTAAGATATCATCGACGTAAAACTTGATAATGTCTCTCTCCCAAACCATGGAGAATAGGTGAAAATCCTGCGTAAAATCGCCTGATGGCAGTACATAGTTAGCAGGTAAATTGGTTGCCCCCCCTCCTGGAGGAGCCCAGTGCACAGTACTGTACATCTTGTTAGGTTCGTGCCCCAACAACTCCAAAATATCCATTTCGCCACACGCAGGCCAACCCACTTGGTCGATATTTTTCCCAAGAGACCACAAAGCAGGCCAGATACCTTGCCCTTTGGGTAGTTTGGCCCGAATGTCAATCCGCCCAAATAGAAAATCACGTTTGCCTTTAGTCAACAGACGAGCAGAGGTGTAATTTCTGCCTTCGTAACTTTCTTTTCTGGCTTCAATGACCAGATTTCCGTTGCTCAAAAAGGCGTTTTCGGGGCGATTGGTGTAGTACTGCAATTCGTTGTTTCCCCAACCCGACCCACCAATATCGAAGCCCCAGTTGGAGGGGTCGATGGTAGCACCATTAAACTCATCGCTCCAAATCAATCGGTACCCTGGTGGCGCTTGGCCCCAAGCCCTTCCCATTGAAAAACACATCCCAATGCAAATGACACTGAGATAAAGAACATGACGTAAATTGTTTTTCATTTTACAAGTAACAGTTAAGGTAAGAAAATAAAAATTCATAGGTTAAATGAGAGACAGCCTTGCTCACTGCATGCAAACATTCAACTTTTTCTTATTTTGTTACCAAAAACCACTTGGACATTAACTGGACAGAGCAAAATTTAGCCTACAAAACCCAATTTTACACTTTTAGAAGCTTCTTAAATACATCGCTAGATCATCTTTAGGTGTTAGGTCTAGCCGTTTTTTAAGTCGATAGCGACTTTTTTCTACACCCGTCACTGAGATATTTAAAATAGCCGCTAACTCCTTATTCGTCATATTTAAACGAGTGAGTGCGCACATTCGAAGGTCATTTTGAGTAAGGGACGGATGTTTTTTTAGAAGCTCCGAAGTAAAGTTTTGGTTTACTTCGTCAAAATAAATCGTGAATTGTTCCCAGCTACGTTCACCTTCTATTTCTGTTTCAATCGTCTTTTTAAGACTTTTGAGTCGTTTGAGTTTCTCCGTTTCTTCTACATTTCGTATTTCTTCTAACTGTTCTAAAAGGCTGATTAGAATTTCATTTTTGTGGGCCATCTGCACAGCAGTAGCCATGAGCTCTGTATTTTTTGACAGAATTTCGGTTTCTAATTTTTCATTTTGGAGGTGTAAAATGGATTGTTCGGCCGCCAAGTTTTCGTTGGTAAGTGTTAAGATTGCACGGTCTGACTCTAACACTTTTTGTTTTAATGCCATTTCCCGACGTGAGGTGTATGCCCTCAATACCAACCATGCAAGCACCACTATAGCCATAAAAAGGATGATTTTAAACCACCAAGTTTTCCAAAAAGGAGGCAAAATCGTAATCGTCAGGATCTTTTCTTGACTCCAAACTCCATTATTGTTGGTTCCCTTTACTCGAAAAACGTACGTATCGGGTTCTAAGTTGGTGTACGTTACAAGTCGTTGGTCGCTATTGACGGTTCGCCATTCACGGTCAAAACCAACCATCTGAAACATATATTGGTTTTTGAGTGGGTCAGTAAAATCAAGGGCGGCAAATTCCAACGAAAACACATTGTCGGCGTACGATAACTGAACTTCTGTGGCGTGTTCTAATGGCTTATTTAAGAGGATACGGCCATCTGGCAGCTTACCCATTGGTATAGATTGGTTAAACAGTTTAAAATCCGTCAGTACCAATTTGGGCGCTTTATTGAGGTAGCGTACCTCTTCGGGGCGAATCAACGTCAACCCGTTAATACCGCCAAAATAGAGAACCCCGTCGGCACTTCGTAGTCCCGTTGCTTGATTAAACTGATTGGAAGTTAGGTAGGAATTTTTGGTAAAATCAAAATTGAGCCATTGATTGGCCGCGACCTGAAAACGACTTACACCGCGAAACGTACTTACCCATAAATACCCTCCCATGTCTTCGACAATATCCATCACAGCATTGGAAATTAGGCCATCTTCTTCTCTAAAATGTTTAAAACGGCCATTACCTAGCCAAAGATTCAGGCCACCACTTTCGGTACCCACCCATAAACGTCCCTTTGAATCTTGAAAAATGCACCTAATATCGTTGGCTGATAAGCTAAAACGATTTTTAGGGTCGTGCAGGAACCACTGGCAATTACCCGTTTTTTTGTCGAAAAGATTTAATCCTTTGGTATCGGTTCCTACCCAAATTTGATCATTTTTATCCGCAAAAATCACCATGACGTCGTCACTTGAAAGGCTATTTGGGTCATTGGGTCGATAATTGAAACGCGTAAACTTTCCATGTTCTAGGTCATCTAACCTTGCCAGCCCTCCTCCCAAAATCCCAATCCACAACTGTCCCGCACGGTCTTCCGTCATAGCCCATACGTTATTCCCTCCTATGGTAGTTGGATTGGCTCTGTTGAACCTAAAATGCTTAAACTGCTGCGTTTGAGGTTCAAAACAGCTCAGCCCATTCTCAAAATACCCCAACCACAACCGTTGGCGTGAGTCTTCAAAAATGGTTTTAACCACGCTTCCGTACCCAACAGGTTGGTTGGCAATGGGGGAGAAAGTCTTAAGTCGGTGGTCAAATGTATTGAGTCCTCCTCCATCGGTTCCAATGTATATTTGGCCATTTTTAGCTTGGCACACACTCAACACCGAGCGATGACTAAGTTCTCCTTTTTTACTACCCGTTTGCGTAAACGACTCAAAGCGAGTTTTGTGGGCTTTGTAAACGTTGATACCCCCATTAAACGTCCCAATCCAAACGTTCGCATCACAATCTACGAAAATATTCAACAACGCGTTTGAGTTTAGTTTTCCCTGCATTTTCCCGTACTGAACTGATGAAAAAGTACCCGCCGTAGGATTAAAAACATTTAAACCTCCCCCATCTGTTGCCAAAAGAAGTTCACCGTTGGCTGCTTGGGCAATGCCCATTACGTTGTTGGAAGAGAGCCCTTCGGGCATGGCGTACTGACGAATATCGAGGTTGGAAAGAGTGACTTTATACAAACCCGAGCCCTGCGTACCTACCCACAGGTTTCCCTGCTTATCATTAAAAAAAACTTTTCCAAAACTCTCAAAATCAGTATCACTTTTACCGTTGGAATGGAGCTGACGAATACGTTTTTCATCGAAGTAATAAATACCTTTACCACTAGTAGCTATCCAAATTCTCCCTTGACTATCTTGGCTTATGTTGGAAACTTCATTGTATTTCAGCGGTGAATTTGACGTATCATAATGCCTCATTTTCTGCGATTGGGCGTCGTAACACCACACCCCAGCCCCAATCGTCCCAATCCAAATTCGTCCTTGTCGGTCTTCAAACAAGTGCTTAATCCACTTTTTGGCCAACGGTTTAAAAAGTAAATCGTTACTAAGATTTCGAAACTCTCCCGTATGAGCTTCGCGAACGTTGATGCCTTCCGTTTGTGTCCCTACCCAGAGATTCCCTTTAGAGTCTTCTAAAATACTATGTACACTTTTTCCTTGAAAGTGCGAAGTAGCACTGGTCGTTTGGCGAAACACACGGCACTCATAGCCGTCAAACCGGACCAAACCATCTTTAGTACCTGCCCAAATAAACCCCTGCTTGTCTTGAGTAAGGCAAAAAACCGCATTGTGAGGCAAGCCTTCCGTGATGGTCAGGTATTCGAATTGTTCAAAATTCGTTTGCGCAACCACCATTTGTAGACTATATATTAATATAAAGCAGGTTCGGAGCATTTGGTTAGGAGTCAAGACGCGAAAGTTACTACGAACATCCGTAAATGACAAAAGGCTGTCTCGGAAAAGGAAACAGCCTTTTGTTGAAATTGTTTCATGAATAACCCTTATTCTACTTTCACTACTTTTTAGGTACCAAAGGCAGGTAATACGAAGTTTGTTTGCAGTCAAAAAGAAAGGTTATGGACTCCTCCATAACCTTTCTTTTTGACATATTTTAAAACGGAGGTTCATCCAAGGGGTTGGGTGGTGGAAAGTTCATCCCCCCCAGATTTCCTAAATCGTTGGCCCTACTTTTGAAGGTTCCGCCCGTAGCTGCGGGTGGAGTATCAAATGAATTCGAGG
>JALQYJ010000142.1 GCA_023254175.1 Runella sp. | reverse complement strand
TTGTTCAAGACCAAACGAATGGGCGGTGAAAATTAGGCCGTTGCTGAATAGGATTCGTTGGTAGTTGACCTTTTTTGTAGATAACTGATAGAGGCAGTTGAATATTCAATAGGGGTAAATCAACGCGTTCGTTAATATCACTGTAAAACTGATTTGTTCAAAAATACATCTTCTGTCTCAAAACTACAACTATTAGATTTTGCACCTTTTGTGCTTTTATAGGGAAATAACAGGGATTCCTACCTGCCTATTTATCAGTGTCACTACTAACTGTGCCTTTGCACTTTTATACTTAATGGAACAGAAATTACGCAGCCAAGATTGGTTTGGCAAAGAAGGTAAAGACGGTTTTATTTACCGTAGTTGGATGAAAAACCAAGGTCACGCGCCGCATCAATTTAAAGGAAAGCCTGTCATTGGGATTTGCAATACGTGGTCGGAAGTAACCCCCTGTAATGCCCACTTTCGTGACTTGGCACAAAGTGTTAAAAACGGAGTCTATGAAGCAGGAGGGTTTCCGTTGGAGTTTCCTGTCATGTCATTGGGAGAAACGTTGATTCGTCCTACTGCCATGCTTTATCGCAATTTGGCGAGTATGAGTGTCGAAGAAAGTATCCGTGCCAACCCGTTTGACGCCATTGTATTATTGACAGGTTGCGACAAAACCACCCCTTCGCTTATTATGGGGGCTGCCAGTGTCGATTTACCAACGATTGTACTCCCAGGCGGGCCGATGTTGGCAGGTCGTTTTCAAGGCAAAGCGATTGGCTCGGGAACGGACGTGTGGCGCTTTGCGGACGACGTAAAAACGGGCAAAATGACACCCGAAGAGTTTGAAGAAGCCGAAAGTTGCATGAGCCGTAGTATTGGTCACTGCTCCACGATGGGAACAGCTTCTACAATGGCTACCATGGCTGAAGCACTCGGCTTGACGCTGCCAGGATTATCGGCAATTCCTGCGGCCGATTCTCGCAAAAAAATGAACGCTCACTTGACGGGGATGCGTATCGTTGAAATGGCGAAAGAGAACTTGACACTCTCAAAAATATTGACCCGCGAAGCCTTTGAAAACGCTATTATGGCCAATGCTGCCGTGGGAGGCTCTACCAACTTTGTCTTGCACTTATTAGCCATTGCAGGACGGATGGGGGTTGATTTGACACTAGATGATTTCGACCGTGTAGGCTCACGAATGCCGTTTTTACTTAATGTGATGCCTTCGGGTAAATACTTGATGGAAGATTATTTCTATGCGGGTGGTTTGCAGGTGGTTATCAATGAAATAAAAGAGTTTTTGCACAAAGACGTGATTACGGTCAATGGTAAATCGTTGATAGCAAACTCAGAAAATGCTAGAAACTGGAATCCCGATGTGATTGCTTCACGCGTTGAGCCGATTTTGGAAGAAGGTGGAATAGCAGTTATCAAAGGCAATTTGTGTGAAAACGGAGCCGTGATTAAGCCTTCGGCGGCGTCGGCTCATTTGATGAAACACACAGGGCGTGCGGTGGTATTTGAAACGATTGAAGATTACCACGCCCGCATCGATGATCCTGAGCTGGACATTGATGAAACCTGCGTGATGGTACTCAAAAACGTAGGGCCGAAAGGCTACCCAGGGATGCCTGAAGTTGGAAATATGGCCTTGCCGAAAAAGATTTTGGACAAAGGGTTTTCAGACATGGTGCGGATTTCGGATGCGCGCATGAGTGGAACGGCCTATGGCACGGTGTTGCTGCACGCGTCGCCCGAAAGTGCCATTGGCGGTAATTTAGCTCTCGTCAAAGACGGTGACTTAATTGAAATCGACATCCATGAGCGCTACATCCATTGGTACGTATCTGACGAGGAAATCGCTCGCCGTCGCGCCGAATGGAAGCCGATTGATCTGGGGTACAATCGTGGCCATAACAAACTATACATTGAACACGTGACGCAGTCGCACGAAGGCTGTGATTTTGACTTTCTCGTAGGTAAATCGGGCAGCGAAGTAAGCCGCGAATCGCATTAATTATTTGATTCTTGCAGATGTTCTGCATAAAATTATGAAAAAAAGGTAAAACATTATTTTGCGAGTAGGTATTGATTGTCAAAAATGATGTTCGCAGATTTAAAAACGCAGATTTTCACAGACATTGTTCTGCGGAACTCTGCGTTTTACTATTCAATGGGTTTCTGCGGGGAAAAAATGTTATACTAAAGTGGGTAGTGTAGATGAAGCAATGATAAATTACCCCACGGCCCATTGCATAACTCCTTCTTTGAGCGCATAGGTCGTGCTACGAATTTGCTTGATTTGTAGGCTATTCAGCACATGTGCAATCAGTACTACTCCGGGCACAATCATCTCCACCCGAAGCTCAATCATACCTGGAATAGCCATGCGCTCTTCGCGGGTAAGGGTGGTGAGTAGGTCATAAGCACGGTAAAATTCAGTAAGAGACAATTCAAAGCTAGTTTGAGTGGTGGAAGGGAGCTGTCCTAATCGGTGCATAAAATCCATGTCAACAAGGGTATCAAAAGACCCCGATGAACCCACTAAGACCTGCGGCGCATACTGATGTGCGGCGTTGACAAGAGGCAATAGTTGCTCTTGAAAATAGGAGTGCATCCGTTGAATAGCCCCAGAAGAAATGGGTTCAGTCTGTACGAATTTCTCTAATAAACGTTGCCCTCCGATTTCAAAACTTTGTTTCCAAAAAATCCGAGAAGCATTGCCAATAATAAATTCAACGCTTCCACCTCCAATGTCCATCAGTAGCGACGGAGCCTCGCCAAGGTCGATTCCCTGCCGTACTCCTTCGTAAATGAGCTCGGCTTCGCGTGTTCCGCTGATGACTTCGATAGTGATGCCAGTTTCTTGTAAGATAGTTTGACAAAACTCATGTCCATTGGCTGCATTTCGAATAGCACTCGTTCCTAATGCTTTTATGTTTTGGGCTAATACTTCGTGCTGGTCGATGTGCTGGCGAAAAATCCTGAGTACGCTCAAGGCCCGTTCTGTAGCTTCATTGGTAATAAAGCCTTGGTTAATGCCTGCTTTAGCAATTTTGGTAGGAAGTTGTTCTTTAAAGAGTTGATGGAGAGTATCTCCTTGTTTTTCAACAATCAAGAGGTGGAAGGTATTGCTCCCGAGGTCAATAATGGCGTATTTCATGCCTTAATAAATTTTCGCTAAAAAATGCGATGAATAAGTTGAAAGAAAAAGTGCAAAGAAAATTGATTTTTTAAAAGGAGACAGCTATTTTTGCACTCCATTTATAAAAAGAGACAAAAACAATAACAAATATGTTGCTCGTACAAGTTAAAGAAAACGAATCAATTGACAAGGCACTTAAGCGTTTCAAAAAGAAATTTGAAAAAACTGGCGTTTTGAAAGAGCTGCGTTCACGTTCAGCTTTTGAGAAAAAGTCGGTGAAGCGTCGTCAGCAAGTGATTCATGCGACTTACGTGCAGAAAATGCGCGAAAACGAAGTTATCTAAGTCGATATTCCCTCTTCGAAGATATAGATATGAGGCACTACGCTACGGCGCAGTGCCTTTGTCTGTTTCTAAAAATCTGCCTTTTTGAAGGGTTTGATGTCTATTTTTTCCCAGACCTTACCCGTGACGTAGGGGTCTTTGTGTAGCCATTCATTGAGCTGAGTTTCGGTTTCAAAATCGACGACCATCATTGAACCCATCATTTTTCCTTCGGAGGAAAGCAAAGCACCGCCTAGCACGAAATGGCCCTCTGCTTTTAAAATTTTAGCACCTTCTAAATGACGTTCTCGCACCGACATACGGCGCTCAAGTGCTTTTTCGTCGGTATAGTCGTAAGCATGTAAAACGTAAAGCATATTGATTGGTTATAATAGATTTGAAGAATCCAAAGGTTTGAAAAGAGGTTATAAGATAAAAAAGGTTAGAGAACAGACTCCCTGTCACTCTAACCTTTTTTATCTTAGTCAATCGCCTTTTTAGGCGTTATCTTCTGTCGAATTTTCTTCCTTTACTTTGCTATTCATGAACTCTTGATAAACCGTTTCTCTCTCGAAAGGACGCTTACCAATCAAACGCTCAAGGTCGCTTTGGAATAAAATTTCTTTTTCTAGCAATTCTTGTGCAATGATTTCTAGGGCAGCATGGTGGTCGGTAAGAAGCGCTTTACAACGGTTATAGGCTTCTTCAATGATTTTACGAACCTCTTCGTCAATCATTCGGGCTGTCTCTTCTGAATAAGGCTTGTTGAACGAGTACTCCGATTGTTTAGAGTCATAGTACGACATATTACCAATCTTATCATTTAGACCGTAGATAGTCACCATGCTGTGAGCAAGTTTGGTGACGCGCTCAAGGTCGCTAAGAGCACCTGTTGATACTTTTCCAAACACTACATCTTCGGCAGCGCGGCCTCCAAGAGTCATGCACATTTCATCTAATAACTGCTCCGAACGGTACAAATACTGCTCACGAGGTAGATACTGAGCGTAGCCCAAAGCCGTCATACCACGTGGCACAATCGTTACTTTTACCAATGGATCAGCATGTTCTAAGAACCACCCTGCGACAGCGTGACCTGCTTCGTGGTAGGCCACAATTTTCTTCTCATCGGGCGAGATAATTTTGTTTTTCTTCTCCAAACCACCAATCACGCGGTCCATGGCATCTTGGAAGTCTTGCATAGTTACTTCTTCACGGTCGCGGCGAGCAGCAATGAGGGCAGCTTCATTACATACATTGGCAATTTCTGCTCCAGCAAAGCCTGGTGTTTGAGTAGCCAATTTTTTAGGGTCAACGTCAGGTGATAGTTTAATAGGCTTCAAATGTACCTTAAAGATGGCTTCACGACCTACAATATCGGGTTTGTCCACTGAAATCTGTCGGTCGAAACGACCTGGGCGAAGAAGCGCAGAATCGAGTACGTCGGGACGGTTGGTCGCTGCCATGATGATGATACCCGAATCAGTAGCAAAACCATCCATCTCCACTAAAAGTGAGTTGAGTGTATTTTCGCGTTCGTCGTTAGCACCTGGCATACCACCACGGCCACGTGAGCGACCTACGGCGTCGATTTCATCAATAAAGATGATACAAGGGGCTTTTTCTTTGGCTTGTTTGAATAGGTCGCGTACCCGTGCAGCACCTACTCCCACAAACATTTCATACTCAAACTCTCCAACTTTAGTCCAGTCTCCATTTGAGTTTTGCATAAAGAAACCTGTTAATGAAC
>JALQYJ010000072.1 GCA_023254175.1 Runella sp. | reverse complement strand
AAAGATGTGAAAATGACTTTTGAAGGGGTAGAGAAACGGAATTTGAAAAAGTGATTTTTAATTAAGAATTAGGAATAACGAATTAGGTAACGTCTGCTCTTAATTCCTAATACTAATTTTAAAGATTAATTGCGTATTTTGATGTAAGGGTATTTAGTAAGTTTAATTACATTTTCTAAGTTGTCAGCAAGCTTCATTAGGGCCTCACAGACACGCTCTTGTGCTTGTTGTATAGTGTCAAAAACTTGGTTAGCAATTTCTTTTCTCATCTCTTGAAAAAACCTTTCAACAGGGTTCAACTCGGGACAGGCCGTAGGTAAGTGTTGTAAAACTACTAAAGTATCTTTTGTTACTTTGCTTTGATGGGTTGTTGCTCTGTCAGCAATCAACAAAGTAGTTCGGTTAAGGCATTGATTAAATTCTTTGATAAATATGGCAAAACATTCCATGTTCATGTAAGGCAAAATCATCGCAAAAACCTCTCCCGTATATGGCTTGAGGGCTAAATAAAGATATGAAAACTCATAACCTATTTTCACGGGAGCCTGCGGCCGATGCCCTTGTGGTCTCCATTTTCGTTTGTTTTCGGTACGAGTGCCCAATCGCATTTCGTCCTCAAAAAACACGGCTTGTTTATAATCACTGGTCAGTTCATGGAAGTTTTTTTAAAAGCTTCCATGCCTTCTTTGTCTTGACGGACATTGCTAGGACGACCAGTTTTTAGTTTGATTTTGAGCCTTTTGCACAGTAAACTGATACCACCAAGGGTGTAAGTTACTTGCAGGTTATTTTCAAGCCACTCTTGAATATCGGCTAAACTATTGGCTTGGTCAGTCTTTAAATAAGTTCGTAAAAGACTCATTTGAACACTACTGAGTTTGCCGAAATAGGTTTGACGACTCAAATCCAGAAGAAGGGTAAGACCTCCTTGTCTGTATAATTGCCATAAATTTTGGCTCTGACGTTCTTTCAGACCTATTAATGCTCCTGCTGACTTTTGAGATTTTACTTCTTGCGTCTTCAGAGCATAGAGATACTGCAAGCGATCCCGATGAATCGTTAGTTTTTGTTTGCCCATCAACTCTTTTAATGTGTCGGGGCTTTCTGATATTGCTGGTGCGTAGTCCATAAAACAAAAATATAAATACGCAATCAAAATTTAAAATTAGTATTATGTATAAATGAGACCCCAAAGTCACTGATTCTAAGTTTACTTTTTTCGTAAGGGAATAAATTGCCGTGGTTATCAAAATAAAGACTCATATCGAAACAGAAATATCTAAACCCAAATGAAAGCACTTTGTTTTTACTAATGATCGTCTTTGTGGTAGTTGGCTGCAAATCCAAAGTAACGCCACTATCGGAGCGAATTGTCAAAAGTTGGACGGTTTCATCTGTTAAGGAAGGTAACAATGTTGTTTTTACACAAGGTGGGACAAACAATATCCGCTCTGGTTACACCAATTTTAGGATAGAATTTCAATCAAGTGGAACGGTAGTTTTTACCGATTTTGACGGTATGCGTTTCACAGGGCAGTGGGAGTTGCAGGGAGATACCAAACTCGTTTTGAAAAATTTAACGCCACAACCCACGGGTACAATCGGTACGATAGCGTTTACGATTAGTGATTTTACCGATACTTCCATGACTTTGACCCGTACTACCGCTAATGTGAAAACGGGAGGTACTGTGAATGTGTATCAGATGACAGGGAAATGATAGATTAAGATCATTAATAAACGACAATCCCCTCTCCACAAAATAAACCCCTGTATCCACAAAGAAAAAAGCGCTATTGGCAAAGTCGTGCTGTAAAGTATGCCAAAGATTTAGGAAATTGTAAGAGTACTAAATCTCCACCTGAATTATGATCCACGGTTTACTCATTCCTATTCATGCCAATAAGTTATGGATTACTTCCGATGAAATTGTTGCCTTACGAAGTGTACAGAATTACACAGAAATTATCCACATCAACGGTAAAAAGTTTCTGTTTTCACGTACCCTAAAAATTGTCGCCCAACGACTTGCGGCGAGCGAACAATTTTTTAGGGTCAGTCGGGGAAGCGTTGTTAATTTAAGCCAAATTTCGTATTATTCCAAAAATGACTTTTCGTTAGAAATACACTTGTCTAATGGTGAGGTGGAGGTCGTTTCGCGCCGCCGACAAATGGATTTTCTTACGGAATTTGCGAAAGTTAATAAGGCAAGCTAGGCCAAACTAAGCTCCAAAATTTGGCCCACTACCTGTGGGGTGATGTCGGCTAGCTCACCAAAATTCATCCCGCGTGCTTCAAAACGCTGTACCACTTCGGTGACGGTACTAGCTGGAATAGCATAGGCACTGGCTTTGGTAGGAATACCTAGTGATTCGTAAAAATCTGCCGTCTTTTGAATAGCACCCGTCACTATTTCGTCGTCCGTGCCGATCAATTGCCACACCCGACGCCCGTACTGGAGCAGTTTCTCGCGTTTGGTTTCTTTCTTGATTTCTAATAAATGAGGTAACACTACCGCCAACGTACGCGCATGATCGATTCCATGTAAGGCCGTGAGTTCGTGGCCAATTTGGTGCGTGGCCCAGTCGGTAGGAACCCCTGCGGCTAGCAAGCCATTGAGGGCCATCGTGGCTGCCCACATGATGTTGGCTGCCGAATCGTAATCGGTGGGGTTTGCCAACATTTTAGGGCCTTCGTCGATGAGCGTGAGTAACACAGCTTCGGCCATTCGGTCTTGCATTTCGGCGCGTACGGGGTAGGTCATGTATTGTTCCATAACGTGCGTAAACGCATCGGCAATGCCGTTGGCAATTTGGCGAAGTGGGAGCGAAAATGTGGTTTCGGGGTCGAGGATTGAAAACTGCGGATAAACGAGCGGGTTGCCCATGCCTTTTTTCTCCTGCGTTTCTTGGCGACTGATAACCGCGTAATAGTTCATTTCTGAACCTGTTGCGGGCAATGTCAGCACAGCTCCAATCGGAATTGCCTTGGTAAATTTGGCACGGTTGGCCACAATTTGCCACGCATCGGGGCCTTCAAAAGGAATGGCAGCGGCCATAAATTTGGTGCCGTCCAGTACTGACCCTCCGCCTACAGAAAGCAAAAAATCAATTCCTTCTTGGCGCGCTATTTCCACCCCTTTCATGAGGGTTTCGTAGGTTGGATTGGCCTCGATACCGCCAAATTCTACCACTGTGTAGCTACTTAGGGCCGCTTTTACTTGGTCGTACACGCCGTTTTTGAAGATACTTCCTCCGCCGTAGGTGAGCATTATTTTGGCTTGGGCGGGAATTTGCTTGGGAAGTTGCGTTATTTGTCCTTTTCCGAACAGGATGCGCACGGGATTATGGTATTGAAAATTATTCATCGTTTTTTAATTATATCAGTTAGAAAGATAAGGGTGTTCGGTAGCTTCCGAACGAGCCTTTTCACTTACATAAGCTACCGAAATAGTTTTTCGTAAGGTTTCGGTTAACCATTCGCTTGGACTTACAGGTGCGACGTCAGGAAACAGTATTTGCGAAGTGTTGTGAAGAGAGAATGATTTTTTTGCTCCCAACAAGGTAAATTGACTATATGGCATAGGTAAAAACCGATTAGAAACTTTGTTAAAGTTCGTTCTTTTTTGAATATTCTCAAAGATACCTTCTTTTTGCCTAGAACGGGCTTTTACTACGATGTTGTCGATTTGATGAATAGCGACAATATAATGTTCTATTCTTTAACTACTGGCTTTCTACTTTAGTTTCCAACATTTTTTGTATTATTACACCTGTAAAACCTGCTGTAACACCATGAAAATTCTAGTTGTTGACGACGAACACGATATAAAAACTCTGTTTGAACAACGCTTTCGACGCGAAATCCGAAGCGGAGAATTGAACTTTAATTTTGCCTACTCGGGAGAAGAAGCACTCGCATTTCTTGGAGATCATCTATCGGAAGTGGTGCTTATTTTATCCGATATTAATATGCCAGGTATGAGTGGTATTGAGCTTTTAAAGCGGATTAGAAGTACTCATCCTACCTCTCCCCCTACCATCATGATGATTACTGCTTACAACGATGAAGAAAACTACAACCAAGCTAAGAAGTTTGGGGCGGATGATTTTTTGAATAAACCCATTGATTTTACTAGTCTGAAACAAAAACTCTTTGAATCGTTATGACAAAAGCTAAAATGCTCGTCGTAGATGATGAAAGCGATTTGGAATTGCTTATTAAACAGAAGTTTAGAAGAAAAATTCGTGAAGGTTCCTACGAGTTTCATTTTGCCCCCAATGGTGCCGAGGCTATAGAAGTAATTCAGAAAGAGGCGAATATTGACTTGGTATTGAGTGATATTAATATGCCTGTGATGGATGGATTGACGTTGCTGACCAAAGTGAATGAGTTGAGTCCGCTTATTAAGGTAGTGATGGTATCAGCTTACAGCGATATGGATAATATTCGTACGGCCATGAATCGAGGGGCGTTTGACTTTGTGTGTAAACCTGTCAATTTTGACGATTTGGAAGTTACCGTTGAAAAAACACTTCAACATGTTCAACACTTGCGCGAAACTTTACAAGCCATCAAGGAGAACAATATCCTGCGAATGTACGTCGATGAAAACGTCCTGAATTTTATGAATCGTCAGGAGTTTGAGTCATCGCTTATGGCCAATGAATTAGTGGAAGCTACGGTCGTATTTATGGATATTTGTGGGTTTACGGCTATTACTGAAAACGTAGATGCCGATACCGTAGTGAAGCTTATCAACAAATATTTTGATGTGATGGTGAAAGAAATCATTGCGCAAGGGGGGCACGTCGATAAGTTTATGGGAGATGCCGTGATGGCTGTTTTTCGGGGGGAATACCACCTAGACCATGCCGTTGAAGCGGCGTTGGCGGTTCGGACTCAAATTGAGTCAATTGAAGAAAATCTCTTGAACCACAGCACCTACATGCCGCGTGTGGCGATTGGCATCAATTCTGGAGAGATGATTTCGGGTAACATTGGCTCGGTTTCGTTACGCCGTTTGGATTATACAGTCATTGGCGATACCGTAAACGTTGCTCAGCGCTTTCAGTCGGCGGCCAAGCCAGGACAAATCGTGATTGGCCAAAGTGCGTACGATACAATCAAAGAATCATTCCAATGTAAATCTATTGGCGAAGTGACGCTCAAAAATAAAGCTAACCCGCTGATGATTTATGAGGTAATTGCTTAAAAGACCTCCCGAACGTGTCAAAACTATCGGGAGGTCTTTTTATCTTCCTCCGTTCTTCAATGGCTTTAACAAGTACTCCAAACCATTAATTTTGATTTCGTAGAGGGTTGAAAGTAACATTCCTAGCTTCCCCGCAGGAAACCCCTTGGCATGAAACCACACCAAATAAGGCTCTGGCAAGTCACAGAGTATCATCCCTTTGTACTTTCCAAAAGGCATTTTTATTTCTACTAAATCTCGAAGTAAATGGGGATTTAAACCTTCCATAGTTTACGAATGATGAATGATGTGGGGTTTTGAAAAACCCCTTTCACAAGTGCCCTTTGCCAATTTACTTTCTACTGCCCAGGGTGATACGTTCGTTCGGCGTGTTTGAGTACGTCTTCTTTGTAAAATAACACCTCTTTAAACTTACCTTGAGTGTACATTTCGGCTTGGTCGCTGAAATGCTTAGACGCGGGGTCGCCGCTGTTGCCTCCTGCCAAAAGTGATTTCGCTTTGATGCGAGGTCCAAACTCAACGGCACAAATAAAACTATTGCCACTTACGCCGTAGCGTTTGTTGGTGCCAGGGTAGGGGCGGCTGTTGTAAGATGGCAACATTCCCCACAATGCCGATCCATATTTGACAGGATAGCTAGGTTGGGCGTCGTCGTGTTTGGTTTGTAGGTCGTTGGTAAGGCGCTGAAAACGATTGACTTCGCCCCACGGCATTTGCCATTTTCCAAACTTTGTTTTCAATTCGGCCAACGTAGCGAGTAGGGGAGTAGTAAGCTGAGCTAAGGTCGCGTTGGCGGCAAAAAGTTTGGTGTTTTCTACTTGGTCGCGTTCGCCTTGGTCAATGTACAAACGCGTAATAGTTGGGGTAAGTTTTTGTGCCCATTCGATGGCCACGGTGGTCGCTACTGAGTTTTCAGCGACGTGGTAGTCCCATTTTTTTAACAATTGTACCGCTTCGGCCAGCGATGTGTACAGCGAATCGCTAGGTTTTACATTTTTCTCAAATGATGCTACCAATGCAGGGACTAAGACCTCAAAGGCCGACAAATAAGTGTTGTAGCCTGCCTCAATGACTTTATCGAGGGTGTACCCTTTTTGATTGCTTAATACTCGAACGGCGTTGACTCCTCTAAAATTCTCCCCATCGGGGGCCATGTACGGTGGGTAATTTTCGCGTTTAGGACTTGCTGCGCCTGAAACGGTGAAAGGCGTAGAGTTACAGTTTTGAATCCAGCCGTTGCTGGGGTTGTAAATGTGTACGGTTTCGTCTACGGGGTGCAATCCCTTCCATTCGGTATTGGGGGTGGTGCCGTCCATGAGTTTAGCCCAATTCAACGATTTGTCGCGGATAGGTATGTAGTTGCCGTGCCAGTAGGCGATGTTGCCTTTGTTGTCGGCAAAAACGGTATTGTTGGAAGTATTTCCCTTCAACTCCATTGTTTTTTTGTACTCATCAAACCCCTTGGCTTTGGTGCGTTGCCAACTTTGTACAAGGCTAGTCATGGAGCGGTTAAATGAGCGCAAACTCACCCATTTTCCTTCTCTTTTAGCCATAATGGGGCCGTGGTGAGTAAAGTACGTAGTGAAGGTTTTTGTTTTGATAATGTTGTTTTCTAGGTACTTGAGCGTTATTTTCTTTTCCGTGATGGGCTTAAGTTGCTGGTTGTATTCGTAAAAAAACGTGTCGCCTTTTTTGGTTACCTTCTCGGCGTAAATATCAGCTACATCCACATTGCAAGACGTGTGCATCCAGCCGCAATACTTATTAAATCCTTGATAGACAAAGAACTGCCCCCAAGTAACGGCGCCGTAGGCATGAAGTCCCTCGTCGCTCACGACCTGTACTTCAGGGCGAAAATAAAACGTTACGTGGGGGTTGATGTACAAAATGGCGTTACCAGACGCCGTGATAGAGGGGCCAAACGCAAAGCCATTTGAGCCTGTTTGGTGTTCAGGGTCTTTGGGGGGAGCGATGGCTGCCGTAACCTCACCCGAGTAAAAATTTTTCAATTCTGCTACGCTCAAATCAGCCGTACTGATGGCGCCAATGCTGCCGTCGGTCCAAAGTAGCTGGTACCAAGGCTCAAAACGCTGGAGCAAAGCAGGCTTGGTTTGAGGGTGTTTGTACAAATAATAATTGATTCCGTCAGCATAAGCTTGAAGTAATTTCTTGAGCCACGGCTCGGCTTTTTTGTAGTCCGAAATAGCATCTGCTGTATCTATCAATAGCTTGATTTGGAGGTCGTTGTACAGCGCCGATTCGCCTTTAAGCTCCGCCGTTCGGCCTAGTTTTTCGATGTAGTTTATTTCTACCCGCTTAAAATCGTCCTCGCATTGGGCGTAGAGCAGTCCAAATACCGCATCGGCGTCGGTTTTTCCGTAAATGTGCGGAATTCCCCAGTTATCGCGAACGATGGTCACGCGTTTAGCCTGTTGTTCATACCGAGCGATTTCGGCTTTTGTAAAACGTTGCGCCCAAAGAGACAAAGGCAAGCAGAAAAGTAAAATTACGTATTTCATAAGGGTTGTTAAAAGGAGTTTGTGGATGAAATCAGCTGCGAAATCCCGCATATTTTGTAGTTTTGGCAAACTTATCAATTCCTCTTTCAAGCACAAAAAGAAATCACGAATCGTTTTTTTTATGTCCACACATCCCTATCCATTTCAAGGACTCACCGATGCCCAAGTTGAGCAATCGCGGCGGGAAAATGGCACGAATGCCCCTCAAGATGCTGCCAATAGCGCTTGGTGGGAAGCCCTTAAAGAGACCGTTACCGAACCGATGTTTATTTTATTGGTAGCTTGTACCGTTATCTATTTTTCGCTCAATGAGTCGGCTGAAGGTTTTTTTATGTTGGGGGCGATTTTGGTAGTGTCGGCTATCTCGTTTTACCAAGATTCACGCAGTAAAAAAGCCCTTGAAGCCCTCAAATCATATACCCAGGCCTCTGCGACGGTTATCCGAAATAACGAGGTCGTCGAACTCCCCTCGGCGGAGATTGTGGTGGGCGATGTGGTGGTGGTGTCGGAAGGGGAGCTTATTCCTGCCGATGGGAAATTACTCCAAATCCACGACTTTTCGGTCAATGAATCTATTTTGACGGGCGAGGCGTTTGCGGTTCACAAAGAACTTCAAACTGCCGAAAACAATCAGGTGTTTCAGGGTGCATTGGTGCAGTCGGGGCAAGGAGTGTTTGAAACAACGGCGGTAGGACAGCATACGCGTTTGGGAAAAATTGGCACTTCATTGGCGACGATTGAAACCGAAAAAACGCCTTTACAACTTCAAATCGACCAATTTGTAAAACGAATGGCAGCGGTTGGGGCGGTTATTTTTTTATTGATTTGGGGCATTAACTACGTTCAATCACGCGATATTTTAGGAAGTTTACTCAAAGGCTTAACGATTGCGATGTCGGTGCTACCCGAAGAAATTCCTGTGGCTTTTGCTACGTTTATGGCGCTTGGCGCTTGGCGTTTGATGAAACAAGGAATTATCGTCAAACAGACCCAAACGGTGGAAGCATTGGGTTCAGCGACGATAATTTGTACGGATAAAACGGGTACCATTACCGAAAATAAAATGGCTTTGCGCTGTTTGTATGTCAATGAAAATGAAGCTGTTTTCGGGGAAAGTGAATGGCAAAATGCACCTGCTCGCCGACTGATTGAAGTAGCGATGTGGGCAAGTGAGCCTGCACCCTTTGACCCTATGGAAAAAGCCTTGCACGAAGCTTATCGCCAATCGACGGAGAAAGACGAGCGTGCGGAGTTTCGACTCGTGCACGAATATCCACTTTCGGGAAAGCCGCCGATGATGACCCACGTCTTTGAAAATCAGTCTGGAAAACGAATTATTGCTTGCAAAGGAGCGCCCGAAGCGCTTCTTCATCATTCTACGTTGAGCGATGAAGAGAAAGAAAAAGTACACCGTCAAGTGGCTGTTTTTGCTGCCGACGGGCTTCGGATGCTAGGGGTAGGAGTGGCGTTGTTTGAAGGAAAAACGTTTCCCGAAAAACAACAAAAGTTGACGTTTGAGTTTTTGGGGTTAGTTGGTTTTTATGACCCACCGAAACCCAACATCGCTAGGGTATTCAAGCAGTTCTACGACGCGGGCATTCAACTGAAAATTATTACGGGCGACAATTCCCTCACGACGGAGGCCATCGCCAAACAGGCGCATTTTAGAAGTATTACTCCACCATTGACGGGGGAGGAACTGCTGCGTCTTTCTCCCGAAGAAGCGGAGGAGGAAATTGCGAAAACAACAATCTTTACTCGCATGTTTCCAGAAGCCAAGTTGAAGATTATCAATACATTAAAAGCCCAACAACAGATTGTGGGAATGACGGGCGATGGTGTCAACGATGGCCCTGCGCTCAAAGCTGCTCACATTGGGATTGCGATGGGAAAACGAGGCTCCGAAATTGCCAAACAAGTCTCTTCGCTGATTTTGGTAGATGATGATTTTGGTAAAATGGTGGAGGCTGTGGCGGCAGGGCGAAAAATCTATAATAACCTCAAAAAAGCCATTCAATACATTATTTCCATTCACATTCCCATTATTCTGACGGTAGCGCTGCCGTTGGTGTTAGGGTGGGTATATCCTGCCATTTTTACGCCCGTTCACGTTATCTTTTTGGAACTAATTATGGGGCCGACTTGCTCGATTGTCTATGAAAATGAACCACTCGAAAAACGCAGTATGCACCAGCCACCGCGCCCGTTGACAACTACCTTTCTGAATCTACGTGAGTTGTCAATTAGCATTGTTCAGGGGTTAATGATTACGGTAGGAACGTTGTTTGCGTACCAATACGCTGTCCAGCAGGGGTATTCCGAAAACCTTACCCGAACGATGGTGTTTGCTACACTGGTGGTAGCGAATATTTTTCTGACACTGGCCAATCGCTCTTTTTATGCGTCGGTAGTTGAGAGCTTTAAGTACAAAAATAATTTATTATTGGGAGTGATTGGGGTAACTATAGTACTGTTGGTAAGCTTGATGTATATTCCTGTCTTAGCTGATTTTTTTAAGCTTGTTCCGTTGTCATTGCCACAGATGGGTTTGGCTACTTTGATAGGCTTGGTATGTGTTGGCTGGTTTGAAGGCTTTAAATGGGGAAAGCGGCAACGATTTTGGTGAGAAATAATACAAAGCATCAAATATACCTTTGGAGACTTGGATGCTGGGGTTTGGTTAGTAATTAGAATATATATATATTCGTTTGTCCAAATGTACGGCTTGAGCTTTCTCTATTTTTAAATTAACCCCAGCTAATTTACCTGTATGAAAAACATGCTACGAATGTTGCTGCCTTTAGCAGTTATCTGCTCTTTTTTTGCCTTTACGACGGCGGTTGATAAGACCTATTATTGGGAACAATACAACATCGAAATCACCGTTCCACGCGATTTTAAAATTGTAAAAAATACTAGTAACGAATTTGAAATGGAAGGAGATGGCATGGAGCTGTACATGTACATCTGGAACCAAAAGAAATTGACCGTCGATGAGATGGATGAAGCGACGGTTGAGCTTGCCAAAGAACTCAAATTACAAGAAGTGGACGAAGAAGAATCGTTTAAAAACGGCGACTTTGCGGGGTATTATGTAGAAGGATTTAAGGACGGCGACCGAGTGATGCTAGCAGGGGTGGTAGATTTGCAGAGCCGTACCAATTTCTTTATCGTGATTACGTTTGACGACAAAGACGCAGAAGCCGAAAAAGAAGCCCTTAAAATTCTTGAAAACATCGACCACAAAGACTAAGCGATAAGCAAACAGTCAAGCCTTTGGAACAAAAAAGCCGCTTCTATAACGGAGCGGCTTTTTATTGGTGTCGAGATGTAATGTATTGCCTGACTATTCGCCGTGCATCCACGCTTTTTTTGCGAGGAGTGTTTCTTCATCTTCTTCGTTTTCTGGATCAGGTACGCAGCAGTCTACAGGACATACCGCAGCACATTGGGGTTCTTCATGGAAGCCCACACATTCTGTGCACTTATCGGTTACGATATAGTAAAACTCGTCTGAAACAGGTTTTTGCTTTACTTTGGCGCTTACAATGGTGCCGTCGCCATAGTCGATTTCTTCAAGGCCTGTGCCTCCTGCGAAGGTCCATTCTACACCTCCTTCGTATATTGCAGTATTCGGACATTCTGGCTCACATGCACCACAGTTGATGCATTCTTCAGTAATCATGATAGCCATATTGCAGAGTATCGTTTAGTTTTGGGATATTTGCATTCGTAATTAAAAAACAAATTTACTTATTTAAAGTTTCGGTTGGGGTACAAAAAATGTATTTCTTATTTTATTTGTACTTTTCCTATAAATAGTTCAATGAATAATCTCGAAAAACGTATAGCTCCGTTTGTTTCCTTAGGAAAACTACTCAAAACAAACGCCATTGAAGAAATCACGTACCGTGCTCAATCGCAAAATCATTGGTTTACGCCTGAGTTTGTGGCCGAATCACTGCGTTCCATTGCTTCGGCTTATTTGGAAGAAGATAACCTTCGAAAGTGGTTGCAGAAGTATCCTGCATCGGAAGAGGTGATGCCGCAAAAAATCGGAGTAGTGATGGCAGGTAACATTCCCGCAGTAGGCTTCCATGATATGCTGTGTGTTCTTTTGAGTGGGCACCATTTGTTAGCCAAACTCAGTGCGGACGATCGCCTATTGATGCTCTTTTTGATTCAAAAACTGACCGAATTGGAGCCTGCCCTAGCCGAACGTATCACAGTAGCCGAACGCCTCAATGATGCCGATGCTTACATTGCTACGGGTAGCGACAATACCGCTCGTTATTTTGAGTATTATTTTTCAAAAAAGCCCCACATTATTCGGCGCAATCGGACGTCGGTAGGCGTGCTTAACGGCCATGAAACTACTGAAGAACTCGACGCATTGGGGCGAGACGTGCTTCAGTATTTTGGTCTTGGCTGCCGTAATGTTTCTAAGGTGTATGTACCTGAAGGTTACTTGTTTGATACATTTTACGAGACCATTGAATATAAAGCAAGTACGTATATTAATCACCACAAGTACTTTAATAATTATGAGTACAACAGGTCGGTGTACTTGGTCAATCGTGAGCCGCATTTTGATAACGGATTTTTGATGATGCGTCAATCAGAAGCGTTAGTTTCACCGATTTCTGTATTGTTTTATGAAACGTATGCTTCAACAGAAGAACTGACCGCCAAACTTGCCACTCAATCCGAAAAAATTCAGTGCATTGTTTCTCAAAATGGCTGGTTTCCTAATAGCTTGTCGCTAGGTCAAGCCCAAGCACCCACGCTTTTTGACTATGCCGACGGCGTAGATACAATGGCCTTTTTAACAAGTCTATAACAGATGACGACCTCTTCGCATCGGTACTTTGTGCTCAATAAGCCCTATAATATGCTGTCGCAGTTTATCGGGCCTGCTGATGCTCGGAAGCTAGATGAGCTGGCGTTTGATTTTCCCGAAGGAACACACCCCATTGGGCGGTTGGATGGGATTTCGGAAGGGTTATTGTTGTTGACTACCAATAAAAAAGTGACTAGGTTACTTTTTCAAGGCGAAACAATGCACAAGCGTAGCTATTTGGTACAGGTGTATAAAGTAGTGAGCCCCAAAAGCTTACAACGTCTTCGCGAGGGAGTGTCGATTAGGATACGGGGTGCCGAAGAAGCGTATGTTACTGCCCCCTGCGAAGTAGAAATAGTAGAAAAACCGACTGATTTATTTCAAAGTGGTTACGAATTTGATGAACGAATTCCTCATACTTGGCTTCGCATTACGATGACCGAAGGAAAGTTTCGCCAAATACGTAAAATGGTGACCGCTATTAATCACCGTTGCCAGCGACTTATTAGGGTTGCTATTGAAGACCTGAGCTTGGGCGACCTACAACCTGGACAAATACGAGAATTAGACGAAGTGACTTTTTTTCAACAGCTCAAAATTAACCATTGGTAATTTTAAGCCTTAAAACAAAAAGCCCCGGCGCGCGCACGTCGGGGGCAATAAGGTATGGGAATAGCAACCTGCATTTATTTCAATTTCATGGCCAGCGTGATACTGTTGCCTACCATGCCTGTACTTCGCATATAGTGTCCATAGCGCAGCTCAATCGTGTTCCAATGCTTGATGCTAAACATCCCTCCTGGAGGCGCTAGGCGAATCCCTGCACCTACAAAGTGGCTTGTGAAACCCGATATGTCATAATCGCTGGTATAGTACGCTGTGGTCGTGCTATGTTGGGCGTATGGCTTGAAGTAACGCACGGCTGTTTGGTTGCTGAACCGATAAAACGGACTGACCGAGAAAAACGGACTCACTTTGTACGATGCCTCAATGTTGACAGTATGAGCGGTCATACCCCAGTCGTCGTTATAGAATCGGTAAAATCCACGCAGAATGAGGCGGTCGCCTGCAAAGTAACTGATACGCGCTCCCACGGGAAGTTTAAAACGGCTGCCAGGGAGCTTTTCTACCGTGTGTGAGCCGTTGGTAAAATAAACTCGGTGGTAAGGTGTACTAAGGAGGCCTTGCTGAAAGGCAGGCTCTATGGTAAATAATACTTGCAAGCGTTTGTTGATAACCTGCGAGAGCGACACGGCTAAATTGTACGAATTTCGTGGTTTATAAGCTACTGGATCACGGTCTCTTTCTGCCGCAGAACCATAACCCGAAGGCCGCAACTCAGAAGGAAGAATGGCTGTCCAAGTATCAAAGAAGGCTCCTGCTTTGAGGTTAAACTCACGGTTGTTGTCTTTAGAAGATTTAGAAAAGCTAAGGTTTATTCCGTGCGATTGGTAGTCGTATTCGGTGGAGTACGAATAACTAATACCTCGCGTAGTATGAGTGGCATCGTTTTTCATGCTCCACGACAGCGACGGATAAATGTGGGTATCACTGCGCGATGCCGAAGAAACCGTTAAAGGGTCGATATTGTCGGAAGAGGCAGAGGTATAATGGTCGATGTTGAAATCGGCCACGATGCTATGTTGGCGACTTTTACGGTCGATAAACGAAAGTTTTAAATCAATGGAGTTTGCAAAGTCTCCGAGTTTTTCGGTGCCAATCCCGCCCGTAACGGCCGAGTTGTTGCCGTCTTGGCCGTAGTAGCTACTAACTAGGTTGATTTCGTCGATTTTAAGTTTACGCTTTTCGTAGCTGTCTTTTTCGGTTTGAGCATATCCTCCCCGAAGTAGCCCCGCAAGCAGCCCTACACTAATGATAATTTTTTTCATTGAAACGTCAGATGAAATAAGTGGGTTGGATAAATACTAGTTGCAGCCACAGCCACCGCCGCTTTTGCCGCCATTGGCTCCCGAAGCACCCTCACGGTAGAGGTAAAAACTTTGTTCAAATTTTTCGGACTTGCGCGCCGAAAGCTCCATTTCAGAATCGTTGATTCGGCTTTTTTGGTATTCTTTTACCGTAACGCAAGAGGTTATACTTCCCACAAGTGCCGCGAAGAAGAACCCGTATTTTAATTGCTTTTTCATAGGGTTTTATCAGTTTAGATTAACTGATTTTGATATTTTTTGAGGTAAACACACGATTAGTATCATCAATAATGACACAGGCAATTCCTTGCATTTGGTTGATTAAATCTAACCCTACTCGGACCCCCATCACAGTTACGGGAGTGGCCATGGCATCCGCAATCTCGGCATTGGGACAAATAATCGTCACACTTTTAATTCCAGATACAGGCAGGCCCGTTTTGGGGTCAATCGTATGCGAATATTTCTTTCCACCAATCATCACATATTTCTCGTAATTTCCTGAAGTAGCTACTGAAATATTGCTGATGTTGAAGTAAGAAAAAGGTTGTTCCTTGGCATTGGGGTCAGCGATTCCAATCGTCCATGGTTCGCCGTTGGGTTGCGCTCCCCAGGTCGTTAAATCGCCCGAGGCATTCACAATTCCGCTCTCTACCCCTCGTTGTATCATCAGGCGTTTGGCCATTTCGGCAGCATACCCTTTTCCGATGCCTCCAAAACCTATACGCATTCCTTTTTCCTTCAAGAAAACGCTACATTCAGCTTCGTTTAAAACTATATTTCGGTAGTTGATGAGCCGTACCATTTGGCGAGCAGTAGTGGGGTCGGGCAAGGAAGTCATATGGGTATCAAAATTCCACAAACTTTTATCGATTGACCCATACGTTATATCAAATGCGCCTTGGGTTACTTCCGAAATGCGTATCGACCTCTTTATTAATTTAAAGACTTCATGGTCGACTTGTACGGGAGCAATACCTGCATTTGCGTTGATTTGATTGGTTTGGCTATGGTCGTTAAAGGTGGTAAAAAGGGCTTCAATCCGTTGAATTTCTGCCACTGCTTCGTCGATTCTCGCTTCAGCCCACGTTTGGTCGTCCGACACCACACTAATTTCGAAGCGATTGCCCATCAATCGGCACACGCGTTTGTGCAAATTTTTCAAGGGCTACGTTTTTATTTTTTGCTGTTGATTACGGCTTCAATATCGCCAATAAGCCCTTGGGTATTCATAGAAGTAGGGTATCCTTCCCATTCTTTTACTACTTTTCCGTTGCCATCAAGTAGTATAGTTAGGGGAAATTTGCCTTGTTGATTGTATTTTTCAGCTAACGATTCGTTGTGTGAGGTTTGCTTCAAATCGAGTTGATTCTTTTTTTGACGAGGAAAGTCGGCTCTTACCAATACAAGGTTTTGAGAAGCAAATTGCTCAAAATCATTGGATTCGAAAATGTCTTTTTTTAGCTTGATACACGGTCCGCACCAATCTGAGCCACAAAAATTCAATAAGATGTATTTGTGCTTTTGGGTGGCTTCGCTTTGAGCTTTAGCGAAATCGTTGCCCCATTGAGGAGCGGCTAGCCATAAGGTGCTAAACAAAATTGCTGTGATGAATTTCATGGTTATTTGAGGAAAAAGAAGTGTCAATTATTTATATACTACAAGAGTTTTACCATCAGTAGCTGTTTTATAGACGGTAAGCCCCTTGCTTCCAAAACTATTTAAGCCTTTGCCCGTCAGGTCAAAGCGCGCGCCGTGGTCGGTGCAATAATACTCTGTTTTATTAAAGATGATTTTCTTCTTAGGTTCGTGTGAGCATGTTTGAGTGGCGGCCACATATACGCCTGCACTTGACTGTGCTACGACAATTCCGCTTTGGATAAGGTATCCGCCTACTGTTTTTAGAGCAGTGCTAGTAGTAAGGTCAATGGTAAGAAGACGATTCGTAATAGTAGTAAGGTCGTTGTCGTTGGTTGAGCCTGTTGTGCTACCAGGGCTTGGGTTACTTCCTGTACCCGTGCCTGTTCCTGAACTTGCATTTGGGTTCACCGACAAGGCTTCTACGTAGGTGTCTTCTTCACGAATACACGAGGTCATCAATGCCATGAGAGCAGCTCCCTTAAACCCCATTGACTTTAAAAATTGATAGCGCGAGTAGCGTTCCATGTGTTGAACTATTATTTGGTTCTTTACTAGATATTACGTATGCTTTTTATTGAGTGTTGCTCTATTCTAAAAAGAATTTCTAATTTAGACATTTTCAAAATAGTTTAGAAGCGCTTTTATACTAAAAAGATAAAAAGAAAGACGGCGAGCAAATGCTCGTCGTCTTTCGTATTCATTCTATCTATCTACTTGTCTTTTGGTATAGGAGAGGAGGCTAGTTGTTATCGCCGCCTTCTTTCACGTCGTCGTTTTTCACACCTTTGGTTTTCTTGGGAGCTACAAAGCTCATTTTACCAATTTTGTAGCTAAAGGTGAGTTTGATGTTTTGGTTATAGATATTGTTGACCATGCTTTGTTTCAATACTGGGGTCACGGAGGTCGAAGTCATTTTCATGCCACCCAAGAAGTTGTCGGAGGAAACCAGAGTGCCATAGTGCCGTCCCGGCAAGAGCCCGGTCGGCGCATTGTCCAGAAGGACCAGCTTGATCCCGGCCTCGGCCAGTCGGGCATGGGCCAGTGCCACCTCCTGGTTTGCCACGGGCAAGGAGATCACGGCATCGGGCCTTTGCGCCAGAAGCCCGTCCAGCGCCCTGACCTGCGCCGAGGGAGAAAAGCCGCAGTCGATGACATGGGTCACCGCCGTGCCACAATCGCCCAATGTGCCAACGATTCCAGACAATTGCTGGCGCGCCCA
>JALQYJ010000050.1 GCA_023254175.1 Runella sp. | reverse complement strand
GAAGTTATTCCCTGTATATATGATTCCGTAGGGTCTTTTCAGGAAGGTGTCGCCTGGGTAAAAATAGGGGAGAGAGCGTTTTATATTAACAAAAAAGGGGTTGAGTATTGGGTAGAGGAGCAGTGAAAAGGTAATATAAAGTATGAAATTTTTGGCAGATTAAGTCTTGACTATTACACATAAAGATTTACCTCCCATGACAAACAGGAATCTCGCGGTTTTCTAAACCCAAAATGGGCCAACCTGTGACTTCCAAACCACGAAGAATAAGCACTACGGCTACTACTGCCACTAGGGCAGGCATAAAACTGCGGGCGCGGTTGCGAAAAGAAGTAGAAAAGAGATTTTTAACAAAAGCAACGGCACTCATAGCAGGGAGCGTTCCAAGGCCAAACGTAGCCATAAAAAGCGCCCCATCGGTCGGGTCACCTGTCGCTACGGAGCTAATCAGCGCCATGTACACCAGTCCACAGGGTAAAAGCCCGTTGAGCGTTCCGAGCATAAAAAGAGAGCTAAAACTGCGTTGGTGCAAAAGCGTGCCTAGTTGTTTTTTTATCCATTGCACTCCTTTTTGCAAAAAAGAAGGTGGAGAAAGTTGGTCGAGCCACTGTGAAGAATAGGCCACTGCGGCCAACATCACCACCCCTGTACCGATAGAAAGGCCACGTTGAAGCCCTGCGAGGTTGAGGGCATTACCCAAAAAACCTAGCAAAAAGCCGAGGAGGGCATAAGTCGCAGCCCGACCGAGGTTATACAGTACTATTCCGCTCAATTTTCCCCATTTTGACCGCTGATGTACGGGAAGTGCCAGCGCAATAGGCCCACACATACCTACGCAGTGCAGGCTGCTCATGAGTCCGAGGGAAAAAGCCAAATAAAACATAGTAGTTTTGAATGTCGAAATTCAAATATTGAGGATTCCTTCGTTCCAATAACCAACGCCATTGGCTTGCCAGTCGATTTGTAATTGGTAACGCCCCGCCTGAATTTTTTGGTTCGGAATAAACTGTGTTCCGTCGGCTCCTACTTGAACAGGCGTAGAAAAATCCTTACGGCTGTCGGCTGGACAATAGAAGTTAATTTTTCCAGACACCCCCTGCATATTCGTTGGGTAGTGAATGCGGACGCCATTTTCTAGCACTTCCCAAGTGAGGGGTGTGGCCAGAGCTTTGGCGCGATTTATTTTTTCAATTTTGACTTGAAATTTAACTTCCTCTTCGTAGTAATTATCTGTAACAAGGTCTATTTTTTGGACGACACTCATGCCGACCATCGCAAGTATCATTAAGACAAATAAGCCATAGAAAGCCCAAATGCCCGTTCCCCAAGATAGTTTCATAGTAGTAATATTTATTCTTCTGGTGCAATAAAGGTGGTTTTGAACTCTTCCAACTGCTTGCCGTTGGCATAGATTCCCAAGGAAACATCGGTGCGGCGTTTGGATAGTTGTGATTTGGGAATGGTAATAAAGACTGACCCTTCAACCATTCCAGCAGCTTCGAGGTTGAGGTTGGGAATTCCCGCAAATTTTAAGGTGCCTTTGGGAAACAATAACTTCATCTCAGGTTGAATGGGATGATTGGTTTTGTTGAACAACTTAAAAGTATAGAGATTACTCACCGTACCATCGGGGTTTTCAATAAAACGCGAACCTGGCGCTCGTAATAGCGTGGTTTCGGTGTCGTTACGCGTCAAAATGGCGTAGCCAAGTCCAATCCAAAGGGCCGATAGCACTACTGCATAGGCAATAGTACGGGTAGTGATAAGTTTACTTTTGCCCGAAGAAATATTGTTTTCAGAATCGTAGCGAATCAAGCCTTTGGGGAGATTCACTTTCTCCATAATGTTGTCGCAGGCGTCGATACAGGCCGTGCAGTTGACACATTCCATTTGGGTACCATTGCGGATGTCGATACCCGTTGGGCATACATTAACACACTGAAAACAGTTGATGCAATCGCCAGCGGTGCGTTCTACGCCTTTTCTAATTTTTTCGCGGGGCTCGCCGCGTTTATAATCGTAGGCAATCACCACCGAGTTTTTATCAAGCAATACCCCTTGCAAACGACCATAAGGACACACGACGGTACAAGCTTGGTCGCGTAGCCAGGCAAAATTCCAAAAGAAAACTAGGGTAAAAGCGCAGATACCCAAAAATAAAGTCAAGTGCTCCGATATTGGCTCTAAGATGATGCGTTCGAGACGGTCAATCCCTACAAAGTAGCTTAACAGCAGATTGGCAATGGCAAATGACAACGCCAAGAAAATAACCGCTTTGAGGGTTCTTTTGGTAATTTTTTCGTTGTTCCAAGGCGCTTTTGCAAGAGCACGCTGTGCCTTCCAATCCCCCTCAATGATGTATTCGATTTTACGGAAAACCATTTCCATAAAAACCGTTTGCGGGCAAGCCCATCCGCACCAAACCCGCCCGAAAACAGTGGTGAAGAGTACAATAAAGACAAAGAAGGAAATCATCATTAAGCCAAACAACCAGTAGTCTTGGGGGCCAATGAAGATACCAAACACGATAAACTTACGCTCAAGAATGTTGAACAAGAAGAGGGGGTGGCCATTTACTTTGATAAACGGCAGCGCAAACATGATGGTTAGCTGAAAGATGGTAAACCAAACACGGCGGTTGTGCCATTTTCCAGTTGGTTTTTGAGGATAAAACCAATTTCTTTTCCCAGTAGTATCGTCGACCGCCGCAAAACTATCGCGGAACGATTCGTCGAAGTCGGGGTGTGTATCGAGGGGTTGCATAAGGAGAATGAAAAAAATGTCGAATGTCGAGTGTAGAATGTCGAGAGGGTGTATTTATTTTATTCGATACTCTGCACTCGACATTCGACACTCAATTGGGTATTTATTTTACTGCAACAGTACTGTCAGCAGTAGCAGTTTCGGTATAAATTTCTCCTTGAGGAGCTTTCGGATTCGCGGGCATTGTGCCTTTGATGGAGATGATATAACTAGCTACTTGTTGCATTTTGAGCGGGTTCAATTGTTTTTCCCACGCAATCATCCCTTTTTCAGGCACACCATATTTGATAGTTTTGAAGATATTCTTGATACCACCACCGTGGAGCCAGTATTCGTCGGTAAGGTTGGGGCCTACAGTTCCGCCTCCATCGGCAGCGTGACAAGCGGCGCAGTTGGCCGTAAAAATCGCTTTACCTTCTTCAATTGCTTTTGTATCGGAGGCGAATGTAACGGTATTTTCGTTGATTTTGGCCGCTGCTTTTTCAAGGAACGCAGTTTTCTTCGCTTCTACCACTTGGCTTTCTTTTTCCAATTCCGCCATTGGTAAATCTCCCCAACCCGACATGTGATAAATGATGAGATAAATCACGGCAAAGACAATGGTACCTTGGAACAAAAACGCCAGCCAAGGTGGCATACGATTGTCGAGTTCGTGGATACCATCATAATCATGCCCTTTGATAAGGATACGTTGCTCATCTTGCAACTGTACTCCAAAGCCCGACCAACGCTGCCACCAACGATCACTAAAGAGCGGAGCCGATTCCCCACGTAAATCTTCTTTCACTTCTTCTTCAACTTTAGGAGCAGAAATTTTACGAAGCAGCATCAACACTTGTACTAACACCACAAGCACAGCTAGAATTACCACCACAAGTAGCATAATGATGAGGTAGTTGACCAACTCTTTGTCGCCTGCTTTTGGGGCTTCAGTTGCTTGCGCAAACACCATAGAAGATACCAAAAGTAGCACGAAGGTCGAAAGGCCACGGCGAACGGTGCCATCTTCGAGAGGCAGTTGACTCATTTTTTGGACGGTTTTCTTGTCAAGTTTTACAAGGTACCATACCAATCCCACAAAAATGGCCGCAAAAATCAGTAGTCCGATGAGCGGATATATCGCCACTCCGTCAATCGTCTGGAGATAGTTTCTGAATTTCATGATTTTTATTGTTTTTTGATGTCAGTACCTAAGCGTTGTAAGTAGGCAATGAGCGCAATGATTTCTTTGTCAGCTTTGGCTTTGATACCGTCTTTTTTGAGACTTGCCACGATGCCATCGGCTTGTTTTTGAGCGTCGGCAATGGCTTGGCCTTCAAACCCGTCTTCGTAAGGCACGCCGAGGGTACGCATGGCACTGATTTTGGCAGGAGTTGTACTCAAATCAAGTGCATCCTCAAGCAACCAAGGGTATTTTGGCATAATTGAGCCAGGTGACATACTGGTTGGGTCTTCCATGTGGTTGTAGTGCCATGAGTCTGGGTATTTGGCTCCAAGACGGTGCAAATCAGGCCCTGTACGTTTTGAACCCCACTGGAATGGGTGGTCGTACACAAACTCACCCGCTTTTGAGTATTCTCCATAACGTTCGGTTTCGGAACGGAACGGACGAATCATTTGAGAGTGACACGTATAGCAACCTTCACGAACGTAAATGTCGCGACCTTGGAGTTCGAGGGCGGTGTAAGGTTTCACGCTTTCGATGGTTGGTACGTTGGACTCTACCATAAAGGTCGGTATAAGTTCAATGACACCCCCGATGATGACGGCTACCAACGAGATAAGAGTGAAGAATACGGGCTTGCGTTCAAAAATACGGCTGTGCCAGAATTCGTTGGCTGGTGGGTTCCAGATAGATTTAAGAGAAGCCGCACGCGCTGTTTCGTTGGCGATAAGTTTCCCACTAAGGGCTGTCATGGCCAAATTGTACGTACCGACCAAGAAACCGACCAAGAACAATGTCCCCCCCACTCCACGCAAGATATAGAAAGGCACAAGCTGCGTAACGGTTTCGAGGAAGTTAGGGTATTTTAAGAAACCTTCTTCGGTAAATTCTTTCCACATCGATGATTGTGTCCAACCTGCCCAGTACATCGGCACGGCGTAGAAAATGATACCCAAGGTGCCAATCCAGAAGTGGAAATTGGCCAATTTTTGTGAGAACAACGGACGTCCGTACAAACGTGGGAACAACCAGTACATGATGGCAAACGTCATAAAACCGTTCCAGCCAAGCGCTCCTACGTGAACGTGTGCTACAATCCAGTCGGTATAGTGGGCAATGGCGTTAACGTTTTTTAACGAAAGCATAGGGCCTTCAAAGGTCGCCATCCCGTAGGCGGTTACCCCTACCACCATGAATTTCAAAACGACATCCTCACGAACTTTGTCCCAAGCCCCACGAAGGGTAAACAGACCGTTGATCATCCCACCCCAAGACGGAGCAATCAACATTACTGAGAACACCGTACCCAACGATTGTGCCCAGTCGGGCAAAGAAGTATAAAGCAAGTGGTGAGGACCTGCCCAGATGTATAAGAAAATCAATGACCAAAAGTGAACAATCGACAAACGGTACGAATAGATAGGGCGGTTAGCCGCTTTTGGCAAGAAGTAGTACATTAAGCCCAAATAGGGAGTCGTCAAGAAGAATGCCACCGCATTGTGACCGTACCACCATTGTACCAAGGCATCCTGCACACCCGCGTACCAAGAATAACTTTTGGTAAGAGAAATCGGAAGTTCAACGCTGTTGACCACGTGCAACATCGCCACGGTGACAAACGAAGCCAAGTAAAACCAAACCGCAGCATAAATGTGCTGCACACGGCGGTTGATCATGGTCATGACGAGGTTGAGAAGGGCGGCTACCCATACCACCGCAATGGCAATGTCAATCGGCCATTCGAGCTCGGCGTATTCTTTTCCAGTGGTAAGTCCTAATGGAAGGGTAATGGCCGCGGCTACGATGATGAGCTGCCAACCCCAGAAGTTGATGTTAGACAGTAACTTACTGTACATAGGCGTGCGGAGTACCCGCGGAGCAGAATAATAAAGCCCCATAAAGAAACCATTACCGACAAAAGCAAAAATGACGGCGTTGGTGTGAAGGGGGCGTAACCTACCAAACGTAGTGTAGGGAATATCGAGGTTGAGGGCAGGAAATGCTAACTGAAACGCGATAATGACGCCCACCAGCATTCCTACAATCCCAAACACGATAGAAGCAATGGCGAAATTCCGTACGATGGTGTTATCATACTGAAACTCTTCCATGTCAACGGTTGAGGTTGTTTTGGAAATTGGTTCCATGTTGAATTTGAGGAGTTTATGATTAAAAAAGATGAACTATTTCTCGTTGTCGTCGAATAAAATACGAATCGAAGGAGTGTAATCATCGTCGTATTGCCCTTGGCGAACCGACCATACAAAAGCGATTAAAAAGCCGCCTGCAACAAACAGACTGATGCAGAGCAGGATGATGAGAGCACTCATAGACGTGTTTATGTTTGAGAATGTTGAAATTGGATCAGCTTGTTAGGACTGACGACCTCCCAAAAGTAGGTTTGGAGGGACTGGATTAAGATGAGCGAAGTCAGTCCTTAAAACTGACTTTGGTCAGTTTTGGTATATCTGTGTACCTTTGCCCAAATAGCTACGTTTATTGATGAATATCTTATTTTTTAAGCTGACCATTATTCCTTTGGTCATTGGGATGATTACGCTGATTAGTCGCAAGTGGGGAAATCGAGTAGGAGGAGTAGTAGGGAGTATGCCGTGGGTGGCGGGGCCTATTTTAGTGTTTTTTATTTTGGAACAGGGCAAAGACTTTGGCATACGCGCTATTCCTGGCATCTTGATGGGGATTATTGCACTGGTCAGTTTTTGTTTTTGCTATGCGTTGTTTTCCAAATGGTTGAAGTGGCCTTCAACACTACTGATTTCTTACGTCGCTTTTGCCCTTACTGCCCTCGTATTGGATGCAATTCCACTGACAATTTGGGAAATTTATGGCTTGGCTTTGGTCGTGATTACGATTACCTTGTATTATTTTCCACGCCCGTCGGTGGGACAAACGGCTCCTTCTCGGGTCAAGCCCCCAAAGTACGATTTATTATTTCGGATGTTGGTGGCGACTCTTTTTGTGTTGACCATCACGGGGCTGGCGGCTATTTTGGGACCAAGTTGGAGCGGTGTCCTGACGCCTTTCCCTATCCTTACCTCGATTTTGGCCATTTTTAACCATTACTTACAAGGAAGTACGGCGGCAATAACGGTCTTGCGAGGCATTATGATTGGCCTCGTTGGTTTTACGACGTTCTTGTTTTTGCAGGCGTTTTTGCTCCACGAGTTTTCGGTCGTGGTAGCGTTTTTGATAGCGCTGGTGGTCAATGCGGTGATTAACCTAGTTTCGAGCCGCGTGTGGGGGTAGTTGGGAGATTGGGAAATATGTTTACTAACTTGACACTGCCTGAATAGAACTGTGAGATGTATCAAAGGGGATTGGGTATTTCCGAATATTAAAACAACTAAGTGCCAATTGGTGTCCCTATTATTTGGTACTTTCTTAACTCATAAGTTTTATTGCGAATTAGCTTAAGGTTGTTGAAGTCGGGGATTTCAACAAAGTCATCTGGAGAGACATTGCCCCCCGCTTAATCCAGTTGAGTATTTTCTGCATAGTAGCCCCGTGCAGGCGCGCGCAAACGCTTACTGTTAAGCCATTCAGGGGATTCGTAACGTCGCCCGTCAAATTCCACCGCCATACGGTGCTTTTCGATGCAAGATTCTTCGATAACCGCATCAAGATGGCGACGCACCAATTTTACAATTTCATCTTCCTCTAAGACCACCTTTATCCTGTCCAATACCTCGTTTAAAAGGTCTTCTGGGGCATCTTTTATAGGATATTTAGAAGCATTTTTGTGGCATCATTCGTTCACTTAATAAACAAATGTTTGGCGAGTCATTTTGAGCCAGCAGGGTAACAAAAAAAGCTTTACAACCTCCTCAAAGCGGCAATACGGCTAGAAATTGTGGTAAACAAGACAATTGAAATCGAACTGGCTGGCATCAAAATCGCGGCAACGACGGGTGAAAGATTTCCCGTGAGGGCAAAACTTAACCCAATGATGTTGTATACCACCGAAATGATAAAGCTCTGAATCACGATATTACGGCCTGCTTGGGCTAGGCGAACAAACTGAGGTAGCTTCGAAAGCTGGCTTCCCTCCAAAATCCCATCGCAGGCGGGTGAGAAGTTGTTAATGTTGTCGGATACGGCAATGCCAACGTCGCTTTTGATGAGTGCCCCAGCATCGTTCAATCCATCGCCTACCATCAAGACTTTGTGGCCTTGTTTTTGTAAATTTTCAATAAATCGAAATTTATCGTCGGGTTTTTGATTAAAATTAAGCTGCTTGAGCGAGCCAAACAACTCACTCAACATTTCGACGTCGGTGGGTTTATCGCCCGACAATAAATAGGTGTTGTAATGCTTCTGTTTCAAACTCTTGAGGGTATCGACGAGGTTGTCGCGGTATCGGCTTTGAATGTCAAAATAGCCTAATACTTTTCCATCAAAAGAAAAATAAACGTGGCTGCTATTGCTGTCTTGCAGGAACGTAACCTCTTGATTATCATCAGAAACAAATGCAGCAGAGCCTAGCCGTACCGTAACATACTCGCCTAGCTTTCCCTTAACGCCTTTTCCTTCAACTTCCTGAAAATCGCTCACCATTTTTTCATGCAGAACGTGCTGCAACGACTTGGTAATCAGCCGACTCAATGGGTGTGACGATTGCTCGCAAAGGGTACGAACAATGCGTTGCTGAATGTGAGTAAGTGGTTTGCCAATAAATTGAACGTGAGCCGCGTCAGGCAACGTAAGCGTTCCCGTTTTATCAAAAACAACGGTGTCGATTTTAGACAAATTTTCAATGATTTGGGCGTTTTTGAGGTATAATTTATTTGACCCAAACATACCCAACATATTACCGTTTGTAAACGTATCGGAAAGCAACAGCGCGCAAGGACAGGCTACAATCAAAATCGTCGTAATGGCGTTGATACCCCGTGGTAAGTCGCCCAAAACAGCCCAGTATGCCAAGGTGCCAAACCCCAAGAATAACAATGCCCACGAAAAGTAGTAATTGATTTTACCCACCATTGTTTGTTGAGCATTTTGCTGTTGTTGTGTGGCTGTGTCGTTATTCCAAAGTTGTGTCAGGTAGCTTTGAGATACTCGCTTGGTCACTTCGACTTCAATCGCTCCCCCGATTTGGCGGCCGCCTGCATAAATGAGCTCATTGCGCGTTTTTTCAATGGGCGTAGATTCTCCCGAAACAAAACTGTAATCAATCATAGCACGTTCGCTTACAAGCCGCACATCGGCAGGAATTAATTCTTTATTCCGAATCAAAATCTGGTCGCCAGGCTGTAAGTCAGTTACTAGTAATTGGGGGTTGGTGTCGGATACCTCCTTCGTCGGTATAACAGAGGGAAAGTCTTCACCCCCTGCCCCTTGCCCTCTGCCCAACAACGTCACCGCCACAGGGAAGTAGGATTTATAATCACGGTCAAACGAAATGGCCGAGTATGTTTTGTCTTGAAAATACCTTCCCAACAACATAAAGAACACAATGCCCGTCATGGAGTCGAGGTACCCGACGCCCGTTTGGGTGCCAATTTCGTACAAACTCCGCACGAAAGTAACCAAAATGGCCAAGGCGATGGGGGCATCAATATTGAGAAAACGTTCGCGGATGGATTTCCAAGCAGAAACGAAGAAATCGGAAGCACTGTAAAAAAATACAGGCAAGGCCAATACCACACTGAAAACGCTAAACATCGTCTGTAAATGATGGTCGAGGTGGGTATCGCCCAATCCAAAATAATCGGGGAAGCTCATCATCATTACGTTGCCAAAAGCAAAACCCGCAATCCCGATTTTATATAAACGTGTACGGTTAGTTTTGGGCGCTTTCTGCGCTTCGATGTCTTGCAAACTAATGTAAGGTTCGTAGCCGATGTAGGTGAGTAATTCGGCAAGTTTGCTAAGGCTAATTTTTTGTTCGTCGATAACGATGCGGGCTTTCTTTTCGGGAAAATTCACCAACGACGAAATCACGCCTTCGTGCAAACGGTGGAGATTTTCCAACAAATACACGCACGAACTACAGTGCATTTGAGGAAAAAACCAGTTGACGTGCGTTTGGCGACCGTCGGTAAAGTCAATGATTTTATCGTGCACTTCGGGCAGGTCTAAGTACGCGTATTTGCCTGCGTAGTAATTTTTATCGGGCGATACGCCTGGGTTTTGGGTCAGGTCGTAGTAGTTGCAGAGTTGATTTTCTTGGAGAAGTTCATAAACGGTTCTACAACCTTCGCAGCAAAACGGCTTGTCGTCACGTACGATGACGTGGTCTTCGCAGTCGGCACCGCAGTGGTAACATTGAACTTCTACGGTAGGTGAAATGGATTGCGACATGAGATGGGTATTTTGTAATTAGTCAAAAATGCAACACAACCGAGCGGAAGGATATGACCAAAGTCAGTTTTGGGGGCTAATATTGGTCAGGATTTACGGGTTTTAATATTTCTCGATAAGAACGCACTTCGACTTTAGCGGCCAATGGGGGGATTTAGGTGGAATCAGGTGGTTTTGCCTCAAAAACAAACATCCATGAAAACACCTTCGTCTGTTTCACTCCGCCGCTATGACCTACTTTGCCTTTCGTACGCGTTCGCTGGGAGGATATACGCCTGAGCACGTAAAGCGACTATTTGCGCCACTCGTTTTTGGGCTGTTCATCATTGTTCCTCCTCAAATTTATTACGAACGGATTTTTAATAGAATCCACTTTGCTTCTTACGCCGATCTTTACCGAAACGTATTTGAATTTGTGCCGTATCCCAAAGGAAGTTTTAGATGGTATCACTTATGGTTTGTGGCTTATTTGTTTTTGTATTCTTTTGGTAGCTACTTTCCACGATTATTTTATATACTTTGTACAGCTTACGACGGTTTGTGTATCAAGTGGCAACGTTAACTCATTCAGGCGAAAACCTTTTGAGAGATGTAGAGACAGAAAAGGCAAAATTGCCGCATTTTGCGTTAGCGTTTTATAAGTTTTTGTTTTTCAAAGGGCAACTTCCTACCGAGCAAGCACTTTGGAAGCAGTACTTAAACGCGCATTTTTGAGTGCTGGACGAAACTCGGATTCAATTTTTTCGGAAAGGGACGTGGCGTGTTTACGATGCCGATGCGTTGAAAGTAAGGTTGTTACGCAGCTTTAAGAAAACGTTTCGAGTGACAGTCATACTCAATTCCGAACGGGCAAGGCAGTTTAAAGAACAAAAATACCGTCGCTATGCCGAAACGACAGACCAAGAAGTGATTGTACTTTTTGATTTGCCTCGAAGCGAACAAAATAAAGGAAAAATTAAGCTATTTTCGCCCCAACACATCCAATAACTCATCACTGAAGTAGAAAAAAGAACGCATGAATTACCACGTATTTGACGATTACGAAGCCCTTTCAGAACACGCCTCTGAGTTTATTTTGAACTACGTTCGCCAAAAACCGACAGCGACGATTTGTGTGGCCTCGGGCGAAACACCGTTGTTGACTTTCCAAAAAATTGTAGCGAAAGCCCAGCCTGGCGATTTTGACCAAGCGACGTTTGTGGGTTTGGACGAATGGGTGGGTATCTCGCCCGATAATCCTGGGAGTTGCCGCTCGTACATCGACGGGCCATTGATTAAACCTCTTGGCATACCTGCCGAGCGTGTTTCGTTTTTTGACAGCCTCACCGATGATTTGGCCACTGAGTGCGACCGCGTCAATGAATTTATCGCAAGCCGTGGCGGCTTAGATGTGATTATGGTAGGAATTGGTATGAACGGGCATTTGGGCTTAAATGAACCTGGGACATCGTTTGAAACCTATGCACACGTGTCTGATTTAGAGGAGGTAACAGCTTCGGTGGGCCAAAAGTATTTTGAGTCGAGTACCCCATTAACACAAGGAATCACGGTGGGGCTTCGCCATGTGTTGGAGGCAAAAGTAGCCATTGTTATTGCCAACGGTGCGAAGAAAAGAGCGATTATTGAGCGCGTCCTCAACGAACCCGTCAGTGAAAACTTACCCGCTTCGGCCTTGAAACTTCACGCCAATAGCCATCTGTGGGTGGATACTTCGGCTAAGCCCGCTTAGATTTTTTGCGTAGAACGTCAAAGATAAGCTACAATAAAAAAACAAGTAAAGCTAAAAGTAGCGGAGAACCTTCAAAATTATTTGAAGAAACGTTTCCAATTTCTGTACTTTGAATCTGGGCCATTTTACTTATTTTAAATGAACCTAAGTCAGACCCGAAGAACATAGCTTGAATAACATTTCAGCCTACAAAAAAGCTCAAAAGCCATTAATTCGGCTTTAGGAAGATTGGGGAAATCCTAGTTTCTCAATAGGCTTTTCTTGGAAATTAATTTTGACTTTTATTTTTCTATAAAAATCCCATCCATAGTTAGCTGGGGTTTTTATAGAGAACGACAGAACCTATTGGAATAATTGCTATAATAAATGCAATTTTAGAATATGAAAAAGAAAATAACCATAAGCGAGCCAGAACGCTTGGCAAAATTCATGCACTCGTTCGCCTAAAATCATAGCGAGGATTTTAAGGCATTGATTTTACATTTAATCCATCAGTCGGATGTAGAAACAGTCTCATCTCAGATAGGGATAGCTCAAAGTACACTTTACGATTGGCAATCGGACTGGAATAAAAAAAGTATTCGGCTTAGAAAACCACCAAGGTAGGGGCGGTGGTGTGGATGCCAAGGGCAATTGGCACAACCTACGAGCCAGATGGTAAATTTTTGTTTCCAGTGAAGCCATTGAGTAAAGTTTTCAGAGCCAAGTATCTGGCTGAGTTGAGCAAAAAACTGGAGATTGATAAAGCAACCAAAGAATCTCTTTTTAAGAAAAGCTGGATTGTCTATGCCAAGCGTCCATTTGGTTCTGCGAAGTCAGTGGTGGAATATTTAGCCAGATACACACATAAAAACCATCGCATCCAGCAACTTGCTACGGCGTTGCCGATGTTGTGGCGAAGGCAATTTAGTAACGATTGAGGTTTTGGAGCCACGAGGCCCGCCTGCCTCGTACATGGGCGTTGGCCAAACCCAAAGCACCCGTTCTGTTAGCTAACGGGATGGGTAGGTTATTTTGTGCACTAAACCAAACAAAAACCCATGAAAATGGTGCATAAATAGACATAAAAACAAAAAAGCAGGTCAAAACCTGCTATAGGTGCGGCTGGCCGCCCGCCCGAGTTTCGTTCAAGACTGGGCGTCCCCCATTTCTTTCATGGCTGAGCCTTCGGCCACCACGAAAGCTTGGTTATTGGGTGCTGGCGTTCTGTCCGTTGTGCTTATTGAGTTGTCGTGTCATTGAGTGTCGGCAGTGTTGCGTATTTTTTATTTTTTTTGAAGCGTTGGAAATTTTTTTAATTCAATTTTTCTTTTGGGTTGGCTTTGCAAGCTCTTTTAAAAACTTTGGTCTGTGCGTTTGCCTGTGTGGTTTTTAAATGTGCTTGCAAATAGCGTTGGCTGGCTATTTAAGATATTTGCTCAACTTTATGTTGTAATGATTTTCAAGCAAGGTCGGTAAGTTGCAATTTTCAATTTCTAAAATTCTGCAACACTCAGGTAATTTTTTAAATAGCTTATTGTCGTTCTCGGAACTAGTTTCTTCGGTAACTAAAATTGTTTTGTTATCCAATAACGTGTTTTGATTTTTATCCCTTAAACAATATAAAATTAGTTTTCCGTCAGCGGAATCCAAATATTCGTTTTTCTGTTTCTCATATTCCGTTTCATTCAGATTTTTCATTTTCTTGATTGTCTGATTGCACAACTGATTGTCAACAATATTAAAGAATTTTGGATATGGTAATAAGTCCGTTGTTTTAACTGTGTTACCTTTCGTATTGATAAAATCAAGCTGTTTAACAACAATTTTTTGTGCTACATATTTTGATTCCTCATGCACTTTATCAATCACAACAATTTCTTTGCTCTCAACCTTTTTCTGAATAAAGTCTTTCAAAGAATCATCTTTGTCAAATGGTAAGTAGTAACGTACCAACGCAATTAAAGAACTTGTGTCAATTACTACTTTCATTTAAGGAATTTTTCAATGTTTTCAGGTTTAACATTAAGTCGTTTGCAAAATTCCGACTCTCCAATTATTCCTTCAATAAAAGCAGATTGCACAGTGTTTACATAAAGAGGAGATAAAATTGGTTTAGCTGCTCTTGCTTGTGAAGCTCTACCTTCTAGTTTTTCTTTCTCTCTTTCCTTTCTTAACTTTTCTTCGTTTTCTCGATATTTATTTTCAAATTCTGTTTTTACAGACTGATAATCGTTGTAAGTAATTTTATCGTTAATTCTAAGTCGAGTGTATAGTGCATACTCGCTTAAATTTGTTTGTTCTGAAATGTCTTTAATTAATTCGTGGTGGTAATCATTTTTGGAAGATGCCTTTTCAATATTTGAAATAACATTATCCATTTCACCGATTAAAAAATAATAGGCAAAATCATTGCACCATTTTTCAATTTTATCTAAACTTTCGTAAGCAGAATAATCATCTCCGATTTTCTCGTCTATTTCCTCAACATTTAGCAAGTAATGACCAAGCTCGTGAATTAATGTAAAAGTTTCCCTCCTGTATGATTTCTGCCTTTTAAGTACAATTACATTAGGAGAAAGATAAAAGCCGTTAATATTCGCCTTTTCCTTTTTGTTCCAAGTCTCAATGAATTCAAATACTAGAATATTGTTATCCGCAAGTTTTGTTATAATTGATTTTAAAAACGCTTTGCGGTCTTTATTGAATCCTGGATAGATTTGTTTGCGAATTTCTTCGGCAACTTTTTTAGGATTGTTTTTTACTGTAAAAAATGGAAGTGTACGTTCATTTTTAAAGTCAGCAAGTTTGGATAAAGCGGAAAACGCAATTTTTTCTTCTTCAAAATGCGTAACTATTTGTTTTGCCCCAAAGCTTAATTCAGCATTAAATTTATCTTTTCTAAAAAAGATACTTTCCTCTTTTGATTCTTTGATGTCTTTTGGGTCAATATAATAGCCTAAACCTTTTTTAAAAAGTTCATCTACTTTTTTTAGAACGCTAATTTTTATTTGATTTCCAAAAACCTCGCTTTCGGAAAGTGCTTTTTTCCGGTCTTGATTCAAATTAGCCAATAAATCCTTTTTTGATAGCTTGTAGAGCTTCAATAAGTGATTTAAACGGTTGATATTTATACTAGTATGAGTCAAGAAGGAATTTTGTTTTGGAAAGCAAATATATTAATAATAATCGATAGATTTTTAAAAAATGTAGCCAATTTAGAAGGCCTTATGTTACATTCCTATCGCCCCAGTAAGGCGTTGAAGCTGGTTGAATTGTATTATTTGGTCCGAGTAGTACAAACATACCGTGTGGTATTTTTTGATTCCTTTTCATATCATCTCGTAACTCAAAGAGTATTTCTGTTGTGGTCTGAATTGTTTTATCAATTAACCAAATGGAAGCGTATTTAATTGTTAATTCCGCATCACTATTTTCTTTTACAATTTCAGGAAAGTTTTCTTTGAATAGTTTCGTTGCTTGAAATTTTGCATTAAAATTATCACCACCTAAATTAAATGTCAATTTGAATTCACCCATATCATTTTCGGTATGAATTAGGTGAGAACGATGTTTTATTAATGGATAAATAAAACTTGCATCAAGCAATTCTAATTTGGGTATAATTTCTTCGCTGCAATAAATAAAATTCTTGAGATTTTTATTGGACTTGAATAAATTCCATTTCGGATTGTCAAGAATTGTTTTTCCGTGAGCAAAATTTATCAATCTAAATAAATAATCGTAGATTGAACAAAGATGATATAACATACTATCAAAAAGCGAATAAATCTCCTTCGTTGATTGTTCTTGAATGCTCATTAATTCAAACCCACCTTGAAATAATTCTTTAGGATTTTTATTGTATAATTCTTTTAATCTGTTTTCAACTCTGTAATGATATTCAAGTAATAGTTGAAAATGAAATCTTGCACTATACAGGCGAGAAAGAACATTATCTCTTAATTTAAAAATTTCGTTGTCGGTTATTGTAGAATCAACATAGTGCTTGTAATCCATTGCAATAGCAAGGAATCTGTCGTGTAGAATTTTAAATCTTTTCGACAGTTTTTCAAATTCCTCTTTAGGATTATCAATGTCTTTATTTTTCTCCATTCCTTATTTTTTCTTCTTCACTTTCTCTTTTGTAAAAAGGTCTGCCGTATATTTTTCATAGAGTTCAAATAAAAACACCATTCTGTTTGCTTCACTTGTAAACTGTTGCGGTCTGTAAGCCAAATCAACTGCTTTGTCTAACTCGTTATGTGCTTTAATTAAAACTGGTGGCATTGTCAATGGGTCGTATAAATCAGATAATGAACTTTTCGGAAATTCTGTCCTTGCATCTAAAACCTTTTGTGCTGCTGTTTCAATAGCTTTAATTTGTTTTTCCGTTGGATTTTCTGGCCAAGGATAATTGTTGTAAACAATGTCTTTAGAATATCTGTATCGACTTTCTAATCTTCCGCAAACCGACTTAACCCAAGCCATATGCATTGTTGACATCAATATTCCGAAATGGTAAATTGTTCCGTTTGGAATAGACATACAAGTATCACTCACAATAGAATTTTTATCAAAAAAGCCCATTGGAATTAGCTTTCTGTTTTCAGATGATACTCTTGGAACTACAATAAAGGTTTCAGGTCTATTTCTGTCACGAAATAAAGTTGGTGTTGCTGCAAATTTCTGTGTTGAGGGTGCTTTACTTTCTAAACGAAATTTTTTTACAAGTTCAGCCCTTTTTAGAACTTCGGGCATCTGTTTTAATTCGCTTGGTTCTGCATCTACAAGCCATAAACAATAACGATTACCGCCATTTAAAAATTCATAAGCCGAAATTAAAGGTTTGATGAATTTCTCCGCCTTCGGTTCTTTTAAAAGAAATTCGTTTTTCTCTTCTTCTGATAACAATAAATGCCCTCCGTCTAAAGGCAT
>JALQYJ010000141.1 GCA_023254175.1 Runella sp. | reverse complement strand
ATACGCTCTCGTGGGCAACCCGACCCCAAACGTCGTAAATGTCCCGACCTTCACCATAAAAGACGTTGTAGCGAGCAGTCGTGCGGGCATGCTCAATTCCGCGACCGAGGAGAGAAATACTGCGATCGTTCTCCCCCATGAGTGAATGACCCAAGAGGTGCCCCAATGAAAGGGCCCGAACTGAGCGAATCGTGTCGGAGAAGAGAGATTGCGGACCGTTGAATGAGTAGATGTATCCATCGCCATCGGCAGTATTGCGCCAGCGAGCCGCTTGAACTGCTCCACTTGTCTTGAGTGCTACTTCATAAAAGTTCAATTCCCACGGGTCATATGGAATTTTACGTTCGAGCATGAGGCGTCGCAGATTTCCGTAGGTACTGACGTTGTTGAAACCGTGGTCGTGTACGCCAATATGGCTTACGTGAGGGGCCATGACCGAAAGTGTATTTTTGCGACCGTAGTCTAAAAACGCTTCGTCGCCCGTGGCATCAAATTGTAAAATAGCCGCGCCAAACTGGAAGCCTTGTGTCCATTCGGTCCAGCCACGCGTAGTGTATTGGCCTTGTACGGTAAAAACAGGTGAGCCTTTAGCGACGTCGTAGTGATTGGCAATAGCGCGGATTTTTTGCGCCGAAAGCGCCCAGAAATCGTTTAGCTTAGCTGATAAATCAGAAGGTGTAAGGGTGGGATTAATCTGAATCATTCGATATAGTCAACGGTTAATAGTCGAGGAAAACGTTCCGCTTTCCGAGCAGAAATGTTTCTTTTTGGTCAGTAGTATAAACCGTTTTTTGACTAAAATCTACTTGAGTTCTCCTATAAAGTTCTCCCCAAAGATTTGACCATTGAGAATGCCGCCTTGCCTGTGGATAAGAACGGTTTCTTTGCTATTCCTACTCGAGGGAAAATAGACGCTTATTTTCAACAAAGTAGCAACTCAATAGCCCACTTAGATTTTTCACATAGAAAACAAAGCAGGCTACTCTATCTTCTATGCGTTGATTTTATTGTGCGCTATGTAGTCCACTCTTATTTCCGTTGGCTTGTTTCCCACTCTAAACGCTGGTTCTCCTTCTCAAGTACCTGGCGAAGTTTCTCGTACGGTAGTTTTTGCGGTGAAACATTGTTTTCAATAGACAAGACCGCCGCTGCTGCCGCCGACTGACCCAATATCATAAACACAGGCTCCATGCGGATAGAACCATACGCAATGTGCGAACTTGACACACACACGGGGACTAAGAGGTTAGCACATTCGGTTTCTTTTGGTAAAATGGCTCCATAGGCAATCGAATACGGCTTATCGGGATGAACGCCGATGTCTCCTTCGTTCTGAACATACCCTTCTTTTGTAACAAAACGCTGGGCATTGTGAGAATCAAGCGAGTACGAACCCATTCCGATGGGTTGTGGAACGTTGGTTTTCCCCAAAGCATCAGCCTCGGTCATCACAAAAACGCCTTTCATACGGCGTGCTTCGCGGATGTATAGTTGATGCGGCCAGCCGCCGTTGTCCTTAAATTCATCTTTAGGCAAGCCCCATTGTTTCATTTTGTCTTGCACGTCGGCAGGAACGCGAGGGTCGTTTTGCAAGAAATACATCAAGCCTTTTTGGTACAATTCGTGCTCTTTGATGATAGCCTTACGGCGTTCATAGCTCGCCTCGGGGTAATCGTAGTTTTTACCAATGTAGTCGGTACTAAAAGGCCCATGGTTATTGGTATCCGTTTTACGGTTCGGAATGGGGTCGTACTTATCGAACGTCTCACGCCAACCCGTCGCAAACACCCGCGCTACCAACTCGTATCTGTCGGGGTTATAGCCTTCGGGTTTCGTAAAAAAAACGCGGTTGTCAGGGTGATTGCTCAGACACATTCGGAAGCAATACGCTTGCAGTTTATTATCCCCCGACCCATTTTCGCCTGGTTGTTCGGCGGAGATTTCGGGCAAGAGTCCGCTTTTAGGGTCGTTCTCAACTTTGTACGGACTCACTGGTTTTTTGAAATAATGGCCGTGCTGAAAAACTCCCACTTGTACACCATTCCACTTTTCGCCATAGACGCTATTGGCCTCACGCCCCACGTGGTAGCTCACACCCGCAGCGGCCATCAAATCGCCCTCGTAAGTGGCGTCAATAAACATTTTTCCTTCATAGACATTGCCACTCAGGGTACGAAACGAGGTAATTTTTCCCGCCTTTTTAGTCACTCCCTTATCGGAGCGGTCGAGCCATTCGTTGCGATAAACAACCAGTTTGTTTTCTTTGACAAAATCTTCAAAAACCTGTTCTGCCGCGTGGGGTTCAAAAATCCACATCGTACGGTTGGCACCATCGAGGGCGGGCGTTCCTTGGCCTTTATTGCCATATTCTTCCCTCTTTTGCCATTGCCACGACTCGCTTTTTTGGTAATGCTGGTACAAGCGGTGATAAAACTCCCGCGAAAGCCCGCCAATGACTTGTTTATTGCCCGTATCGGTAAACCCAAGCCCACCCGACGACAGCCCGCCGAGGTGTTTGTCAGGCGAAACAATAATGGCGGTTTTACCCATCTTCACCACCTGCACAGCCGCCGTCACAGCCGACGACGTGCCGCCGTAAATAATCACGTCGGCTTGGTAGATTTTAGTAGGGTAAAAAGAATACTGGGGAAAAATTCCCATCAAAACGAATAGATAGACCAATGAACGTAGTTTTTTCATGCTAAAAGAAGGGATGAAGGATAACGTATTTAAAAGACGTTGAAAGGAGCGATTTAACCTTTCTATTCTTTCGAAGAGGTAAATTAGTATAACTGGGTTTTAACTATTTTCTTTAGGGCTGTGCAGAATTCGCCCTAATTTCAACGCTGTCAGGGTTGGTTATCGTAGTTTACCAACCCTGACAGCGTTACCTCTCTCAATCATTAGCTTTCAACTGTACAATAAAAAATTTATATATTGCTCAACAATTACTAACGATTAATCTCAATGAAAAATAAATACGTTGATTTTATTTCTGATGAACACTTTCTTTACTGCGTAGAAAATCTCTACAAATCATATTTGAAAGCTAAAAACAATATCACTAAAAAGAATTTCTACACTAATAAAGTAGATACCATTAAACTGACTTTTGACGCAAAATTTAACGATATTGACGAAGAAAGCCTTATTCAATCTGAAATATTACGTCAAATTGACAAATCTATCAACAATTCTATTGGTACTTTTCATGAACAGGTTTTAGGAGGGATCAAAGGATTTGAAGTTGGTAATCTGAGCGGTTTTGATATTAAATCTGCTGATGATACTTTATTCGCAGATATTAAAAATAAGCACAATACAATGAATAGTAGTTCTGCTGAGAGTTTGTTCCAAAAATTAAAAACATATGCTGATACTTATAAAAAAGCTAAATGTTATTGGGTTCAAATTTTAGCTAAAGGAAGTTTTAACGAATTATGGGAAGCTGAAATAAATGGAAAAGAATACAAACACAGTAGAGTTTTTAAAATTTCTGGTGATCAATTTTACTCTTTGCTTTCGGGACAAAGTGATGCTTTTTTTCAATTATATAAGGCACTTCCAATTGCTATCAAAGATTATTTGAATTCAATTGAAGCAAACCATAATATAAAAGAAAATTCAGCTATAGATGAAATAAAAGCAGAAACAAATATATCTCAAAGGACTATTTTAGACCAGATTACTTTTGAAAACTATAGTTACTATTTAGGTTTCGACAAGCTATAATATTGGTTCAAAAACCTAACAATAGAATAACCAACTTCAGTCCCTAAATTTACAGGAACAGCGTTTCCTATTTGTTTATATTGTTGAGCAACAGATCCTTCAAATTGCCAATCGTCAGGAAAAGTTTGAATTCTTGCATATTCACGAACTGTAAAAGGGCGTGTCTCTTCTGGATGACACCTTTCTGTTTGCTTTTGGGCAGGGCTACAAGTAAGGGTAAGACATGGCTCGTCCCATCCAATTCTACGAGCTATCCCCGTTTTACCACCGCCTAAGTAGAAACTGCCCCCCATAAATTCTTTTTGTATTTCAAGAGGCAAATCTCTCCAATATCCTTTTTGAGGCACTAAATCCAAAACAGCAATCTTGCTTTTGGGGTATTTTGCTCCTTCCGATTTTGGCACATCACAATCAAATAATTCTCCTTTTTTTAAGGCATCCCTCAGATTGTAAATCTTCTTATATGGCTTAGGGTATTCATATTGCAAATCAATATCCTTTCTGATTCCTACTAAAATTAATCTTTCCCTTTTCTGAGGTACCTTAAAGTTTATAGCTTTTAAAACTTGGACAGGCACAACATGGTAACCAATTTCATCCAAAATAGAAATCATCCCTTGCAATGTTTTTCCATTATCATGGCTCAATAACCCTCTAACATTTTCACCAATACATATTGGTGGATTTACTTCTTTTACTACTCTTGCAAATTCATAAAAAAGTGTCCCCCTTGCATCTGCTAATCCTAATTTTTTACCCGCATAACTAAATGCTTGACAAGGAAATCCACCTGTGACAATATCAACTTTATTTTCGTATTCCGTAAAATCGAAAGACCTAATATCTCCTTCTAATACATTCCAATTGGGTCGATTTTTTCTTAATGTCTGACAAGCAAACTTATCTATTTCATTAAGAGCAACGCACTTAATTCCAGCTTTTTCTAAACCGATAGCTAAACCACCAGCACCTGCAAATAACTCTAAAACTGTATATTCATTTTCAGGTGCTACATAATTTGAAAAATTCTCAATATTATCATTACTACCGAAAACAAAATCAGAAAAAAGCTCAAATTGCTCTTTTTTATAAACCCTATAATTACTTATTGGCTCACGAGCAGCAGATAATTTACCTTCCCTATCCCATCTTCTCAATGTTTCCTTGCTTTTCCCTATCAATTCGGAAGCTTCTGTGAGTGTTATAAAGTCTTTCATAACCAAGTTATTTAACATTATACAATGGTTACAAAAATATAAGCTAAATTTTTAAATACCAAAACCTAATCCAAATAACTTACACTAGTTCTGATGCTAAAATTGTGATTTTTAAATTCACAAAGTACTGAAATTCAATACATTATAAGACTAAAGCTACGCCGTCTTTATTCTGAATTAGTATTACTTTAATTATGAAATAAAATTAAACTGCCATAAAAAAGGTCAGATTCGAATAAAACAATGAAATCTAAACAAGTACCTGAACCTCATAAAACAGGCAATCAAATAGTGGAAGAAAAAGTCCGAATTGCCAATGCGTATGCTAAACCAATAGACATGAAACAACTCCAAGAAACAATCGAAAAAGCTGGGGCTAATGCCTCCAAATAAAAAAGCAGAGATACAGCAACGCGCACCTCTGCTTCATAAAATTTTAACGCTGTCAGGGTTCGTAAACTACGATAACTAACCCTGACAGCGTTTTTGTTACTTTTCCAACGGATGCTCGCTCAGGAGCTTTGTTGAAGTATAAATATCGCTTTTGCTGGCCGTAGCTGCCCGTACTTCTTTTACTTTTTCGGGCGTGATAGCCGAGGCTTTATTGCCAAAAGAGTTTCGGACGTAGGTCAAAACGGCCGCTACTTCTTTGTCATTGAGCAACCCTGCAAACGGCGTCATCGGCACTTGGCCAGCGTATTGTTTGCCATTTACTTCAATGGGTCCCATCAATCCTTTGAGGGCAATTTTGATGAGGCGCTCTTCGTTACCCTGTACCCACTTAGTTCCTGCCAACGGCGGGAAACCCGAAGCTGTCAGTCCGTTTCCATCGGCTTGGTGGCAGGTAGCACAGTAGCCTTCTTTGCTATAAATGGTTTTACCCAATTTGAACAATTCCAATTCTGCCCCTTTCAAGGTCGATATTACTTCTGCTTCTTTTTTCTTCACTACATTCTGGCCCTTCAAGTGAGCCACTGCTGTTTCGTGGGCGTACACCATCCAATCGTCCAATGGTTTTTTAGCGGCTTCAGCCAAAATTGGCAAGCCCTTTTCTTTGCCCATCCACGAGGCGGCCACAATCGCCATCAAGCGAACCCGCGTATTTTCGTCCTTAGCCGCTTGCATAAGCAAAGCCGCTTGGTCAGGTACTTGGTGACCTGTGTAACGAACTACTTGTACCGCCGCTGAGCGCACACGATAATCTTTGGCTTTAAGCAACTGACGCAATAGTTTTTGATCCACTTTATCCAATCCCCAGCTTACCCAAAGTGCCTCCAACAAATGATGCTCATAGCGCGGGTCGGTTTTATCGAGGCTCGCCGCCCATTTGGTCATTTTGGGCAACACTTCAGCGGCATTACGGCCACGAAGTTCGCGGCGGGTGCGGTAGCGAGTACGGTATTCGGGCAGTTTTAAGTTATCTAATAACGTTTCTACCGAAGCTCCGTCAATTTTGGCAGGAGTAACCAATGGGCGCGAAGGGTACGTCACACGATAGATACGGCCGTGGACGTGGTCGCGGAGGGGGTCGCGGGCGTTGTGCTGCATATGACCGATGAGGATATTGTGCCAGTCAATGACGTACAACGAACCATCGGGTGCTACTTCCATATCGACAGGACGGAAGTTACGGTCAGAGCTTACAATCAGGTCTTGGCGGTGTTTTGTTTTAAAACCTGTGCCGTCGTCCCACACTTGATGTTGTTTTGTTCCCAAGAAACCAATCGTATTGTTAATCAACATATCCCCTTGAACTTCGTCGGGGAAGTGGCGGCTCCAAAGGAACTCCAAGCCTGACGTTGGGCGTACCATGTGGTCTTTTTCAATCAACTGAAACGACTTATGCGTAGCTTGGCCGTAACGTGGCAATACCGAGCCTGGCAACATCCAACGTACGTCAGGGCTGGACGTTTCGGCAAAGAAAGGCTGCCCCCAATCGTCGAAGGCAATCCCCCAAGGGTTAGGAATCGACAACTGAGCGGTACGTTCCAATTTTTTAAGTTGGGGTGAATAACGATAAAACCCGCCGTTGGTAGCACGTACCGTTCCATACGATGTTTCGACACTGGTATGCAAAAACACCCCTTCACCCGTATAGATAGCGCCCGACGGGTCGGCACAAAACGCGCTGCTGTTGTGGTGTGTATCGTGATCATCGAAGCCACTCATCAAAATCTCCACCTTATCGGCGCGGTCATCGCCGTTGGTATCTGTAAATAGCTTTAGGTTTGTTCCTTGCGAAACATACACGCCTTCTTTGGCGATTTCAAAACCCAACGGCAAATGTAGCCCTTCCACAAATACCGTTTGTTTGTCGGCCTTACCGTCGTTGTTGGTATCTTCCAAGATGATGATTTTATCGTTCGGCTTGGCATCCCCTGGTTTATAGTGCGGATAGCTTGGCATAGTGGCTACCCATAAGCGACCTTTATTATCGAACGACATCTGTACAGGGTTGGCCAAGTCCGTAAATTCTTTTTCGGAAGCAAACAACTCAATTTTATATCCCGCAGGTACTTTCAGTTTACTCACCGCCTCGTCTCCGTAGAGGTAGGTTAAGCTGCCGTTTTTGTCGGGATTAAAGTTGGTTTTGACAGGAGGCAACGTCCGCGTTTTAGCGTCGGCGGCGGCAAGGTTCTTTTTCTCTCCCTTGGAAGCCGCTAGCCATACGGCTGTATCACGAATGGCTGTCATCTGACGAATTTTTTCAATTTCGGCAGGATAATTATCGGGACCAAACGGATTATAGCGGCGACCATAGACGTGTACTCCGTTAGGAATCTTGAAATCGTTGTGCCACATCCAGTTTTTCTCTGCTACGGCCGCATGAACGAGCGTACGGTTACTTTCGGCCTTGGCAGATGTTTTGCCTGCTAATTTATCCGCCAAAAACACCCCGAACTTTTTGTAACCCTCTTCCGTCAATTGCGAACCGTCGATGGTCAACGGCTCTTTCGACTCGGCGTACCATTGTTTGGAAGGCGTAAAAGCGTCGATAAACAAAAGGTTATTGCGCGTCGCTACCTCCTTGATGGCGTTGGTGTATAATTGCAAATTGGCATTTTCCTTCACACCATTGGGTAAATCGTACAGGCTAGACAAGTCTTCAAACGCAATGGGCGAAACCAGTACCAACTGAGGCGCGGCACTCCCGTTGTAGGTTTGACTAAGGGTGTGTTTAACAAACGCATCCAATTCAGCTTTAAAGTTGGCAACACCTGCCACTCCTTGAAACGACTCACTGTAACCAAACATGCCGACGACAACGTCGGTTTTGAGGCGTGTCAACCACTGGTCAGGCGCGTCAAAAAAGCCTTCACTTGCTGATTTATTGGCATACTCAGTCTGAAATTTCTCTGCTCCAGGGAATGCCCAAGGGTCGTTTCGGCTCGCATGAGGTCGAAAGCCTGGGGTATCTCCGCCATCGCACATGTTACGAATGTAAAGTTGGTTATCGGGATAGCGCAGGTGCATTTCGGTTTCGAAATAATCGTAGTTCAGCATTCGCGAACCTAGGTTTCCCCCGATTAACGAAATATGCGTTCCTTTTTCAATTTTGAGTGGGGTGGCTAATTCGGGCTGAAAAGCACTGAAGGCAATGAACGCCGCACCAGCAGCTATAAGCAATCCTTGGACGCTTTTTCTCATGGATTTAGGAGGTTTTACTAGGTTTACTTTTTACTTTACAATACCACGATAGGGCACCTGAATAGCGATTTTTCCTTTCCATTTTTTAGGAACAGGCTTATCCAACAACCATAATACGGCATTGATGGTCAGACGCTGAACACCTTCTTCTTGAAAATCTTCGGGGTGTCCCATGGTAGTGAAAAAAACTTTCGCTCCTTCTTTGTTTTTCCAAGTCCACGCCACAGGGTTATCAATGGCCGCTTTGTCGGGATTCACTGATTTTCCCAACAAAAGCGACACAGAGCCTTGTGGCGGATAATCGGGTTTGACACGGTATAACCAAGAAGGTACATGAAACGATGCAGGAATTCCCCGCAAAATAGGGTGTTTGACCGCTTCAGGAATGATGGTTACGTCGGTAGTACTCTTGTGGCCATAGTGCGTGTGGCCCGCTCTTCCCCAACCTGGAGGCGAACCAAAAGCGCGTTCGCCAAAAGCATTCCAGACTTCGGAAGGGTCACCTTTAGGGAAATTAAAGGCGTGGGTCGATGTACGGAAGCCCATCACAGGCTTGCCTGATTTTAGGTACTCATCGATAAAAGCAAGTTGATCGGCAGGAAGTTGACGCCAACGAAGAAAAAACACCGCCAAATCAGCTTCACGAAGTGCTTCCAAGCCTGGAATGTTTTTTTCAGCATTTTGGTCAGGATACGACGATAGCACTTTGGTGCGAACGCCATAGTTTTTTTCCAACTCGGCGGCTATCAGTGGTAATGTTTGCTCGCCACTGTACTCGTGGTCACCGCACACAAAAACCACTAATGGCTTTTTTTGGGCTAAAGCACCCTGTGACGGAAGCATCCAAGCAATAAAGAGAGATAAAAAAGTGAGAAGGCCAAAACTCCACTGGATACGGACTTTCAGGCGACGGTGGGTCGGTTGATTCATCGGCATGTACTGATTAAGCTGCTTTGTTGGTAGTAAAAAAGGGAAACGATGTGTTTATATAAAAAGTAACCAAACTGGATTTTATACCGTAGGCTTCTGATTAAAAGATGCCTACGGTATGAATCAAGCTTTCTATCTATTTATACACCCTTTTAATAAATTCATTGTTAACCGTTAATCGCGGCTCGCCGCTGCGCTTATTCATTAAAAATCAACGACTAACGAACAAAACTCAACTATTCGTAAGTGCCTAGTAGCCAGAATTTTGCTTCAATTTACTATTGTTACGAATTTCGGCCGTTGGAATAGGAAATAGCAACTCACGGTCTTTGAGCGTAGGTCCGTAAGAGAATTTATGCCCTACATAGTTTTCAAATTTCTTGGTAGTAACATTGAAGGCTTTACGCAAACGCACCATGTCGTACCACGTTTTATTTTCAAAACTCAACTCGTACCAACGTTCCCGCCAAATAGCCTCTCTTAATTCTTCTTTGCTCAACCCTTTCAATTCGGGTAATTCGGCACGCTTACGAACGGCATTCACTGCATCATACGCCACCGCTGTGGGGCCATTGGCTTCATTTGATGCCTCAGCCAGTGTCAACAATACTTCTGCGTAGCGCAATACTGTCCAGTTTAAATCGCTGCTAGTGGTTGAGAGTTGAGCAGTGTTGTCAAAGTGTTTATATAAATAATACCCTCCCAAATTACGTGTTTTAGTACGGTCGCTACGCAACGAAAACGACGAGTAATAGAACTGCTTTTCGGCGGCTCGCTTGTCCCCTTTTTCGTACGATTCAACAAACTCTTTATTAGCAAAAATCGCACCTGTTTCGTCGGTATAGGCCGAAATCCCTTGGTTGTACGGGATAATCGACGTTTGCCAGTTAGAAGGCAACACAAAAGCCGCAAATTGCACCATAAAGATATTTTCACCCGTATTTTTCTTGGCAGGATTGTGAAGGTCGTCGTACGATGAGAATAAGCTAAAGCTCTTCATCTGAATCACTTCTTGGGCTTTGTCCGCCGCTTTTTTATAGTATTCGGCGCCTTTTTGAAGAGGATACCCCGCCATCGTCAAGTAGACCGACGATAGCAGCGATTTCACTGCTCCCATTGATGCGCGCCCTGTAGCATCGGCATTAGGTAAACCCGATGCTTCGGCCTCGATGAGATCAGCTTCAATCAACTTATAAATTTCCTCTACGGGTACTTGGGGCGCGTACAAATCAGGTGATTTGAGGTCGATAGGGTCTTTAATTAAGGGGATGCTACCAAAAATCCGCACCAACTCATAGTAGTACAACGCCCGTAAGAAACGTGCCTCACCCAAATACCGCTTTTTGGTAGCCTCGTTCATCGTAATACCTGGGATTTTGGCAATGGCCAAGTTGGCGTTTGCGATTCCACGATAGTGGTTGGTCCAGTACGTAGCACCGTAACCGTTATCAGAGTTATTGACCAAGTTCCGAACAAAAATGCTGTTTTGTGCTTGCCCCAGTTCAGTATTGGCCAAGCCTGTCGCAAATTCGAGCATCATCCAAGGTGCGCCACCAAAACCCCCACCCAATACGTTGCGAAGGTTTTCATAGATTGAATTGACCACACTTTCGGCGTGCTCGGGTTTGGTGAAATAGTTTTCGAGGGTGAAGTTTGAGCGGTCAGGTTCTTCCAAAAACTCCGAGCAACTTCCTGCCGATACCAATAGCGCTGCGCTAATTACCCATCGGCTGATATATTTTACTGTCGCGTTCATGCTTGATTTCTTTTTAATAAAGGTGATACAACAATTACAAACCGATATTTAAGCCTACCATAAACACCCGTGGTTTCGGATAAGCGTACAAGTCCACGCCTTGGTCAAAAGCCGAACCTGATGTAGACACTTCTGGGTCATAGCCTTGGAATTTCGTCCGTAAAAGGAAGTTTTGTACCGAGGCAAACGCCCGCAATCGGCTCAAATGAATTTTTTCAATCATTTTGGTCGGAAAGCGGTATGATAACAACAGGTTTCGTCCACGAATGAACGAGCCATCCTGAACGCGGTCGGTGTCGTTGTTGGTGTTATATCCTGCCGAAACGGGGCGAGTCTGGGCGATGTTGGTATTCTGTTGTTCAGGAGTCCACGCGTTCAATACCGTTTTAAAACTATTAGCAATTCCCGTACGGTCTTCGGCTGAATGTTTGCTTCGAAACAACACATCATTGCCATACATAAACTGCAAATCTACCATTAACTCTACGTTTTTGTGGGAAAACGTATTGCTCAACGTCCCAAACCCATCAGGAATTCCTTTGCCAATAATCACACGGTCTTTATCATTGATAACGCCGTCTTGATTCACATCTTGATACTTGATGTCACCTGGTTTTTTCAAGTAACGTGCGGCCTCTGACTCCTCAGCCAAGCCCCACGTTCCTTGATGAACAAATCCAAAGAACGACCCCACAGGCTGTCCTTCGCGAATAATAGTCGAGCCACTGAAGATATCGGCACCGCCCGTCAAGGCAATTACTTTGTTTCGGTTGATAGAAATATTAAAGGCAGTGCTCCAGTTGAAATTAGGGGTAGCTACGTTTACGGAGTTAATTCCTAACTCAATTCCACGGTTTTCCATGCTACCAATATTCTGGCTCACGGTCGTGTAGCCGCTACTTGATGGTACAGGCGCGCTCAACAACATGTCGGAAGTCAGCTTGCGATAAACGTCAAATTCGAGATTCAAACGATTGTTGAACAAGCCTACTTCGATGCCTGCATCCACTTGAGCCGTTTTTTCCCAGCGCAAATCAGGGTTGGCCAAGCGGTTGACCCCAATTCCGATTTGACGGGTATTGTTAAAAATGACCGAGTAGTTGCCCAATCCCGCCAAGGCTTGGTAGGCTGTAATTTCTGAGTTACCCGTTAGACCGTAGCTAGTGCGTAATTTGAGGTTAGAAATCACAGGTACACCTTTCATGAAATCTTCATCAATGACCCGCCACGCCAACGCTGCGGACGGAAACACCGCATACCGATTAGATGAACCAAACTTAGACGAACCGTCGATACGCCCCGTGAAGGTAAGCAAGTATTTTTCTTTTAAACTGTAATTAATACGGCCAAAGTAGGAATTTAAACCATAGGCACTTGTACTTGAAGTTGGCGCTACCGCTACGGCCCCAGCCCCTAGGTTATTGAACTGAAAATAATCATCCTGAAAACGCTGGGCTCTTGCTTGTGACGAGAAACGATCGACGTGCTGCCACGCCAAACCCAGCAAGGCATTAACCGAGTGAATCGAATTAAATTTAGTATTGTAGGTAAGGTAGTTTTCAAACTGCCAAGAATTATGGCGTTCGTTGGTGATATAAGCATCCCCACCTTGATTACGCGAGATATAGTTCAACGTCCGCCCACCATAATAATCATTGCGCTGGTTGATAATATTGGTTCCAAGCGTTGTGCGAAGTTCCAACCCTTTGGCTAAAGTAATATTGGTGTAAATATTCCCCAACATGGTTTGGGTTTTGAGGTAATACAAACGCTCCGTTGCCACGTGAATGGGATTCCCCCCTCCTTCCATGCCTGGGTAGTCTTCATTTCCTCCCCAACGGCCGTCGGGGTAACGTACAGGAATGATAGGCAACGCTTCCAATACCTGACGCATGGCGATGATACCTCCAGCGCCAAGCGGATCGACTTGGCTTTCGTTTTGGTCGTTGTAGCTCAATGCCCCCCCAATTTTCAACCATTTTTTGATTTGACTATCCACCACAAAACGCCCCGAAAAACGCTTCAACCACGAGCCCGTCATCAATCCATCTTCGTTGCGATAACCCAAATACACCCCAAAATTATCTTTTGAATTTCCACCCGTAAACGACAACTGATGGTTTTGGGTCAATGCTTTCCGAAACGACTCGTCTTGCCAATCGGTATTGTACAACGGTTTTCCGTTTGAATCAAATAAAAGAGGGTTCGTACGTTTGGTTTTGGGGTTAACGTACTTTCCACCTGCCCAGCCTACAGGGTCATATTTTTTGGCATTTTCATAAGCAATGTCTTCCACGCGCAAAAACTCCTCGGAGTTTAACAAGGGAATTTTACGAGGCAATACCCCCACGCTAAAATCGGTATCGTAATTGACACGGCCACCATCTTTGCTACCACGTTTGGTCGACACCAAAATGACGCCATTGGCACCCCGTGCTCCGTAAATCGCCGTAGCGGAGGCATCTTTTAACACTTCAATCGACGCAATGTCGTTGGGGTTGATATAGTCCATGGGAGTACTCCCGTTGGCAAGATCAGTGGCGTTCAAAATCACGCCGTCAATGACATACAAGGGGTTATTAGCCACACTCACCGACGTATTTCCGCGAATACGAATATTGGCACGACCTCCTGGGCGACCCGAGTTAACCGACACATTCACTCCCGTAATGCGCCCCGACAAAGCTTGGTTCAACGACGCCGAAGGACGTTCTTGCAAAGCTTCGCCTTTGACCGTTCCTACCGAGCCAGTCAAGTCCGACTTACGCTGTACACCGTATCCTACAACGACCACTTCCTCCAGCGACTTGGCATCTACTTTTAGCTCTACCGTCAGTTGGAGTTGATTTCCTACCGCTATTTCTTGGGTAACATATCCCAAATAGCTAAAGACCAGCGTAGCATTATCGTTGGGCACTTCTACTTCGAAGCGTCCTTCCGAGTTGGTAGTGGTACCGCGAGTAGTGCCTTTCACAACTACACTCACCCCTGGCAGCCCCGTCCCTGACTCGTCGTTGACGATTCCACCGACTTTTCGGGCCAAGGGGTCAATGACTTCACGGGGTAATGACCCCGATGAAGAGGGCACGGGAGCGGTTTCTTTTTCGGGGGTCAAAATAATTTGTTGGCCGATAATTTCATAACGTAGCTTGAGAGAGCGGGTCAGTTTCCCCAACACCTCCGAAAGAGGTTCGTTGGAGGCAATCAATGTAATTTTACGGTCGGCAGGTAGGGCCGTTTGACGGTAGGCAAAGCGGATTTTAATCTGCTTTTCAATCACCGTCAAAGCTTGCCTCACGCCCTGATTTTCAACGCGCACAGACACCTTTTGCTTGAGAATTTCTTGGGCATTGGCTTCGTTGGCCAACGACACACCCGTAAAAATCACCGCCAGCAGGCATTGAATCAGTGATAATTTCATAAGGTGGTAAAAGAGAGGTTTGATACGTACCTTAGTTTTCATTAGATTTGAATGTTTTTGTTAAAAATTAGGCAAAAACACCTCCCTCACGTCTTTTTAAGACGCTTGCAGATCGGCTAAAATCACAAGGGGAGGTAAACGTCATCAGCAGTGTCGCAACCACTGCTGATGCTTTTTTTACATCAGGACGGGCATCGGGGCTTGATTAACATTAATATATTCGAGATTAGGGTTTTAAAGAAATGGTCATAAGAAGAAAGGCACTACTACGTATTTCAACATCCTTTTCCGTAGATAATCACCTGTCCATCAATTAATTTATAATCAGCATCTAAGACTTTACAAATCACTTGTAACTTCTGAAAAAGGTTTTCATCGGTGAGATTTATTGTAAGTAAGCAGTTTTTCAATACCTCCTCGTCGTACACTACCTCAATACCGTAGGCTTTTTCCAATGCCGCGAAGACCTGAGGGGCAGGCGCCGTATCAAATACAAAATGAGCCATTTCGGACGGGGGTAACAACAAGGTAGGTGCCTCTACTAATAATTTTCGAATGGTTGCTTCACTTCGTACAAAAATCGCTTTCTGATTGGGTGTGAGCACAATTCCCTTACTTTCTGGGTCTTGACGAGGGTCTCGGCGATCGGCATACACAGATACCCTTCCCGACTTTACCGCGACGGTCACATCGGGGTCTTTTTGATAAGCGGCAATATGAAAACTTGTGCCTAAAACCCGTGTAACTAACCCATTAGCAAAAACTAAAAAAGGGCGTTTTGGATTTTTTTCAATGTCAAAAAACGCCCCTCCTTCTAAATGTACTTCGCGTTTATTGTCCTGAAAACGGCGTGGGTATTTCAAGCGGCTGTTGGTTTCTAATTCTACCCGACTCCCATCTGATAGCTGAATCAGCATTATTTTATCCGAAGAGTTAATGGCTTCTATCCATTCTGGAACTACATTAGCTGTCTTTTCTGCTTTATCAACCAAATTTTGCTCTCCTTTATCCCATCCATACGCAATTGATAATACCAATGCAACCGCCGCCGCCCAACCGCCGCCCCAGCGTAACCATCCATTCAAACGCGGCGAGGAACGGGTCTCTAGCTCGTTAACACTGTGCTCAATCCGGTCCCAAACTAAGGCGGCAATTACACTTTCAGCATTGGGAGTATGTAGCTCTTGTAATCCTACGATGAGACGGCGCGCCTCTTCTACTTGATAATATCGTTCGGGATAATCTCGCAAAAAACCCTGCCAAAACGTATCCGTTTCGGGCGTAGGTGCGCAAACCCAAGCCCGAAAATAGTCATCAGCAGCTAGGTCTTCGGCAGTATGTTGGTAATAGTCCATAGGTTAAGTTTGTCGATTTTGGAGACAAGGTGTGGATAACGAGTTTTTAATAGAAAAAAAACATTGCGAGAGCCATCGAAAAAATTCGCACGACCTCTCGCAATGTTTTGAGCGCGGTGTAGATAAATCGGCAAGCTGATTGGTAATTAACACCCATTAAATGAGCGACTTCCTCGTTGCTAAACTGATGCGTAAATCGTAAATCAATAGCCTGTTGTTGACGCGGACTGAGCAATTCATACCCTTCACGCAAACGCCTGAGGAGTTGTTCTTGCTGCTCGCCCGAAATCCATTGGTGTTCGATAGTTCCTGCCTCGTCTGCATTTTCAAAATCGTCAACATGGGTAGCCGCAAAAAACACATCTCGCTGCTGAGTTCGAACTATTTTATTACGTAAGGCTCTAAAAAGATAAAATTTAATGGAATCCGTTTCAGTCAGACGAGTTCGACTTTGCCAGAGTTCAATAAATAAATCGTGAATACTATCTTCGATTAGATGAGTGTCGGCAGTCACTTTATTTCCATAACGAATGAGCTCTTGGGCATACAACTCATAGATTCGCTTAAATGCCCCTCTTTCTCCTTCACGGAAAGCATTCCAAAGCGCAGTATGTGAATGGTGTGGAGACATTGGATTAGGCGATAAACTCAATAACTTATGATACTTTCAATTACTAATGCCAAAAACGACCTTTTTTAATCCTATTTTTTATGATTATTTTTTTATTTTTTTTATATTCTTGTTTTTTATTAAAAATATTTTCATATAAAGCATTGATTTTCAGAATATTATAAATAACTATTTTAGCTCACCACGGCTAACTTCAGGGGAAATCCAACTTACATTTCCTATTATTCGCATATTTTAGGGACTTCAATAACATAACCCTTCTCTGTCGCAGTATGCCAATCTACGAGGAAACCATCACAAAAGAACTGCACTTTTGAACCTCACCAAAGCCATCCAAAAATAGATTAGTGACCTAATCCCAGAAAAAATCCAAGAAATCATCGCTCATACCATCAAGCAAATGAAACGCTCTGTGCGCTTTTTGGACAGTTTGTATCACACCGCTCTCTGCCAATAACCTCGAAAGAAGGCAACTAACCCTGAGCGAAATTGCCTAGAAATTAAGACGTAAACCCTCTCAATTGAATGCAGCTTGAGCCCTACTAAATTGTTCAAAACAAATTTTTTATTGAACTAATCAAATGGTTTAAACAATTGTTTAAAAATACTATTTAAAATAGTTGTTCAATAAAAATTTTGTTTTCAATTTTGAAGCGATAGTTGAAAATGGAGGTTAAAGTGGCATGTATTACTCAAACTAGTGAAGAGAAAATCAAGGAAGCGGCAAAAGCCATTTTTTTGAAAAAAGGATATGCGGGGACAACAGCAAGGGACATAGCTGAGGCAGCTAACATGAATATTGCTTTGACGAATTACTATTTTCGAAGCAAGGAAAAGTTGTTCTTAGAAATTTTCAAAGACTTGTTCAACTACTACTGTCAGAACACGTTACGAATTTTTCAAAAACCTATCGGTATTCGCGAGAAATTAATCGAATTAATTGAAGAAGATTTCAGAGTGATGAAAGCAGAACCCAACTTAGTACTGTTTTTAATGAAAGAAATTCAACGCGACCCCGAGCAACTTCCCCCCGAGCTATCGAAATTTAAGGAGTTATTGCACGGCACACTAACTAGTCAAATAAAAGAAGAAGTAAAAAATGGCCGAATGCGCGATATCGGTGCCGACCACCTAATACCGCTCATCATGGGCAGTCTTCAATTCATTTTTGTGGGTAAAAACATGAACATGAAACTCTATAATACTACCGAAGACGAGTTCAACGACTTTGCAGAGTGCCATAAAAACCTTATTATCAGCATGATTACTGAGTACCTGTTTACCCCAACAACAGCTTCTTAGTTTTTCAATTACTCTGCAAACAATTCTAAAAAAGAGTTGTTTGTATCTCTAAGGATAGACTATTATCTATCCATTTATCACATAAAAAAATCAAAGTACCGATGGTTCATCGGTTCGGTTGTATTATCAAAGTCTGACACAGTATTGACAGTATGGGAAACAAACTACGCAACAAGCTCGCAGAGTTTAAGGAAGCTGCGATTGCTAAAGAAAAAGGGATATACCCTTACTTCCGGCCCATCGAATCGGGTCAGGATACTGAAGTAATTATCAACGGTAAGCCCGTTTTAATGTTTGGCTCTAACTCGTATTTAGGGCTAACCAACCACCCTTACATTATTGAAGCTTCACAAAAGGCTACCGAAAAATACGGTACAGGCTGCGCAGGTTCGCGATTTTTGAACGGTACACTCGACATCCACATTGAGCTTGAGCGCCGACTCGCCGCTTATGTAGGAAAAGAAGCCGCTATCTTGTTCAGTACAGGTTATCAGGCCAACTTAGGCGCACTTTCAAGTTTGACGGGTCGCCACGACTACATTTTGTTGGACGAAATGAACCACGCTTCCATCATCGACGGGAGCCGTTTGTCGTTTTCAAAGGTCATTAAGTATGCTCACAACGACATGGAAGACCTCCGAAAAAAACTCAGTCTCCTACCCGATGAAGCAGTAAAACTCATTGCCACCGACGGGATTTTCAGCATGGAAGGCGATATCGTTGACTTGCCTGCGCTTAACAAAGTAGCAGCGGAGTTCGATGCATCTGTTCTGGTAGACGACGCCCACAGTTTGGGAGTTATCGGTGAACTTGGGGCAGGCACAGCTTCGTATTTTGGCGAAACTGACAACACTGACTTGTTTATGGGAACCTTCAGTAAGTCGTTGGCATCATTGGGCGGGTTTATTGCCAGTGATAACGAAACCATCGACTACCTCAAGCACCGTGCACGCTCGCTCATATTCAGCGCCAGCATGACCCCCTCTACAGCCGCAAGCACAATAGCTGCGCTCGACATCATCGAAAAAGAGCCGTTCCACATTGAGCGCCTGTGGGCCAATACCCGCTATGCCAAAGAATTACTACTCTTGAGTGGATTCGATTTGGGTCCTACTGAAAGCCCTATCCTTCCTATTTACATCCGCAACAACGAGCGCACATTTCTGACTACCAAGTTATTACAAGACCAAGGAGTGTTTGTCAACCCCGTCGTATCGCCAGCGGTACGCCCCGAAGACAGCCTCATTCGCTTTTCGCTAATGGCTACGCACACCTTCACCCAAATCGAAGAAGCTGTGGATAAATTGACCAGAATTACTCAAAAAATTTGCCCTGAAGCGTTAAAGCAACACATATGATTCGTATTGTCACCGTAGCGTCGAGCAAAGAGGTAGGAAAGTTTATTGATTTTCCGCACGATTTGTACCAAAACGACCCCCATTACGTGCCAGAGCTGTTTATAGCTCAGCGCGATATGCTATCTCCAAAGAAGCATCCTTTTCACGAACATGCGCAAGTAAGCTTATTTTTGGCATACAAAGACAATCGTATTGTGGGGCGTATTGCAGCGATTATCAATGGTAATCACAACGCGTTTTCGGGCAAAAAAGATGGCTTCTTTGGCTTTTTTGACTGTATCAACGAGCAAGAGGTGGCCAATGCACTAATAGCTACGGCGGTGAATCACTTAAAAGAAAAGGGCATGACCCGTATCATCGGCCCCGTCAACTTCTCTACCAATGACCCTTCTGGGGTGTTAGTGGAAGGATTTGACCGACCACCGATGGTGATGATGACTTACAATGCTCCTTATTACGATACGCTTTTGAAGCAAACAGGCTTAGTCAAAATGACCGATTTGTTAGCCTATGAACTGGAGGTAAGCGAATCTAACGACCGTTCAATTAAGCTTTTGGATGTGCTTCAAAATCGTCTGAAAAACAAAGGCATTACGATTCGTCAAGTAAATCTCAAGGATTTCAAACATGAGGCCGTGAAGATTCGTGAAGTATATAACAAAGCTTGGGATAAAAACTTGGGATTTGTTCCCATGACCGACAAAGAATTTGACTTTTTGGCCAATGATTTGAAGTTATTACTCGACCCCAGATTCTGTCTTGTTGCTGAAAAAGACGGCGAATTCATCGGTTTTGCACTCGGAGTTCCAGACCTCAACCAAATTCTAATCAAAATCAAACGGGGTCGCTTATTGCCAACGGGAATTTTTAAGTTATTGACCCAACGTAAAAACATCACTCGTTTGCGTGTATTGGCGCTTGGAGTCCTCGACAACTACCGCAAAATGGGCATCGAGGCTTGTTTATACGGCACTATTATTAAAAATACCTACGGAACTAAAATCACTGGAGGCGAATGTTCGTGGATGCTTGAAGATAATTACCTCATGAACCACGCTATTGAACAAATCAACGCAAAACTATACAAGCGGTATCGGTTGTACGAAAAAGAACTATGAGCGGTCGGGCTTTGATAACAGGAGCAAGCGGATTTATTGGGTATCACTTGATTGAAGCAGCCCAAAAAGCGGGATTGGAAGTCCACGCAGCGGTGCGTCCATCGAGCGATGTGAGTCATCTTGCTCCTTTATCTCCCGTTTTTGTCTATCCTGATTATCGTTCTACCGACGCGCTGCGGTCATTTTTGGAAGAGAGAAACTACCAGTACATTATTCATTCAGCGGGAGCGACTCGTGCCAAAGACAGCGCTGCCTACAACCTCATCAACGCCGAATATACCCGCCGATTGGCCGAAGCAGCTTGTCAAATCAGTCAGCCGTTGGAGCGATTTGTATTTATGAGTAGTTTGGCAGCACTTGGTCCACTGTCGTATACTGACAGGCAACCAATTACCGAAAATACCTCGCCAAAGCCTGTAACCAATTATGGCAAAAGCAAGTTGTTAGCCGAGTACTATTTATCCGAAATAAAAGGGTTAAAAACTTCCATCATCCGCCCAACGGCCGTTTATGGACCTCGTGAAAAGGATTTATTTATCGTTTTCAAAACCCTTAGTAGTGGTATCGACGCGTACATTGGTCGTAATCCGCAACGTTTCAGCTTTGTTTACGTAAAAGACTTAGCAGATGCAACAGTAAAAGCAACACTTCATAAAAGTGCCTCTAACCACACGTTCAACATATCGGACGGAGGTTCATATAACCGTTATGAACTGGCCGAAATTTTCAATGCATGGAGTGGCAAAAAGCCCTTTCGGATTCATATCCCTTTAAGATTGATGAAAATAGTCGCTACCGCATTGGAAACAGGATATACATTTTCAAAAAATACCCCTGTCATCAACCAAGAAAAACTCAAAGAACTCACGGCACAAAACTGGTTTTGTAGCATCGACGCTGCCCAAGCGCACCTCGGCTATCAACCCGAATATGACTTAAAAAGAGGGATTCTCGAAACCCTAACATGGTACCAATCAAACAGATGGCTGTGATAGCCAACCAACTATAGTCATCAATACAGCAACAGACGTGAAAATAAATGCTTCTTGAATTAACAAAATGAAACGAATAACCACATTCATCTTATTAGTGCTGTTTTTTCCGATTTCTTTTCTTTACGGCCAAAGCACTACGGTTGTTAAAGGAATCATTTCGGACGCTAAAACGGGCGAAACACTACCTTTTGTCAATATACAGGTAATAGGCACCACCATCGGAACTACCTCCGATGCCGAAGGACATTATACCATTAACGTCCCTAACAATCGTCCTAAAATCAAATTTACGTACATCGGCTACCAAAGCATCGAAAAAACAATTGCACCAGGCAACCCACAGGCTCTCAACATCAAACTGACGGTGGATGCGCTATTGCTTAAAGAGATTGTGGTAAAAGGAAAGACGACGCGTTATCGCAACAAAGATAACCCTGCGGTCCAGCTTATTCGTCAGGTGATTGACCACAAAGACAAAAACCGCATGACCGAAAATGACTATGTGGAATACGAGCAATATGAAAAAATATCACTCGCTCTGAGCAATCTTTCTGATGATTTTAAGGATAAACGTATCTTCCGTAATTATCAGTTTTTGTTTGTAACCAATGATTCAGTAGGCATGGGTGGCAAAAATATGCTACCCGCTTACATGCAAGAAAAACTATCGCAAGTCTATTTTCGTAAAAACCCCTACACTAAAAAACAATGGGTACAAGCCGACCGTAAGGCCGAATTTGACCAAAAATTTATCGACAACGACGGGCTAAATGCGTATTTCAGACGCTTGTACGAAGATATAGATATTTACAAAAATGACATCTCGATTGCGACCAACTTGCTTTTGAGCCCCATTGCCAATACCGCCCCCACGTTTTACAAGTTTTTTATTCGCGATACCGTCAAAACCCAAACGCCGTGGCTGATTGAGCTTGGATTTGTACCTCGTAACAAAGCGGATATGCTTTTTGAGGGTAAATTGTTTATTACACTCGACGGAAAATACAGCGTTCAAAACGCGTATTTGACAGTAAACAAAGACATTAACCTCAATTTCATGCGTGATCTTGAGGCAAAGATTGAATTTGTAAAGCAAGGCGATGGTCGCTACCGCCCAAGCAAAACGTCGTTAGGAATGGAGTTTTCATTGGGCGAAAAAGCCGCAGGTTTGTACGGTCAACGGGTCGTAAATTTCAAAAATTTCTTAACCAACCAACCTCGTCCAGATAGCCTTTACAAAGGTCCTGCCCAAGAAAATGCACCGACGTTTGCACAATTAAATACCAATAATGAAACCTATTGGCAAAACTTGCGCCACTTGCCCCTAGAACGTATGGAAAGCAATATCTACCGCAACGTTGATACCTTGCAAACCATTCCGTCGTTCCGTCGAATCATGGACATTACTACCTTGTTTTTTGCGGGATACAAATCTTTTGGAAAAGTAGAAATCGGCCCTGCCAACACGTTTTATAGCTTTAACCCCGTGGAAGGTTTTCGACTTCGATTTGGCGGGCGCACCACTACCGAACTCAGCAACCGACTCTATTTTGAAGGGTATGGAGCATACGGTTTCAAAGACCAAAAATGGAAATATTTTGTGAGTAGTACGTTTTCATTGAACAACAAATCGGTCTATCATTTTCCATTGCACTACATTCGAGCGAGTTATCAGCGCGACACCAAAATCCCTGGGCAAGAATTGCAGTTTGTCCAAGAAGACAACTTCCTCCTGTCGTTCAAACGCGGCGATAATAACCGCTGGCTGTACAACGATGTGTTGAAGTTGGAATATATCCGCGAATTTACCAACCACTTTTCGTATCGACTAGGATTCACGCAGTGGGCACAAACACCCGCTGGCATTCTCAAATACGAACGAACCACCGACGGTGCCGCTCAAAATGTAACCCAACTCAATAATACCGAATTGAGCTTGGAGTTGCGCTATGCCCCTAATGAACAATTTTACCAAGGAAAACTCTACCGTACTCCGCTTATCAATCGTTACCCCATTTTTACGTTGCGCTACAACGCTGGGATAAAAGGGCTATTATCGGGAGAAACTGATTACCATACAATTACAGGAAATGTAGCCAAGCGCGTCTATCTGTCACAATACGGTTTTGCCGACGTCACAGTCGAAGGTGGTTATATTTTTGGCAAAAACATTCCGTTTCCGTTATTAATGATTCACCGCGCTAACCAAACCTACGCATACCAACTGAACTCTTACAACTTGATGAACTTCCTTGAGTTTGTGAGCGACCACTACGCAAGCATCGACGTACAATATTACTTCAATGGCTTCTTATTCAACAAGATACCATTGTTAAAGCGTCTCAAATTGCGCGAGGTTTTGAGCGTAAAAGCCTTGATAGGCGGCCTTCGAGATGCTAATAATCCTGATAAAGGTGCGTCAGCTTTCCGTTTCCCCGTCGATTCGGAAGGACGTAGCATCAGCTACAGCTTAGGCAACCAACCGTACATTGAAGGAAGCGTTGGCGTGGCCAATATTTTCAAATTAGTTCGGGTCGATTTGGTACGACGTTTTAGTTACCTCAACCACCCCAACACGGTTCAATGGGGTATCAGAACACGTTTTAGACTTGACTTTTAATTAGTTATTGGTTACTAGTTATCCGTTCAATAACGATTAACAGATACACAGACAACGGTCAACAGATACACAGATAACAGACACCAAAATGAATTACGGAATCATAGCAGCGGGAGAAGGTTCGCGGTTGGCGAAGGAAGGCTTTACCCTTCCCAAACCCATGGTACAGCTGCACGGCGAAATGCTGATTGACCGCCTGATTGCAGTCTTTGCCCGCAACCGCGCTGAATCCGTTCATATCATCATCAACGAAAACTCAGCCATACTTGAGGAGCATTTGTTGCAGGCCACTTATCCCGTCCCTGTTCATGTTGTTAAAAAAACAACGCCTAGTTCGCTTCATAGCTTTTACGAGTTACTAAAAAGTACCGACGCCCCCAACGCTTTTTGCTTAACTACCACCGACACCGTATTTAAGGAAGAAGAGTTCGAGGCGTATATACAAGCCTTTGAAGCAGAAACTACGCTCGACGGGCTGATGGCGGTCACGTCGTTTGTGGATGATGAAAGCCCCTTATTTGTGCGTACCGACGAGCAACTTGGGATAACTGATTTTTGTGACACCAACGACTCGTCAATTCGTTATGTGTCAGGCGGTATTTACTGTTTACGCAGCAACGCCCTGGCGCAGGTAACACGGGCCGTCGAAAGTGGCACCAATCGAATGCGCAACTTTCAGCGACGTTTAGTGGCCGAAGGATTGCAATTAAAAGCCTTTCCGTTCAAAAAAATCGTCGATATCGACCACGTAAGGGACATCACTACCGCTGAACTCTTTTTAAGCGAAACTTAGCAACACCTTCCAAGCAGGAGAAGGTCGCACCAATTATTTTTACGATGAAGACCAAAACATTACTCGGAGTAACACGGAACAAGAAATTTTCGCCCAACCACGTCGGAAACGATGGTGCGATTTTTACGTTGGTTACCCAAGAACTCGAAAAAATGGGTTACTCTGTCCAGCTTTGGGACGAAGATACCTTCTTGGCCGCCACTGAGATACCTCAACAGTACATTTTCACCATGGCCCGCCAAAAAAGGGCGGTAAAAAAATTGCAACAGCTTGAAAACGAAGGCAAAACCATCGTTAACTCGGGCTTTGGCATTGAAAATTGCTTCCGTACCAACATGACCAAAAATTTGTTGGAAAACGGTATTCCATACCCCAAAAGCTTCATTGTTCCAACCGATTATGACGGCCATGAGGTCTTTGAAAACCTTCCAGGCAAGGGGTTTTGGATAAAAAGAGGCGATTTCCACGCTATCCACAAAGAAGACGTATCGTTTGCCGCCACTGCCGAAGAAGCCAAAGAAATGCTGCAAGAATACGCCCTACGCGAAATTCCCGATGCCGTTATTTCGGAACACCTTCACGGCGATTTGGTAAAGTTTTATGCTGTACGCAATACCGACTTTTTCTTCTGGTTCTATCCGTACGCCAACAATCACCACAAGTACGCCGAATACGAGCACATCAACGGCCAATCGGTCTATTATCCGTTTAACGAAAAAGCATTGCAGCAAGCCGCCAACGCCTCGGCAGAGGTACTCAACATTCACATTTACGGAGGTGATGCTATCATCGACAAACACGGCAATTTTCACCTTATCGACGTCAACGACTGGCCAAGCTTTGCGCCTTGCCGCCAAGAAGCCTCCGTTTATATTGCTCAAGCCATTGCCGAACAATTTGAACTACAGCCCGTAAATAGTTAACTGTTATCAGTTACTCGTTGATACTTAACCATTACCTATACTAAAGATAACGAATGGAGACATTGACAAAAGATACCCAAACCCCTCAGGCAAGTGCGTTTCAAAGTTCGCTCAAGTCCAGCGATACCGAAGAGCGAATTGACATTTGGTTTTATCGCCCCATCGGCTACCAAATTGCCCTTTTTTGTGCCAAAATCGGCATTACCCCCAACGCCGTTACTATCATCAGTATTTTCTTTGGCGTAGCAGCGGGGATTCTCTTTTATTACCAAGAATTGTGGATTAACGTCATCGGGATGTTATCACTGGTATTTGCCAACTCCCTCGACAGTGCCGATGGGCAGTTGGCTCGTTTGACCAACAACAAAAGCCGTTTGGGACGTATTTTGGACGGAGTTGCGGGTGATTTTTGGTTTATTGCCATTCACGTAGCCATCTGTTTGCGCAGTCAAAACGAAGGTTGGAGTGCACTGATTTGGGTGCCTGGTGTGGTGGCAGGTTTATCGCACGTGGTACAATCGGCGATGGCTGATTATTACCGAAACGTTCATTTGTTTTTTATCAAAGGAACTTCAGGGAGTGAGTTAGACAACAGCCACGATTTGCAAAAAGACTACGATGCCCTTTCGTGGAGCAATCATTTTTTCTTGAAATTCGTTGCCCGTACCTACCTCAATTACACCAAATTACAAGAAAGTTTCTCGCCCAATCTTCAAAAATTATTGGGCGTAGTACGGGGGCGCTTTCAAAACGGCTTACCCGAATGGCTTATCACCGATTTTCGGGCGATGAACAAGCCGTTGATGAAATATACCAATATCGTACAGTTCAACACCCGCGTGCTGTTCTTGTTTGTATGGCTCTTTATCGACCAAGCGTGGATTTACTTTCTCTTCGATATTTTCGTGCTTAACCCCATTTTGATTTACATGTGCGTAAGTCAAGAAAAAGTGAGCCGTCATTTTTACCAAAAACTAACCGCCTAACGTGAAAATCAACGCTGTTACCTACAAAATCCTGTTTATGGCCATTGGCATCGGTACGCTGATGTACATGGTGCATGGCTTGGGTATTGAGGTGATTTGGGAAAATATCCAGA
>JALQYJ010000085.1 GCA_023254175.1 Runella sp. | reverse complement strand
CTCTTAAGTTCAAGTCAATGCTGTCATCAGCAGGTTGGTATGTCTTACCGTAGCGATACTCATAATGCGTAATTTAACTGATATTCAGTAGATTACACATTGCCTTAATAAAAAAAAGCACTCTCCCTGTTGGATAAAATCATATATTTTACTCAAGTCGGGCGGCTGAAAATACTCACTGCTTTTTTTTAAATACCTCTCTCCATTTCCAGTTGCTTAACCTTGCTGCGTAATTGTTCCAATTCCTACACTAAAGTTGAATTATCAACTTTCCCCACTTGTTCCCTGTCGGAATTGTGGAAATGTAGCGATTAAGGTTCGTAATAATAGCCAAAAATAATCCCCATTTCATCTTCGCTCGTGAGGCCAAATCGTACGGCTTTGGTCGTAGTATTATTGTAGGTAATTTCGGACATTAAGCCTTCGCCAACCTTAAATTCGAGGGCCTGCGGAAAATTTTTGATAAGCGGATGCTCCCAATCGGTACTTTCGTAAACCACTTCACCGTCGCGTGCGCCGCCCACAATCTTAATCACAAATTTTTCGCCCAATTTATGATTGTGAGAGGTCAACATAAGCACGCGCGTTGGTTTTGAAAACAAAAACTTCTTCGTTACTACCGTCCGTTTGCCTGCGGGAAGGTTCAGGTCTTGGTTGTTCAGATCAAGCGAATTGGCCACGATTTTTACCTTCGACTTGTCGATTTTGTATAAATTGACATACACCTCTCCAGGAATTTTACCTGAAGTTTTATTGACGTAGTGCGAGTTGAAATCAAACGAGTAATTGGCGGGAACCCGAAGTGCGATACCATCAGGGAAGCTGTAATCATGCTCTTGGGTCTGTGTTCCTGCCCAAAATACGTGGTTTTGCATACTCAAGAAAGTGAGCAAATTGTTGGTACCATCGGCATTCCGTAAATCTCGTATTTGCCCTATCGAAGGGAGGTTTGCTTGGTTTTTGAAGTCATATAAAATAAAGTGGTGACTTCCTGGGCGCATCCGTGACTGAATCCGATTGATGTATAATTCGGTGGTATTACCGATGGGTTTTCTAACAAAAATTTCTCGCTCAAAAGTGTTGGAGACTTCAAATGGCTCTAAGTGCAATTGAAGCCCTTCGCTAGCTTTGGGAGCTTCGAGGGCGGTAAAATTGCTTCCAAACCCTGAGCCACAAAGGGGAACAGAGTTGGTAATAAGATTAGCATCGACTGACCCGCCCGACTGAGGTGCACCTGCTTCAATCCATTTGCGGACAAATTCGATTTCGCCGACCGAAAGACTATTCGCCCCTAAAGGCATGGGGTTGCCGTATTGACGACCTGCCAATAGCGAGGCACCGCTGCAATTGATTTTAGTAAACAAAAAGCTCTTCGAAACATCCCCTGGGGTAATTAGGCGCATACCATCGTCTTTGGCAACCGTGTTTTTGGGGAATTTATTGACAAGATTGGTGTACGAAACTTTGCTTGTCAAGACAAGGCCATGCTGTTTATAAGAAGCGTCTTGTTCGGACGAATGACAGCCCGAAGTCGCGCACGATTTATCAAAAATTTGAGTTTGAATCAACTTAAAAGAGCCTTCCTCAAGCACGGTTTCGGTTTCGGTATGGCACGAAATCAGGATGACAAATAGGGCTGAAGTGAGGAGCAGTAAAGAGAATAAACGGGTTTTCATGTTAGCTATATCATAAAAATTGTGTGAATATAACGAATAAAAGTAAATTGTTGATGTTCAGGTTATTGGTATCGGAGATAAATTTTCAGATTTATTTGATATATAAAAAACTTTTATATATATTTGTTTACATAAAATGAATAAAGAATCACGAGCAAACCTTCAATTTCATATGGAATCATCAAGTAATGAGTTTTTACGCGGTACGCTTAAAACGATTGTGTTGAAACTTTTGGCTGAACGCGGGCGTATGTATGGCTACGAAATTACTCAATCGGTAAAAGAGCGCACAAATGGCGAAATAATGCTGACCTTCGGGGCATTGTATCCAGTATTGCATAAACTTGAACAAGAAGGCTTTCTACTTACTGAGTCGGAAGAAGTGGATGGACGGCTGCGCAAATACTATTCCCTAACTCCGAGTGGAAATGCGACAGCCGTTCAGAAAGTAAACGATTTTGAGCGATTTATGGAAGCAATGCAAAGTTTATTAAAACCGATGGAAGGGGAAATGTCTCTCACGAAACTCTGATTTTGGAAACCTATTCATAACCACGACCAACATGAAAAAGTTAACTCCGCAACAATTAAACAAATTGCACGAGCACCTCATTCGGAACAATACTAACGACCACTTGGTGACAGAATTGCTCGACCATCTCGCTTGCGAAGCGGAGGAGTACCTCTGGAAAGGCTATAATTTTGACTTGGCACTGGCTAAAATTACGCAAGAAGCCAACTCAAAGGCTGTCAAATACCTGCGTGATATCTACCAACACGAAGTGGCAATGACCGAAGATCAACTCCAAAATGCGACCTTGGATGATATTATTTTTGAGTTTCGCAACAAAGCCTACGGAGCTTATGACCTTCGCCAAACCTACCCTTTTGCGTTGCGTAGTGCACTCATCTTGGGAATTGGGTTGTTTTTGATGATGATGGCGCTGTTGTCAGGAATTGCCAAAGGTTCTTGGGATTTCTTTTCATCAACAGGAGTGATGTGGGTATTGGGGTTGTCGGGGGTTGCTTATTCGATTGGAACATGGTTCTGGAAAAACCAACAACTCAAACAATTGACGACTATTTAATCTTAAAAGCTCCTACACAACCAAGCGAACGTAGTCATGCAAAGTCGTAGTGACGCAAAGACTAAAAAAACTTAGCGTCTTTGCGATTCTGCATGGCCAACGACTTGGTGTTGCTTAGCTTCTTCTACTTACTATTATACATTTAATCTTTTATTTAACAGTCCCATTCTGCATTTTTGTAAAAAGCTCTACTTCAAAAAACGTTATAAGTAAATTCTCTATAAAAAATTGCTACTCAACCAATGAAAAACGTTCTTCCAAAGTTTCTATTCTCGCTATTATTACTTTTCTTGTTTTTTGGGGTTAATCACACCGTTATCGCCCAACGTTTAATTGCCAATCAAATCAATCAATTAAAAGTAAAAACAACAACCCCTAGAAACTATCGGCCATTTTTGTCGCTCCGAACTTCGGCAAGAATCGCCGCTGATACGGTATTCAAAGATGGGGCATCAGTGTACCGCTTTATGATGAACTTACCAGAAATTGGTAAATTACAGCAGGATAATACGGGTTTGGTGGAGATTTCCTTGCCGATTTCTGAATCCAAGAGCATTGATTTAGAATTGATGCCCTATTCTATCTTTGGAAAAGATTTTAAGGTTCGAAATAGTCGAAATGAAATAATTGAGCCTCAAAATTTGGGTAAATTCTACCATGGAATTGTCAAAGGAGATAATTTTTCGATAGCTTCTATCAGTATAATTGATGGAAAAATCAGTGGTGTTATTTCTCAAAAATCGGGAAATATGAACTTGGGTCTTGAAGAAGAATCGGGAAATTATATTCTATTCAACGAGCAGGACTTGAAACAAAAGCCTGCTTTTGAATGTGGTATGGATAAATTACCCGTTCGGGTAATGGGGCAAAATTTGTTGAAAGAGCCTACAGTTTCAACTAGTGTTTTGGCTAATGTTGCATGTGGTTCTGTTGAAGTTTACATGGAAGCAGATTCTGCCTTGTTTGCTGGTCAGGGAGGCTCTATTGCAAATACGGTCAATTACGTAAATTCGATTTTCAGTAAAGTTGCTACTCTCTATGCAAATGAAGGGCTTTCTGTCATAATTTCAGAATTGAAAGTTTGGAATACCCGCGATCCTTATGCAAGCCTGACAAACTCAAGTAGTGTATTGAGCGCGTTTCGAACTAATATTGGGGTGTCTTTCAACGGGCGTTTGGCACATTTTATAAGTGGCCGTAATTTGGGGGGAGGAGTTGCCTATCTGGATGTCCTATGCGAAAAAACATACGCTCATGGGGTAAGTGGTAATATTAGTAGTACTTATAACCCTAGTTTGCCTACTTATTCGTGGAATGTGGAAGTAATAACGCATGAATTAGGCCATAATTTCGGGTCGCCACACACACAAAGCTGCTCATGGCCGGGAGGTGCAATTGATAATTGCTATCCTACAGAAGAAGGCTGCCCTCCTGGCCCCACCCCTGTCAATGGGGGCACAATCATGAGCTATTGCCATCTCACACCAATAGGGATCAATTTTGCCAATGGGTTTGGCTCATTGCCAGGCAACCTGATTCGCACTTCTACGCAAGTTTGTTTGGGAAATTCAATAGAACCCTCAAATCTAACAGTGTTAGAACTGTATGGCACACAAGCTTTAGTTTCATGGACTCATACTTCAGGGGTATATTTTGTCGAATACCGCCCTATCGCGTCGAGTACATGGATTTCGGCGGGTAGTTCGGGAAATAAAAACCGTACATTGACTTCATTGACCCCAAATACTTCGTATGAATGGAGAGTAAAAACGGATTGTTCTAACTATGCCACAGGAACTTTTACGACCAATAGTACGACTGCTCCTGCGGCTTATTGCATGCCTACTTACACCAATTCCTGTTCTTACGGGCTCGTAATTACCGATGTTAGCCTGGGGGGGACAATACTTAGTACGGCGTCGGGCTGTGCTTCTGGAGGTTATAACTTTCTGACATCGCCTATCAAAGATTTGGCCGTAGGGCAGGCAAGTAGTTTTAGTGTATCATTAGAAGGGTATTATAACCCTTCTCAACTGGCGATTTGGGTAGACCTTAATAAAGACGGTCAATTTCAAACAAATGAAAGGCTATTTACCACAACTACAGCTAGAAATCAGGCTTTTACAGGCTCAATTACCATTCCGACGGGAACTGCGGTTGGGCGTACCCGAATGAGGATAGTGCTAAATTTCAACAGTACTCCTACAAATCCTTGTGGGGCATATGGATATGGTGAAACAGAAGATTATTATGTGAACCTTGTTTGTCCAGCTCCAACTGCTTACAGTGTGACAGGTGGAGGAAGTTATTGTAGTGGGGGAATAGGGGTTGATGTGGGTTTAAGTGGTTCTCAGTCAGGAGTTTCCTATCAGTTGAGGCAAGGCACTCTCAACGTGGGGACGCCAATTGCAGGAACTGGAAGTCTATTATCTTTTGGAAATCAAACTGCTGCTGGAATCTACACAGTTTTGGCGACTCCGTCAGGCTGTACTGCCACAGCAATGACGGGTTCGGTTTCGGTAAATATAATTAACTCAACGCTGCTTTCAGGAGTGACGGTGAGTCCGACGACCTGTGGAGGTACCAATGGAAGCATCGCCTTTACGACGAGCAATGTTCCGGCGGGTAGTTATCAGTTGAGTTACACAGGAGCAGGCAGTCCTAAGACGGTGACGGTGAGCGGGAATGCGTTTATATTGCCGGGGTTATCGGCGGGTAATTACAGTAATTTTTCGATGGTCGAGAATGGCTGCACGGCCTCCGATGTTACGAG
>JALQYJ010000053.1 GCA_023254175.1 Runella sp. | reverse complement strand
AACGAGAAACCATGTTGGATGAAAACATGAAATATATGATAACCCGTACTACGATTCACTTTCCGAATGATACTAAATTATTGACCAAGGCATTGAATCGCATTAGTGATGAAATCGAAAAACGGCAAGAACAAAAACTATTTCAAATCGTGCGTCCAACTCGTCAGCAAAAAGATTTGAACGATGTGTTGAGAGAACGTAACGGTCAAGCCTTACCTCTTTCTCATAACCTTAAATTGCCCGCACCGCCCGCAATTAAACCTTACCAAGAGATTCAAAAATCAAAACAGGAGGAAATGAAAAGTTCTGAATCACAGGGGTTTGGGCAAGGGAAGAACAAAATTAGTTTTTGATGCAACTATGGAGCAGAATTACTTTACCCTATACTTACAAAGCTATTTGCAAAGCGAGTTTCCCGATGTGCTGGACAAACTCACTACGGAAGAAATAGAGAGTCTTGTTTCAGAGCGAGCAAATCAAGCTGCTTCTATTTTTGAGCAGGAACGATTATCAGGTAAGGATGTTTTACAAGCCCAAGAGGTAGCCATTGCTGAACTCACCAATGGCCTATCTTTTTCGACCTATTCGTTTTTGAATGATTTGCTCGAAACGGAGTTTCTGCCTGACTATCAAAGACTAATCGCATCAGAGAAACTGCAAACCTTTCTCATTGCTGTTTGCCCATTGCTCGAAAAACTCGTACACAAGTACGAAGCAGAGTCGGGTGAGAATCAGCGACTCTGCTACCATTTAATTATCGGTCAACTTGAAAATTTGATTCAAGCGCATGGCCTTTAATCCCAAACACCACCTCATAGCCAATACGGAGGCGATTCGCCTCGCTTTGCAATTACAAAAAGAAAACAAAGCCCCAACCGAACAACAAGCTAACCTTATTCGGCAGTATGCAGGTTTTGGTGGAATCAAGGCGATACTTTTACCCCTGGAAGACGACAGTGCTTGGCAGACGAAAGCAGACGTTGAACTACGTCCCCTTATTCAAACACTGTGGGAAACAATAAAAAATGCGGCAGGTGAACAACGGGCCGAGGAATACTGGCAAAGCCTTAAAAATAGTGTATTGACCAGTTTTTATACTCCTCCAGCGGTGATTGAAGCGCTGGGAGAAGCTATCCAACAAACGGGGTTTGAAGTGAATAACTTTTTAGACCCTTCGGCGGGGTTGGGGCAGTTTTCGGAAGGATTTCAGCAAAAAGGTCTATCCCTCCCCAATTCCCTTTTGATTGA
>JALQYJ010000196.1 GCA_023254175.1 Runella sp. | reverse complement strand
TAACCAGTCAAATTTACGACAGTAAAAGTAGAACGTTTTGCAATAGTACACCAATCATAAAAACGCATAAATTATTACTATAAGTTATAATTGGCAATTTTTGTGTTTTTTCGTGTAGATTTGTTCTAACAACCGAAACCCTATCATTTCCTAATTTGTATGCGTCAATTTTTCCGTTTGAATTTACTCGTTTGGGTTATTTTTAGCTGTCTGTCGGCTTGTACTGCGACCTCTCAAATCCCTGTTCCGTTTCACGAAACCCCTGTTCAAGTCGTGCCCGTGGGAGGCAACGCGTGGCTACTGAATTCGACCGACAAAAATGAAAAAATCACCAATGATGGATTGGTACATTGGAATCAACCTTTGACAATTTGCCGCACATACGTTCGGGTGAGTCAGGCAGGAAAGCTCAAACTCTCGGCTATCCTCAAAGGCGGAACGGGTGAAAGTGAGGTTCAATTTACGGTTTTGGGAAAACCTTTTCAGGTGAAAATCACCCCTGCTATTACCCAAGAATATACTATTGGCGAATGGGAAAGTCCGCAAGCGGGCTATGTTGCCATCGACGCCCAAGGTATCCGTCGAAGTGGTAGCAATTTTGCTGATTTACAGCAGTTTACTCTCAGTGGTAGCGCCCTTAGAGGTGATAATGTTTTTGTCAAAAACAATACCGACAACTACTTTTACTGGGGACGCCGAGGACCTTCGGTGCACCTTCGTTACGTGCTTCCTGCCAACCAAAACATCGAGTGGTTTTACAGCGAACTAACCGTTCCTGAGAAAGAAGACGTGATAGGGTCGTATTACATGGCCAACGGCTTTGGCGAAGGGTATTTTGGAATGCAGGTTAACTCCCCTACGGAGCGTAGGGTGCTGTTTTCGGTTTGGAGCCCGTTTTCTACCGACAACCCTAACGCCATTCCCGACGACCAGAAAATTGTGATGCTCAAAAAAGGGGCGGATGTTTATACAGGTGAGTTTGGCAACGAAGGCTCGGGTGGCCAAAGCTACCTCAAATACCCGTGGAAGGCAGGTAACACTTACCGTTTTTTGTTACAAGGCAAACCTACCACCGATAATTACACCATTTACACGGCCTATTTTTTTGCGCCTGAAGAAAATCAATGGCGGCTTATTGCCAGTTTTAAGCGTCCCAAAACTAACACCTACCTCAAGTCGCTTTACTCGTTTTTGGAAAATTTTACCCCTGATACGGGCAACCAATCCCGCATGGCTTTATACGGAAACCAATGGGTATGGACGTCTCAGGATCAATGGGTAGAGCTGACCGAAGCCAAGTTTACGGGGGATGCCACCGCCCGCAAAAACTACCGAAAAGATTATGCAGGAGGGCTGTCTAAGGGCGCATTTTTCTTGAAAAATTGTGGTTTTTTCAACGATTTTGTCCCACTCGACGGCACATTCCAAAGAAAGGCCGCAAAGTTGCCGCCCGCCATCAACTTTTCGTCGTTACCATAAGTTATTTGTCAAAACCTACACGCATGAGAAAAACCACTACTTTACTTGTTGGATTCCTTTTATTTTCGTCTTTTGTCCGTGCTCAACAGGTCGTTCTTCGCGACCCGCAAATTTCGTCGCTTGTTGCCGAAGTTTCGCCCGACAGCCTCCGCAGCCACGTTGACAAATTGGTCAGTTTTGGCACGCGACACACCCTCAGCACCGTTACCGACCCCAAAAGGGGCATTGGCGCGGCTCGTCGATGGGTTTTGAGTAAATTTAACGAATACGCCAAGCAATCGGGCGGGCGCATGACGGCTGTTATTGATACCTGGACGCTGGAACCCGACGGGCGGCGCGTGGATAAGGCCCACGAAATCGGGAATGTGATGGCGACCCTCAAAGGTACCGACCCCAACGACGACCGCATTTTTATGGTCAGTGGGCACATCGACAGCCGTGTGACCGACGTTAACAACCGCGAAGCCGACGCCCCAGGTGCCAATGACGATGGCAGCGGAACGGCGGCAGTGATTGAGTTGGCGCGAGTGATGAGTAAAGCCTCGTTTCCTGCGACCATTATTTTTGTGGTGGTCAGCGGCGAAGAACAAGGCTTGTACGGCGCGAACCATTTGGCCGAAAAAGCCGCCAATGAAAAATGGAACCTGGAAGCGCTCCTTAACAACGACATTATGGGCTCTAACCACAGCCCCGACACTCGCCTGATTGACAACACCAAACTGCGGGTATTCAGTGAAGGATTACCTGCGTTTGACACCGACAAACGCGCCAATGGCATTCGCCAATACGGCACCGAAAACGACGGAAAAGCGCGCACGTTGGCTCGCTATGTCAAGGAAATAGGCGAACGTTACGTGGACAACCTCGAAATTAAGCTCATTTATCGCAACGATCGCTATCTCCGTGGCGGCGACCACACTCCGTTTGTCAACCGCGATTTTGCCGCCGTGCGTTTGACCGAAATGAACGAAAATTTCAACAACCAACACCAAGACCTACGCACCGAAAAAGGGGTAGAATACGGAGATTATGCCAAACACATGGATTTTGAGTATTTGCGCAAAAACACGGCGGTTAACCTTGCTACGTTGTCCAACTTGGCCAAAGCGCCGTCGATGCCCCAAAACGTCACGCTCGAAGCCCGTAACCTCACTAATAGCACTTCGCTGTTTTGGCAAGCGCCCAAAGCTGGCAAGGTCAAAGGCTACTACGTGCTGATGCGCGAAACGCACTGGCCTTTTTGGCAGAAGAAGTTTTTTACGGATAAAAACGGCCTCACGTTGCCTTATTCTAAAGACAATTATTTCTTTGCCGTCCAAGCCGTTGGCGAAGATGGCCACGAAAGCCTGCCCGTTTTACCCCGTCCTAGTATGAGGTAAGGGGCAACAAGATCAGACGATTGTCATACCCTCCAAGCCACTGATAATAAACACATTAATTAACAATCAATTCACAATTATGAAAAATAGCTTATTAATCATTGCTTTCGTACTTTTTGCTTGGGTGGGAGCATTAGCTCAAGGGTTTCGCAACGTGGACAAAAGTCCGATGGATGCAGCTTATTTCCCTGACAATTTTGCCCACGACCGCAAAGGCGATGAAAAAGCCTTGGTGCGCGTTCTTTACAGTCGCCCTGCAAAAAATGGGCGTGAGGTGTTCGGAAAGCTGATTCCTTACGGAAAAGTTTGGCGGACGGGTGCCAATGAAAACACCGAAATTACTTTTTACCAAGATGCCACCCTTCAAGGGAAGAAAATTAAGGCAGGTACGTATTCACTTTTTACTATTCCTAATGAAAACGAATGGGTGGTTATTTTGAACAAAGACCTCAATTATTGGGGTGCGTATCAATACAAAGAAGCTAACGACGTGGCCCGCTTCACCGTAACGCCTAAAAAATCGGAAACGGTAATCGAAAATTTTTCTATTCAGTTTCCCAAAGGAACCGATGCGTTACTCCGCATGGGCTGGGACACCACCGTGGTTGAGCTACCCATTCAGTTTTAGTTTTTTCCTGAAAGGACGTTGGAGACGCTAAGCCTTTTTTGCCCCGGCATCCCGTCGGGGCGAGTTTTTTGTGTAGTTTGATAGTAACTAATGGACGATTGATTAGGCTACAATGTCCCTACAATACTGGTATTTGTGAAATCTTTAGTGCGCGAAGGGGTGCTCTAAGTTATCATCGCTTTTTTTTGTGAATATGAGTCCTAGCATCATAATCAGCGCCGTCAGAATAATAATTTGAATAATGAGCGATTTATTGACCAACGGGATGAGTTGGGAATCAGGTATACTGAGAAAAAGTAAAATGGTAATCAGGCCACGAGGAGCCACGTATACAAAAGGTAAAAGAGAAATACGGTAAAGTTTCAGAATGAAGGCACGTATGCCAAAAATCCCGATGACAATCACTAAAGCCCAAATAAACGTATCGGAATTTAGGATTTCGGCGGTTTCCATCAAGTATCCAAACAGTAAAAAGAACAGCACTCGAATGACAAAAGTAGCTTCGACAACAATCTCTTTGAATTTAGCGACTTCGCGGTCTAGTATACTGGTCTTTAGTTTCTCAATCCAGCCAAATCGTTGGATTTCGTCTAAATTTCCTAAAAACAGCCCGAAAATAAGGATGAAAATAAGCGCAGGAAGGTGGTAAATTTTAGAAACGTTGTAAATCAAAATAACCAGTAGAATGATGGGTGCAAATTTAATAGAATGGTCGATTTTGCTCAATAAGTAAGACAAACCGCCAGTAGCAATGAAAGAAATAAGAATGATGGCAATCAGTTGTCCTACAAAATGAATAAATGAGCCAAGCCCGAAAGTCTCATTAAAAGCTACAAAATTGAAAAACACTACCCCAAGTATGTCAGAAAGGCTACTTTCATAAATGATAAATTCTTTTTGAGTATTGGCAAGGTTTTTAACGCTCGGAATGGCGATAGCACTGCTAATCACGCATAAAGGTATAACACACAACAAGGTGTTTTTGGTGGACGTTCCGCCCCAGTAAACAAGGGCAAATGTGGTGGTACCTGCCAAAATCAGCATTGGCCAAAGTGCTACCATAAATGACTTTTTAACCGCCCTGAGTTTAGTGCTATTAAGTTCTAATTCTAAAGACCCTTCCAAGACGATTAAAATTAGGCCGATAGTGCCTAAAATGGGTAAAACTGGTGTCAGGCTAGGTAAATAAAATCCAGTAGAAATGGAGAGTTGCCGTACAATCCAACCAAGTAATAGCAGCAAAATAACCGATGGTATTTTGGTCTTAGAGGAGGTAATATCAAAAATGTAGGCAATTAATATGAGTGTAGAAATGGTAATAATGATAGCTGTTGTCATACTTTTTAAGAAATTGGTATAACGGTAAGGTACTAAATAGCATTAAAAAAACAAAGGGTTAGAGCTTTTTGAGCCCTAACCCTTGGGGGTAGTTAAATCAAAAATCTACAAGTTGAAACCAAACGAGTAAACGTCTTCTGGATAGTCTAAATACAAACCTTCCATCTGAACTCGTCCTCCAGTTTTGCTTGCCAAAGCTGCTTTAAGCTCTTTCACCGAACGAACTGGCTTATCGTTGACTTTGGTGATAACAAAACCTTCTTCTACGCCTACTCGGGCAAGCTTACCGCCTTGCATGGCTGTTACTTTTACGCCACCACCGATATTAACTCGTTGAAGGCGTTGTACCTCACGGCTGTTGAGGTCGCCAAACTGAGCGCCAAGTGAACCGAGAGCCGCATCTGCCTCGTCAGTTTTAATAATTTCTTTTCCACCTTCGCGATTGCGTAACACCACGCTGTAATCCTTTACCGAACCATTGCGGTTAACAGTCAACATAACTGCTTCACCTGGGCGTTTACGAGCTACAAGTTCGCGAAATTTAGGGTCAGAATCTACCTCAATGCCGTCCACTTTGGTGATAACGTCACCTACTTTCAAGCCTGTATCTTTGGCCGCACTACTACCTTCGCCGAAGCCCTGTACGTAAATACCTGTGGCCACTTTTACGTCGTACTGGTCGGCTTTTTTGCTGTCGAGTTCTTCAGGAATAATACCAATGTATCCGCGCTGAACACCACCAAACTTAATAATGTCACTTGATACTTTTTTTACTAAACTAGCAGGTACCGCAAAGGCATACCCTGCGTAGCTACCCGTTGGGCTCGCGATAGCAGTATTGATGCCTACTAATTCACCTTTTAAGTTGACCAATGCACCTCCTGAGTTGCCAGGATTAACAACGGCATCCGTTTGAATAAACGACTCAAGTGGAGTGTCTCCACCTTGACGATTGGCCGATTGACGTTGGTTCAAAATGCCAATTCCACGACCTTTGGCGCTTACAATCCCCGCTGTGACGGTTGACTCCAAGTTGAAAGGGTTTCCTACGGCCACTACCCATTCGCCTACTTTGATAGCATCTGAGTTACCAAAAGCAAGAGAAGGTAGGTCTTTGGCTGGAATTTGAATAACCGCAATGTCTGTAGAAGGGTCAGTGCCAATTACTTTCGCTTTGTACGTGCGTTTGTTTGACATGACTACTTCGAGCTCTTCGGCACCTTCAACTACGTGGTTGTTAGTAACAATGTAGCCGTCGGCACTAACGATTACTCCCGAGCCTGAAGACTCTTGCTTTTGAGGGCCGCCACGGCGAAAACCGAAGTCTTCTCCAAAGAAATCAAACAAATCCATACCTCGTTGCTGTGCTTGACGCATCGCCGACGCTTTAATGTGTACCACGGCGGGCGTTGATATTTCGGCAGCATAGGTAAAATCGACGGCTGCACCCGCAGGCGGAGCCGAGGTGAAGCGAGCCAATGGGCTTTCTGCTTCTTTGAAAATTACGTCTTTGGTATTGTCAAGACCGCCAATAAGCTTGTAACCTCCGATGGTCGCAGCACTTGAAATAAGTCCAACCAATGCCAATGATTTCCAATTCTGATTCATGACTTTTTATGAGCTTTTGGTTATGGTTTTTTTACAAAAAAATAAGAGAGTGGCTTTTGAAAATTGTATCGAGATAACGCTTTTTAAAAGCATTCCGTGCCCCAATTTCTCACTTTTAACAATATTTAACAAGACATTGTTTGGGGCACACTTTGTTAGATAAAATAATAATGCAAGCCTAGTAATTCTGCCAAAATGTCATTTGGCTGGGGTGGTTTTTCACCATTTTCCCCCAAAGAAGCTGACGAATTTTCTGCTATATTTGCGGCTTAATTAATTACGTAAACCTTACAAGTTTTTAAAACTGTAAGGTTTCGATGAAACAACGAATAAATGGCGCGAATCATTGCGATTGATTACGGAACAAAACGAACGGGCATTGCAGTGACAGACCCGTTGCAAATCATTGCGACAGCGCTCGATACGGTTCGTTCACACGAATTACTCGACTTTTTGAAGCGTTATACCACTACCGAGGCCGTTGAAGCGTTTGTGGTCGGAATGCCCCGAAAACTGGATAATACCGACACCAACAACACCCCCCACGTAAAGGGCTTTATTAAACAACTTAAAAAAGCTTTTCCTGAAACACCCGTTTATGAACACGATGAGCGTTTCACGAGTAGTATGGCACTCCAAACGATGATTGCGATGGGAACTAAAAAAAGTGACCGTCAGGATAAGTCAAACATCGACAAAATGAGTGCGACCATCATTTTACAATCGTATTTAACCACGAAAAAATAATTTCTATGATATTCCCCATCGTAGCATACGGCGACCCAATATTGCGTAAAGTGGCTCGGCCCATTGAAAAAGACGAAATTAATTTAGCCGAATTTGTAGCAAATATGTATGAAACCATGTACGAATCGTCGGGTATTGGATTGGCAGCACCGCAAGTAGGGCAGAGTATTCGCGTGTTTGTCGTAGATGGTACTATTCTTAATGAGGATGAAGAAGAAGAGGATAAAGACCCAAGTTTGGAAGGGTTCAAAAAGGTGTTTATCAACCCCCAAATTTTGGAAGAAACGGGTGACGAATGGGCGTTTGAAGAAGGATGTTTGAGTATTCCAGGCATTCGGGCGGATGTATATCGTCCCGAAAAACTCAAAATAAAATACTGGGATATGGAATGGAACGAACACATCGAAGAATACGACGGCATGGCGGCACGTATCATTCAACACGAATACGACCACCTAGAAGGTAAATTGTTTACTGATTACTTACCGATGCTCAAGCGCCAAATGCTCAAAAAACGCTTGGCAGACATTACCAAAGGTGCCGTGAAGGTAGATTACCGCATGCGTTTCCCGAAATAATAGTTCATTGTAATCGGTCGGGTTGTGAGTAATCCTATACTCTTTCATTAAACTTTACAGCTATGGACCTTCGCAGAAAAGCTAAAAACGTACTTTTTATCGACATTGAAACGGTTTCGTCGAAGGCTTCATTTGACCAGCTTGATGAACGAATGCAGGAACAATGGGAGCGCAAAGCGGCCAATATTCGTAACGACGACCACGTGACCCCGTTTGACCTGTTTTATCGCCGGGCGGCGATTTATGCGGAGTTTGGCAAAATCATTTGTATCGGCGTTGGGGCGTTGTATTGGAATACCACCACCGACGAACAGCCGCGTTTTAAAGTAAAATCTCTCGCGGGCGACGACGAGCGGGCGTTGCTGTTGGAGTTCAAAGAATTGCTCGAAAAATACCCTCAAAACCAGCTTATTCTTTGTGCCCACAATGGCAAGGAGTTTGACTTTCCGTACATCTGCCGACGGATGTTAGTCAACGGTATTACACTGCCCGAATCGCTCCAACTTTCGGGTAAAAAACCGTGGGAGATTCTTCACCAAGATACGCTCGATATGTGGCGCTATGGCGACTACAAAAGTTTTGCGCAGTTAGACCTGTTGGCGGCGTTGTTCGGAATTTCCAGCAGCAAGTCAGACATCAGCGGCGAAGACGTAACGCGGGTGTATTATGCCGAAAAAGACCTCGATCGCATTCGGCGCTACTGCAAAGAAGATGTGGTGGTACTCGCCCAACTGTGGCTGTGTCTCAACCAATTCGAAACCGTGAAGCCTGAAAATATTTTGCGGGCGGAGTAGAGTATTTGAAAACTGCGTGGATTTATCGCCATAGTTTGTTTTCTTTGAGTGACCTTTTCAAACAAAGACCAAATCCCAATGAAAAAAATCTACCTTTTGGCGGGGGCTATGGCGCTCGCTGCTTCCTCTTCATTGTACGCCCAACGTACCCTCATCCACTGCGGAAAACTCATCGACGGCCTGGCCGATGTCGCCCAAGACCAAATGACAATTGTGGTGGAGAAAAATCGCATCACGTCCGTGGAAAAAGGTTATACCAAAGGCCAAGGTACGGACAAACTGATTGACCTAAAAAACAAAACGGTTTTGCCTGGCTTGACCGACATGCACGTGCACATCGAAAGCGAAACTAGCCGTGACCAGTTTGCCAAACGCGTCAGTTATACGCCCGCTGACATCGCTTTTGAGGCCCAAAAGTATGCTTACATCAACCTCATGGCGGGTTTTACGGCCGTGCGCGACTTGGGTGGAAGTGGCGTCAATATTTCACTGCGCAATGCCATCAACAAAGGCTTGGTCGTGGGGCCGCGCATTTTTACGGCAGGCCAAACCATTGCAACTACAGGAGGCCACGGTGACCCTACCAATGGTTTAGGCAACCACTTTGCCGTTCCTGAAAAGATGGTTGATGGAGTTGTAGACTCGCCCGATGCAGGCCGTAAAGCTGTGCGTCAGCGCTACAAAGACGGGTCTGATTGTATTAAAATTACTGCTACAGGTGGGGTATTGAGCATTGCTAAAAGTGGTAAAGCCCCTCAGTTTACCGACGATGAAGTGTCGGCCATTGTTTCTACGGCCAAAGATTATGGCTTTCACGTGGCAGCCCACGCCCACGGTGCGGAGGGGATGAAGCGGGCGTTGCGCGCGGGCGTGACCACCATCGAGCACGGAACGTACATGGACGACGAGGCCATTGAAATTTTCAAAAAAACGGGAGCGTATTATGTGCCTACTATCATTGCGGGGCGTTCGGCGGCCGATTCGGCCAAAATCATTGGGTATTTTCACCCATTTGTACGGGCTAAAGCATTGGAAATCGGGCCATTGATTCAGAAAACGTTTGCAAAAGCCTACAAAGCAGGCGTAAAAATCGCCTTCGGAACCGATGCGGGTGTGTTTGCTCACGGACAAAACGCCAAAGAGTTTGAGTACATGACCGAAGTAGGAATGCCGCCAATGGAAGCCATCAAGTCGGCGACCATCGTGCCTGCGCAGATTTTGGGCGAAGAGGCCAACATGGGTAGCATTAGCAAAGGCAAGTACGCCGATATTATTGCTACTGACGAAAACCCCCTTCAAAATATAAAAACACTTCAAAACGTTACTTTCGTAATGAAAGACGGTTTGGTAGTGAAGCAGTAATTTCTTGACTTTTTTACGTATATTGCAAAACCGTTGATGGGGTTTACGAGTTTAGCTAGTATATTCATCACGGAAGAACATTTTATACGTTGAAAAAGGTAATCGTCATAGGGGCAGGTTTTGCGGGGCTTTCGGCCGCCACTAGCCTTGCCAATAAAGGTTTTAAGGTAACCATTTTAGAGAAAAACTCCGTGCCTGGTGGACGGGCACGGGTTTTTCGTGAAAAAGGCTTTACGTTTGACATGGGACCCAGCTGGTACTGGATGCCCGATGTGTTTGAAACGTATTTTGGAAAATTTGGCAAAAAGCCTTCTGATTACTACCAGCTTGTACGGCTAGACCCTTCTTATGCCGTCATTTTTGATACCACTTCGGCAGTAGATATTCCTGCGGGAATCGACAAATTAAAACAACTTTTTGAGCAAATTGAGCCTGGTAGTGGGCAACGCTTGGAAGCGTTTTTGGAGCAAGCAGCCTACAAATACGACGTGGGCATGAATAAGTTCGTTTGGAAGCCAAGCCGAAGTATTTGGGAGTTTGTGAGTCTTAAATTGCTTTATGATTTAGGCCGAATGGATGTACTTCAGACTTTTGCGGGTCATATCCGTAAGTATTTTTCGGATCCAAAGTTGCTGCAATTGATGGAGTTCCCGATTTTATTTTTGGGCGCAACACCTGAGAACACACCTGCCATGTATAGTCTGATGAACTACGCCGAAATTTCGATGGGGACGTGGTACCCGATGGGGGGAATGCACGAAATTGTGAAAGGAATGGTGGCATTGGCAGAAGAAAAAGGCGTAAAAATTTTGCTCAACCAAAACGTGACCCGCATCGACGTAGTGGGAGGAGTAGCCAAACAAGTCGTGACTGAGACGGGTACGTACGATGCCGATGTGGTGGTAGCAGGAGCTGATTATCACCATGTAGATACAAAGCTTCTGGGGCAATATCGCAATTATTCGGATGCTTACTGGGACAAACGTACCCTTGCCCCTTCGTCGTTGTTGTATTATTTAGGCATTAATAAACGTATACCGAAACTACAACACCACAATTTGTTTTTTGACGAAGATTTTAAGCAACATGCCTATGAAATATATACCCAACCGCAGTGGCCAAGTAAGCCGCTGTTTTACGCATCAGCCCCCTCTAAAACTGACCCTTCAGTAGCACCTGAAGGCTGCGAAAATTTATTTTTATTGATTCCTGTAGCACCCGATTTGAAAGACGACTCGGAAGAAATACATGAGCGCTATTTCAACGTAGTCATGGAACGCTTGGAAGCATACGTGGGCGAAGATATTCGCTCACACGTGGTCTACAAACGTACCTATGCTCACCGTGATTTTATGTCGGATTATAACGCCTTTAAAGGTAATGCATACGGCTTGGCTAATACCTTGATGCAAACAGCATTTTTAAAACCAACCCTCAAAAACAAAAAGGTAGCTAATTTGTTTTATACAGGACAGCTTACTGTACCAGGGCCAGGCGTACCACCGTCGCTTATTTCGGGCTTAGTGGTGGCTGATGAAGTAGAGAAAGCATAAAGAAACCAACCTATTCTCCATGATACAGTTATTTAATCAAACAGCCTTGGAATGTAGCAAGCTAATTACGGAGCGCTATAGTACCTCATTTACATTGGGTATCAAGACTTTAGATACAAAATTCCATTTGCCTATCTACGCCGTTTATGGTTTTGTTCGCTGCGCCGATGAGATTGTGGATACCTTTCATGACCACGATAAAAAGTTTTTGCTCGACAAATTTCGTTACGACACTTACGAAGCAATTGAACAGAAGATTAGCCTCAACCCTGTGCTTCACGCGTTTCAGTTGGTGGTGAATGAGTACGGTATTGAGCGCGAGCTTATTGATGCGTTTTTGCACAGCATGGAAATGGATTTGGCACCCCTCGAATATAACAGGAACTTGTACGATGAGTACATCTATGGGTCGGCCGAAGTGGTTGGTTTAATGTGCCTTAGGGTATTTTGTGAAGGCGATGTTAAGATGTTTGACCATCTAAAAGAAGGAGCAAGGCGATTGGGAGCAGCGTTCCAAAAAGTAAACTTCCTTCGTGATTTGAAAAGTGACTACGTAGAGCGTGGGCGTGTTTATTTCCCAGAAGTTGATTTTCGTTTGTTTTCTAAAGAAGCCAAACGAACAATAGAAGCCGACATTCAAGCCGACTTTGATGCAGCGAATATTGCCATTCAGCAACTCCCTCGAAGTGCCCGTATGGGGGTGCATTTAGCGTATGTATACTATTTGACTTTGTTCAATAAAATCAAAGAAACGTCAGCTTCCCGCATTCAAGAAGAGCGAATTCGCGTGCCTGATTTTCAAAAAATGACACTCTTAGCCAAAACTTATCTCCAATTTAGACTATCTTAAATACATTGTAAATTAGTCGTATAAACTTTATTTGGTTGCTTTATTTCCTTGCATAAAAATACAAGTTGACCGACGGGACGTTACGTCGCTCGCTAAGGGTAAAGTAACCTTTGTTGTTTAGGTCGAAGCAAACCGCTTCGCCTTGAGGCTCAAAGATGTACGGTAGTTTTTTGGTGGGAGCTCGGAGCAGTACTTCGCCTACAGTTTCATTCACTTTACGTTTCCAATAATAAATCGCTGTATAACCTCGCACGATGACCTCGGTACCAATCGTTGAAATGGTACCACCCGTCAGGTCTGTTCCGATGGTCATTTCTCCTACTTTTTTGGCCGTAATCACCCCCGTAGTAGATTGTGGATATGCCAAACGATACACTCGGGCGTTGGCAAGCCACTTGGTGACGATATAAATATCTTTAGTAAGCGGATCGAACAGCAACGTTTCGGCATCGTAGGAGCCATCGGGAAAGCGAAAACGAATCGACTCAAAATTGGTAATCGTGGAGTTTAATGTACTAGGCTCAGGAAAACGGTAGATTTGTTTAATATCGCGAACGTTTGAGTTATCCCCAATATCGGCCAGATAAATATACGATGTATTAGCATCAGGACCAGGGCCTATAGCTATGTCTTCCCAATCAAAATTGATGAAAGGTGTGGTATAAGTAGCCACAATTTTTCCCTGACGGCTCAGTAAATAAAGGTGGTTGGGAGAACCTGCATCTTCATGCGTCCAGAGAAAACCTGGTTGTTTTTTGCTATCGGCTAGGCCCGATGCCTCATCCAACAAATCGGTAGGGGTAATCGGGGTAGAGGTTGGAGTTTCCGAAAAATTCTCAGATAGCTCCGTAGGTTCAATTGGAGTTGGGGCAGGTTTTTTACACGATACTACTAAAAAGGCGCAGATACTTACTAAAAAATAAAATTTGTTCACGGCAGTTTTTGTCAGAGTTTTGTAATAACCAATTCAACACGACGGTTGAACTGGCGGGTTTCTTCACGATTGTTATTAGCAATGGGCCTACTGGCTCCAAAACCTTTCCCCGTAATTCGATGAGGAGAAATACCTTTTTTTACCAATAATGTTTTCACCACTTCAACCCGCTGACGAGAGAGCGCAAGGTTCAGATCAAAATCTCCTAGGTTGTCTGTGTGACCTTGGAGTTCGATGTGAGCCGTTGGGTGTTCTTGCATAAATTTGAGCAAATTATCTAACTCAGCACTCGACTCAGGTAGTAGCTCGGGCTTACTTTGGACAAAACGCAGGTTCTGCAATACAATCGATTTCCCAATGGAAACGTTTTTATCGTCTAGTGAAGTATAGTTTTTGGGAGTTTCTGGCGTATTTTCTTTAAGTATTTCTTTGGGAAGAGTTGGTGGTACTACAGGTTGTGGAGCAACAGGAGTAGGTACATTTACGGTCAATGGCTTGCTTATTTTCTCTTCAAGTCGTTGAAAGTTAAGTTTAATGGTGCTAGGGTCTACTACATAGCCATACAGTTTTATCATTGCAACAGCACCTTCACTTGCTTCGTCTTTAACGATGAGGTCATCAAAAAAAAAGTTGAGCATGCCATCTTCATCGATGATGCCTTGCGAAAAACGGTCGGTAAACTCAACCTTCGACTCTCCATCTACGTACATTTTGAGTTGGTTGGTTTTAGCATCTCGCGACACTACGTAGTGGGTGTATTCATTGGGATTAACGGGGGCTTTGGTTCCTACCGCAAAATTGTAAAAATTGAGCTTCCCATAATAAATATAGCAACCATTGTCTGACTTTCGATTTTTAAAATCAACGACCCGTTTCCAACTGTCAAGCGTCGTAAATCGAAAGTAAATCTCAATGGTATATGAACCGCTCAGGAATCCATTTGCGGCTCGGTTATCAAACTGTAAACCGCAGTTTTTATCGAAAGTGTAAACAGTACGTTGAAGGTTTTTGAGTTCGGGAAGTTGTTCTTTCTGAAACCTACCTTCCTGTCCCAATACCTTGAGCTTTGGGAGCGAGCCAGATTCCTCTTCTAATGAGTTTTCAAAACGATAAACTCCAGTTTGCTGCGCTTGCAGGCTTGATAACAACGCTAGGACACACCATAAACACAAAATAATGAAACGCATGGGCTAGGGTGAAAAGGGTGAATACTATGCCAAAAGTAGTGAAATTGATTTATTCTTTTGAAACCGTAACTCAAAAACCATCGCTCGTGTGAACAATCCTTGGCACATAGTGTAATTCCTACTTTCGTAATTTTTAGTCTCTAATTGACCCTACGTAAATTTCGGGGTTTACGAATAAATGCAGGATTTATTTCGTATACGCTAATTTTTATAAAAGTACAGGAATTGGAATGTTCTTGTATTTTTGCAACTCATTTTCTGTTCCTAACTACTTCTTCAACCTGTTTTACAATGAGCCTGACAACCAACACACTCGTATTTCGTCGTAGCGCATCACGTTTGTTCGTCGTTCTTTTGCTGCTTGGTTCGGTATCGCTGAAAGCACAGTTGGCCGCTCCTTCCTTGAAAATCAGCTGGGAAATTGTGGAAAACAACCACAAAGGTAAAACGGCTTCGTTGACTTCGTTTACTTTAACAAATGCTTCTAAAAAAGCGCTTCCCAAGTCAGGATGGAGCTTATTTTTTAACAATGTTCGTACCATAGATACGACCATTTCTGCCGATTTTACCATTCGACACATCAACGGCGATTTGTTTCAATTGATGCCTACGGCGGCGTTTCAGGGGCTGAAAGCGGGTGCTTTTACCACTATTTCGTTTATATCGTCGGCTTGGGTGGTTAACTTTACCGACGCCCCCTCGGGCTTGTATTGGGTGTGGGAGCAGCAGCCCGAACGTGGTTATCCATTGACCGATTATACCATAAAACCTTCTACCCAACCGCGCCAATATCAGCGTTTTGCGGGAGATAAGCTAGGTTTAATCACGCCCGAAATGATTTATAATCAGAACAAAACGACAGAAGATATTGTCGAAAAAGAGTTGCCCAAAATTCTCCCGAGCCCGCAGCAATATCGCGAACGAGGTGGGGCATACACTATTACGCCTCAAACAATTTTTTCTGTTTCTGAGGCATTTCGCGATGAGGCGAGCTACTTGGGTAGTCAGCTGTCGTCGATGCTAGGTTCACCTTTGGCGTTTTCGACCGAAAAACAAACCACTGGAATTGTATTTAAACAAGAAACCATGCCTAGAGAGGCCTACCGTTTGAGGGTTAATCCCAGCGGAATTGAGATTACGGCGGGCGATAGAGCGGGTGCTTTTTACGGGGTGCAGTCGTTGTTGGCGTTGTTGCCACCATCGGCTTGGGGAAAAACGCAGCCAAGTTTGTCGGTAACGGGCGTAGAAATCAGTGACCAGCCACGTTTTGGACACCGTGCGATTATGCTCGACGTCGCTCGGAATTTTCACTCAAAAGCGCAAGTGATGAAGTTGCTCGACTTGATGGCCTCTTACAAACTCAACGTGCTACATTTGCACTTTTCGGACGATGAAGGCTGGCGTTTGGAGATTCCGTCGTTGCCCGAATTGACGCAGATTGGTGCCGTGCGCGGTCACGCAACTGACCCCCTCAAATTGCTTCAACCATCTTTTGGCTCAGGCCCTGATGCTTCACAGAACGCAGGAACGGGCTATTACAGTCGTCAAGACTTTTTGGAATTGTTGCGTTATGCCACCGCTCGTCATATCAAAGTCATTCCCGAAATCGAAGCACCTGGGCATGCACGGGCTGCGGTGGTGGCAATGAAAGCCCGCTACTCGCAAAAAATGGCCCAAGGACAAAAAGAAGAAGCTGAAAAATATCTTTTGCACGACCCCGCCGACCGCTCGGTGTACCGCTCGGTGCAGTCGTGGAACGATAACGTGATGAACGTGGCCATGCCGTCAACCTATCGTTTTTTGGAAAAAGTAACCGACGAAATCGTGGCGATGTACCATGATGTCAACGCGCCTCTAGAAACCATCCATTACGGAGGCGACGAAGTGCCAGGAGGCGTATGGACGCAATCGCCTGCGGTGCAGCAGTTGCGCCGTGACAATCCAAGTATTCAGTCAACCGACGACCTTTGGTATTATTTTTACGGAAAAGTGATAGAAATTGCCAAAAAACGTGGCCTTTATGTCTATGGTTGGGAAGAAATAGCCATGCGCAAAACCATGCTCGATGGTAAAAACCACGTTATTCCAAATCCTGATTTTGTAGGAAAAGGGGTGCAAGTAGATGTCTGGAACAACGTGTTGGGCTGGGGCGCTGAGGATTTGGCCTATCGCCTTGCCAATGCAGGCTATAAAGTGGTGCTTTCGTGCGTCACGCATCAGTATTTTGACATGGCTTATTACAAGGCGTTCGACGAGCCTGGGTATTATTGGGGGGCGTACACCGACGTTGACAAGCCATTCTCGTTTATTCCGTACGATTATTTCAAAAACTCAAAAGAAGACCGTTTGGGCAACCCGCTCGACCGCTCGATTTTCAATGGAAAAGAGCGCTTGACGGAGTACGGGAAACAAAATATCGTGGGGATTCAGGGATTATTGTGGAGCGAAACGGTCAATTCCCCCGAGCGGATGGAATACATGATGTTGCCAAAACTGCTAGGCATGGCCGAACGCGCATGGGCATTGTCGCCAACGTGGGCGGAGAAAAACGACGATAAAGTCTATCAAAAAGCATGGTCGGTGTTTGCCAATCAACTCGGTAAACGCGAACTTCCTCGTTTGGATTTCCGCGCGGGTGGATATGCGTATCGGGTGCCAACGGCGGGGGCAGTGATTGAAAATAACCAAGTAAAAGCCAATGTGCAACTCCCAGGTTTGACGATTCGATACACCACCGACGGCACCGAACCTACAGCAACTAGCGCGGTGTATAGTCAGCCTTTGCCCGTAAGTAAAACAATTAAAATGAAAGTGTTTACGTCTAATGGACGCTCAAGCCGCACGGTAGAGGTGAATCCGTAGGAGGGTTACGTGGCCGTATACACTTAATCAAGGTTTTGTGACCAATCTCGACGCATTGATTTTGGATACCCAGCCCGATTATTGGGTGTATGGCCATGCCAATACGCCTATTGTTGAGATTGAAAAGACAAAGTTGATAACCAATCAGTTAGGCTATTGTGCTTATGGAGAAAATAACGGTTTTAGCTGGGATAAGTGTATTGAGATTTGATGGCTGACCCCTACTCCGTATTCAACCGCTTCACTCCCAGATACAACGGGTAGCTCAAAACCAAGAAAACCACGGCGTAAACACTGCTGCCTGGGTCTTGGAAACCCGCCCCAACCAGAAAGGCCACCGAAGCAATAAGCACAACCCACGGCACGACGGGGAAGCCTGGTACTTTCCAAGGGCGAGGGACGTCGGGTTCGGATTTGCGAAGATACAACAGCGACGCAAAGCCCGAAGTATAGCCAATCACGAAGAAAAACGTAGCGATGTCGGACAACTTGCCACTCGCTTCTTTTCCGCTCAAGATAAATACAATGGCCATCGCGACCGACAGCGGCATGGTAATACTAGGTGTACCACCTGCATTGACCCGCGTCCCTTGGCGGATAAATAACCCATCTCGACTCATCGAATACAACACACGAGGGTTAAACATCACCTGCGCATTGACAATCCCCAAAATCGAAATCATCAAGAAAAAAGTCACTATTTTGCCCGATTGCTCCCCAAAAATGAGCGTAATGGCGTCGGCAGCAGCGAGTTTGGATTGCTGCAAGGCAGGCATCGGTAAAATGTATAAAATGGCCGCATTGACCAACAAGTAAATGAGGACAATAAGCAAAAGCCCCCCAATCATTGACTTTGGTAAGTTACGCGCAGGGTCGGCGTCTTCCTCGGCAAAATAAGCTGCTGTGTGCCAGCCGTCGAAGGTGTAAAAGATAGCCTGCAACGCAAAAATCAACGACCCAATCAAAGAGCCTTTGGCCACGGCGTTGGTGGTAGTTTCGACAACTTGCGTGGTAGAAACGTCGTTGCCATAAACAAAGCAAATTACCACAAAGGCAAATAGCCCAACGGCTTTAGCAACACTCATGATTTCTTGTGCGCGGCTGGCAGTTCGAAGCCCCACCCAATGTAATAACCCCAATCCAGTGAGAATCGTTGTGGCCATGTAGCTTTCATAACCTGCCATGGAAGGGAGAAGTAGAGCGATATATTCGCTCATGGTAAAAGCTCCAAAAGCCGTAGCTGCCGAAGTGCCTAACCAACTGTTGAATCCCACCACAAACCCCGCGTATCCTCCAAAAGCCCGCCGTGCATACACGTACCAAGCCCCTGCCTTTGGAAAGGTAACCCCTAACTCAATGGTACATAAGACTCCCAAAAGTGCATAAATACTTACTAGTATCCACACCCCCATGATGAGCCACGGCTCGCCAAGAGCTTGGGCAATGGGGCCTGGTTTTCGTAAAATTCCCGTTCCGATGGTTCCACCAATAGTTACGGCTATGCCGAAGCCTACGCCAAGGATTTTAAGCAGTTGATTGTCTTTGGGTTGGGTGTCTGTTGATTGCATTTCAATTAGGTTTAGGAAATTCCTTTGATTATTGTCGATACAGTAATGAAAAGGATAGTGGACAGCCGTTGCTAAATTGGCAAAAAAAGGCCAATAAGCCTAATAGTTAGCCTTTTTTGGCCTTGAGCCATTATTATTTGTAGTCATTAATAGTATTCACCGTTTTATAAGATCTTTTTAAATATATTCGTATTCCCAAATTTCAATAATATGACAAGTCAACAAACGCCCTCGGAAATTTATTTATCATTAGAAACAACGCTCAACAGTTACATCGTATCTCTCGATAAATACACCGATGTTCAATTTTTGCACAAACCTGCTGAAGACGTTTGGTCCCTTGGGCAAATGTACGAACACATATTGATGACGTCTAATTTCTTCTTTTTGGCTAATACTGTTCGGTGCTTGGAGCAACGTAAAGGGCAAATTGGCGGAGAGCATAACGCTTACGGCGATAACGCTTTCAAACATAATGGGTTTCCACCTATCAAAGTGAAAGTGCCCGAGGGGCCTGTAAAAATAGAACTTATCCCAAAAACAAAAGACGAGTACCGCGTCCAATTGAAGAAAGTGCTGAGTGATGCCAAAGCCCTGATTGAGCCTGTCACTCACGATGCAGGGGAATATAAATGCTACCACCCTGTTTTTGCCTGGCTCAATGCCCACGAGTGGTTTCATAACCTAGATATGCACAGTCGCCATCATCTGCGGCAACAGAAAGAGCTGGAGAGTTTAGTATTTTGAGACAATAATTCGTTCGACATTATTTCCTACCACGTTTGAAGAATTTGAGCGTTGGGAGTCTAACGATGATTACAACGGAGCCACCCTAGTGGTATGAATGGGAGGGATGATGGGGAACTGATTAGATTTACGGGTATGAAAAGCAAACATCTAAAAATTATTCAGGCTTTGAACCTTTTGTTTGATACAACAAAGGCAAAAAGCACTGCTTATCTATGACGAAGACGTGATGCTCAATGGTATAGAGGTGAAACGTTTCGGGATGTCTTTTTTTACTGATGACCAAATCAACGACGTAAAGAAAAAACTCAAGGAATATTTCAAGCATGGTGTGAGAGTAGGATATTTGTTCGACTGAACAACTCGTATTGGATGATTTTAAAGTCTCAGTCAACGAATCACTCAAATAGCCTCTTTATTTTTCTAAAAGATACTTCACCATCAATTCGCCTGCGCGTTCGGACGCACCTTTTTCTCCCAAAATGGCTTTCACCTGTCGGTAATCGTTGATTTGTGGTACTCGTTTGGGGCCGTTAGGCAAAATAGCCTCCAGTTCGTTCGTGAGATTTTTGGGAGTCAACTCGTTTTGAATCAGTTCTTTAACGGCCTCTTTTTGCGCAATAAGATTGACCAATGAAATGTAAGGAACCCTTATTAATCGCTTTGCTATGGCGTAGCTTATGCCTCCTGTTTTGTAACAAACTACCTGAGGTACTTCAAAAAGCGCCGTTTCGAGCGTGGCAGTACCTGAGGTGACAAGGGCAGCCGTAGCGACCGAAAGTAAGTCGTAGGCGGCATCTGTGACGAGTCGGACTCCCTGTTCCACAAAAGGGGCATAGAGGCTTTGGGGAAGGTTACTAACGGCCGCAATCACAAATTGCGCATGGGGAAAGTGTGGCTTGGTTTGTACCATCAGCGTCAACATTTGCTCTACTTCTTGCTTTCGACTACCTGGGAGCAACGCCACGATGGGCTTGGCGGGGTCAAGTTGATGGTTTTGTAGAAACGACGGATTAGGCTTAAAATCTGCAATGGCGTCGAAAAGAGGGTTTCCTACGTAGTCCACATCGTAGTTGTATTGGCGAAAAAACGCTTTTTCAAACGGAAAAATCACGAAGAGGTGATCGACGTCGCGTTTGAGCTTGAGGGCACGTTTTTGATTCCAAGCCCACACTTTGGGCGAAATATAGTAAAAGGTTTTAATGCCGTTTGCTTTAGCAAAACGAGCGATTCGCATATTGAAGCCTGCATAATCAATCAAAATCACGGCATCGGGTCGATAGACAAGAATATCGGCTTTACATTTTTTCATAAACCCTGAAATCGTGCCTAAATTTTTGGCCACTTCCCAAAAGCCCATGAAGGCCATATCGGCATAATGCGTCACCAGTTCTGCCCCTGCTTCTTGCATCATTTCACCACCCCAAGCCCGACATTCAGCTTCCGAATCGTGGCGACGAATGGCCTTAATAAGGTTGCTACCGTGCAAATCACCCGAGCGTTCGCCTGCTATCAGATAATATTTCATACGTTTATTTTTCCAATACGATTCGTGCGTTCAACGAATCTACCTGAATAGCCTGGGCAAAGTACTGCAAGCGATACCCATCTTTGATAGGTTTGAGAATTCCGATGCGGTAGGTGTCAGGTACAAAATTTTCGTTGTAAACTGTCAACACAAACCCAGGTTTATACACTTTTGCCGCCGTTAAAAAAGCACGCTTTCCGCCTTGAATAGGTAAAGTAGGGAGCAGATACGTTTTATTTCTTGTCGATTTCAAGACTAAAAAGACGCCCACCCCTTCCCCAAATTCAGGCTGAAGGACGTCCGAATTGGCCAACGTAAACTGTGCAATTGTCTGAGGGTGCCCAAAAAAATCCACCTTTTTTTGAGAAGTTGTAATCGTAAGATTCAGTGTTGCTTTTTGAGTAGTATCTGCAACGGAATTGAGTAATTTTTCGGTATCAGCCCCGAGTGGAAAGTTATCGAAGCGATAAATGCCTTTTTGGTAAGCGGGCAACGTAAAAAAGTCAGCTAATTCACTCCGAAAATGCGTGATAAGTTTACGGTGTTGACGCCAATTGTAGTGGTCGGCCATGAGGCTTCGGCGGCGTTCGTCCATATCTCGTTGGTATTGATACAAACTCATGGTCATAAAAATACCGCCAAAAATGATGGCGATTCGAAATACCCACGAAGGAGAAATAGATTTCCAACTCAGTAAGGCCAAGTACGTAAGTGTCAACAAATGAAGCGGGTACAGGCTATACCGGCTGGTAAAGACAGAATAAACGTCGCGTCCACCTCTTGAAACTGCAATGATGCCAATAGTCAATATTGAGAATATAAAAACACCTACCCAAAGATATGGACGAGTTTTGCGAGCACGTTGAGGAGTCATAAACAGCTGATAAGCAAGCCAAAGCGTAATAATTAATAAACTCAAACTACCTACCACAAAGGCTCCCCACAATAACCACGAAGGGCTACTTCCCTTAAAAGCTGCTACCCATCCACCTGACAGCGCTGCAAAACTTAGCAGAAGGTTGCCGACAAACTCGCCCGAAAACGCTACTTTGGTCGCTTGCCCCACGTGGTAGTTGAGAAAATAAGCCAATAAAGCGGCTACCATTCCGAGAATCCAAAGGATACTTTTTTTCCATTCTTGGGCCAAAAGCAGAACCGCCAAGCCCGCTGGAAAGACCAAAAAGCCGTTACCATTGGTAAAAGTAGCGGCAAACCCCACTACCAATGCTACCCCAAAAGCCCAAGGGCTAGTAGAGTAGGAGGTTAGTGCTAGAGTGCAGAATACGAGCAAATTGAGGGTTGTATGCTGCATTCCATTGATTCCCCAAAGGGTGACATCAAACACAAAAGGGGTAAGATACCACAGCAATAGGGGTAAGAAAAACCAAGCATTGAGCCCTCGTTTGAAAAAGCTTAAGAACCAAAATCCCAAAATCCCTAACAAACTCACATTGACAACCCCAATCAACGAACGATAATTGATAAAACCTTCGATGGTATAGTCCAGTAATGCTATTGAGCGTGGAACAAGAATGCGATGGTCATTTTCTGGCTCTAAAAGCAGCTTGATTTTTTGCCACCAACTTAGCTCCTGCGTTAAAAGCGTGTATTTTACCCGTACCAAGTCATAGTCGTCGGTAATGGGGATATTGACCGCATACAAGTTGATGTAATACAGATAACCCCCAATAATAAGGAGCACAAGCAGCCAGAAAAAAAGACCGATACGTGGTTGATTCACAATAATTTTGGGGGGTGATACGAGAATATCGTTTAAAGAGAGATTACTCGCCGTAATACTCTACGTAGTTTTTGGGGGTTTCGATAAGCTTGATATAGTGCAGCTTGGCATGGGGTGCCAACTCGTGTAGACCTACTTCCAGAATTCTCCAGATTTCTAGGACAAAGTTTTCACAACTTGGAATGATGCCCTGCATAAAGCCAACATCTAGATTGAGATTACGATGGTCAACTTTATCGATCACGCTGTCTTTCATCATTTTACCGAGGTGTTTCATGTCTACCACAAAACCTGTTTCAGGATTAATAGGTCCTTTAATCGTGACAATTAATTCAAAATTATGGCCATGAAAATTAGGATTGGCACAAATTCCGAATACTTCATTGTTCTTTTCATCCGACCACATAGGGTTGTACACCCTGTGGGCGGCATTAAAATGTTCTTTTCTTGTTACGTAAACTATCATTTCAATCGACAGTCAATAGTCCACAGCATCAAGAGTACCGTATTTAGTAGGAACAGTACTACTTAGCTGTCTAATAGATTTTGGCAAAATTACTACCAAAAAACCGTTTCCAAAAACATCACCTTTTTTCAGAAAAAATATTGAAAAAGTCAAATATTTTCTCAAAATTTTTAATAGTTTTTTTTGTAAAAAAGTATCTACCTTTGTAAGCCTTTTTTTGAGTATTTTTACTGTACCAACTAATTGACAACCCACTATTTAAACGCCTTATCATAAGTTATTTCTATGATTATTGTCACTGGGGCTGCTGGCTTTATCGGGAGCTGTCTTATCAGCAAGCTAAACGAGGAAAATTTCAATTTTATCATCGCTGTCGATGATTTTTCTAAAATTGAAAAAACACCAAATTTAGAGGGGAAAAAGATTCAAGAACGAGTTGAACGCTCCGTTTTTTTTGAATGGCTGGACCAAAATTATTATGAAGTAGAGTTTATTTTTCACATCGGTGCTCGTACTGATACGACAGAATTTGAGCGTTCCGTTTTTGACGAACTCAACGTTCGTTACTCACAACAAATTTGGCAAAAATGCATTGATTATCAGATTCCGTTGGTGTATGCATCTTCGGCAGCTACGTATGGTTTAGGGGAGTTGGGGTATGATGATAACGAATTACAAATCCCGCAACTCAAACCGCTTAATCCTTACGGAGAGTCAAAAAATGACTTTGATATTTGGGCTTTGCAACAAGAAAAAAAACCATTTTTCTGGGCAGGCTTGAAGTTTTTTAACGTCTACGGCCCCAACGAATACCACAAAAGCCGCATGGCCTCGGTAATTTTTCATGCTTATAATCAAGTGAAAGCAACTGGACAAATGCGTCTTTTTCGTTCGCATCATCCTGATTTTAAGGACGGTGAACAAATGCGCGATTTTGTGTACGTCAAAGATGTTATTGAGGTTTGTTCCTTTTTGATGCATCACCGCCGTAATTCGGGTATTTATAACCTGGGAAGTGGAAAAGCACGCACCTTCTTGGATTTGGCTACCAATACATTTGCTTCGATGGGGTTAGAACCATACATCGACTTTGTAGACACACCAGCTGATATACGAGATAAGTACCAGTACTTTACTCAGGCAAATATGAACAAGCTACGCTCGATTGGTTACACCAAACCTTTTCATACGTTAGAAGAGGGCGTAAAAGATTATGTTCAGAATTATCTAATGAATGAAGCGTATTATTAAACAGGTGTTGTTATTGATAGTGCAGCTATAAAATAAAAACCCTAAAATTTAATTTTAGGGTTTTTATTTTATAGCTGCAGAAAGTATTAGAAATATTCGTATAAATCCTCTAACTTATTGATAATCGAACAGTTAGACCCAATTTCAATGTCTTGCCCAACTACTTGATAGCCCGTAAGTAAAATTTGAGCTTCTGGGAATTGCTGGCAAAGTTTAGTGACGTAACCTTGTACTTCTTCGTTAGAAGGAACTGATGTTATACTTGCGAAAATATAATCAGGCTTGTGTACATCATAAGCAAAAACTAGTTCGTTGAAGGGGAGGGTTTGTCCTAAATAAATGACGCGGTGATTGTGTGCCCGAATGATATAAGTTGTAAACAATAAACTAATTTCGTGTAACTCGCCTTCGGGTAAAAACAAAAGAAATTTCTTCGAATTGGGATGGTATTTGAGCACTTGCCCGTCGATAGCTACAATCACTTTTTGACGAATGAGATTACTCATAAAATGCTCTTGAGCGGGGCCAATTGAACCTGCTAACCATAGTGTACCGATACGGGTCAAAAACGGGTAAATAATATTGAGCATGGTGCTTTCAAAGCCATTTTGAAGAAAATTGGTACTAATAATTTTCTCAAAACGATCTTCGTCCAAGTCAATCATCGAAATAGTCAGGGCATGAATCTGGTCTGGATAATTAAGTTTTTTATCCGAGATAGTTATTACTTCTTGGCTGATTTCGTCCAGTGAAAATTTCGCAATGTCAGAAATTTTGTAACCATGATCTTTCAGCAAAGAAATATTGAGGACCAATTTTAAATCTTGGTCGTCATACATTCGAATGTTGGTGTCAGTACGCTTTGGTTGAATAATATTGTAGCGCTGTTCCCAAATGCGAATTGTATGTGCCTTAATGCCAGAAAGTTGTTCTAAATCACGAATGGAATAACTACTCATTTGGCTATTACTTGTTGTCTAACTAGCTTTTGGTTTTTTTTTAAGTAAGGCTTTTTGAGGAGCCGAGGAAATTTTTCTTATGGTGGTAACTTTTTGTGCTTTAAAATGTTTAAAAATATTTTCTACTTTAATAAGAATAGTAGGTTATGGGCTAAAAAAAAGGCCACTTGGCAAAGTAAGAATAAGGGAGCTAAACGGTTCTGTTTTATAAAGTTGGAAAAGTGAAAAAAGGCAAGAAGTCCAAATGCAACAATATACCAAGCTAGGTAGTTTTGAAGCGGAATCCAGCCATTTTCCCACGACCAAAAGTCCAATCGGATAGCCACGGGTTCAATCAATACATCGATGCCTACGATGGCAGCGGCAGCAATTATTAATTTGAAAAAACTATTACCTTTTATTTTTTCCATGACAATCCCTGTCGAATAAATCAATGCTAACCAATTGATCCCAATCGTCAAAGGAATATCAATTAATTTTGTGCCCAGTGTTTCTCCGTAATGATAATGCCCAAAAATAACCCCCGTGTGCACTCCTAACGCTTCGACACTAAAACCGACTAGGTAGGTGAAGACACAGAAAATAACTGCTGAACGGTTCCAGTTTTCATGAAAAATCAATAATAGTACCAGCGAACTTAACAAATGAAAGGGGACGAGTGCTTTAAACAGAGACTCACTTAGCGACAATTGCAAGCCCACAATTCCTGCCAAATGCATCAAAGGGACGACCACAAAAATGGTACGCTGAATTGAGGAGTTATTTTTAATGGATGAAAGCGAAGCCATACTTCTCTAACAATAACTAGAGGAAAAGGTTTTTTATTTGGTAGATACAAAAAAAACTCATCGTAAATGATGAGTTTTTTAATGATGGGAGGAAGATGGGGTTCGAACCCACGGCCTTCGGAACCACAATCCGACGCTCTAACCAACTGAGCTACAACCTCCGTGTTTTGGGAGTGCAAAGATAAGCAGGGCTTTTTGAAATTTCCAAGCCTTAGCGCTTTTTTTTTCGTAGTATCTAAAAGCTGGACAAAAAATAAGCTCAGCGAGCACTATACTAAATTACCAATTTTTATGTCTCTAGGATTGATTATTCGGTACTTACTAATTAAAAAAACTGCAATTTTATGCTAAATAATAAAGGGCCGT
>JALQYJ010000167.1 GCA_023254175.1 Runella sp. | reverse complement strand
CGATCAGAACGAGAAGCTGAACCTGTTTTAATTTGACCAGTATTCAAAGCAACTGCTAAATCGGCGATTGTTGCATCTTCTGTTTCGCCAGAACGGTGCGACATAATGCTCTTGTACTTATTTTTATGTGCCAAATTAACAGCATTGATTGTTTCCGTCAATGAACCAATTTGATTTACTTTCACCAAAATAGCATTAGCAACATTCTTATCGATACCCTCTTGTAAACGTTTTACGTTAGTTACGAATAAATCATCACCTACCAACTGACACTTACTTCCGATAAGCTGAGTCAATTCAGCCCAACCAGCCCAATCGTCTTCAGCCATACCGTCTTCGATTGAGATAATTGGGTATTTGTTCACCCATTCTGTCCAGAAATCAGCCATTTGAGCAGAAGTTAATTCTTCTTTGCTTGATTTTTTGAAGACATAGCGTTGTTTTTCTTCGTTCCAAAGTTCAGAAACCGCAGCATCCATTGCAATTGAAATGTCTTCACCTGGACGGTATCCTGCTTTTTCGATGGCAATAAGAATTGTTTCGAGTGCTTCCACGTTTGACTGGATATTAGGGGCAAAACCACCTTCATCACCTACGTTGGTAGAATATCCTTTTGATTTCAATACACCTTTCAACGCGTGGAATACTTCCGTTCCCATGCGAAGCGCTTGAGAAAAAGAAGTAGCATTGGTAGGCATAACCATAAACTCTTGGAAGTCAATCGCATTGTCGGCGTGAGCACCACCGTTCATGATGTTCATCATTGGTACAGGAAGTGTGTTGGCATTGACACCGCCTACGTAACGGAACAATGAAAGACCTGCTTCTTGAGCAGCGGCTTTGGCAATTGCCAAAGAAACCCCCAAAATTGCGTTTGCACCCAACTTGCCTTTGTTGGCAGTTCCGTCGAGTTCAATCATGATTTTGTCAATCAGATTTTGGTCATATACAGATAGTCCCAAAAGCTCGGGATAGATGATTTCGTTTACGTTTTGAACGGCTTTTAATACGCCTTTTCCGAGATATACGCTTTTGTCATCATCACGTAATTCAACTGCTTCGTGAATACCTGTAGAGGCGCCTGATGGCACGGCTGCACGGCCAAGGAAGCCGTTTTCGGTGCGAACATCAACTTCTACTGTTGGATTACCGCGAGAGTCAAGGATTTGACGGGCGTGTACCGATTGGATTGTACTCATCTTTGTTAGGTAGGTTTTGTTAATAATAAAGCGTTGCCTGTTAAATAGTTTAGCATACAAAGTAACGCAAAAAAAGCGTGCGGGAAAAAGAATCAGTAGTATAATTGAATACCTAGGTAGATAATATTCGTAAAATTAGGGCCAACATACTTGAGTAAAGGGGAGAGTTGTACTTTACCAATATAGCATTGGCTTGAAGAAATAATATTTTAATAAAGGCCAAAATGTGTTTGTATTATATTGAAAATGTGCCTGTATTCGGAATAATAGTTGGCGAAAGAGGGCAATTAATTTAGTAGTTTTTTAAGCGCTCAATGGCCTGCCAAATTCGTTCCGCAGGCATGCATAGAGAAACTCGAATGTAGCGTTGACCTTTAGGGCCAAAAATAAATCCTGGGGCTATAAAAATGTGTTTTTGATAAAGTAATTGATTTACAAGTTGTTCAGCTGAGACAACATCGTCGGGAAGTTTTGCCCACAAAAACATACCTTCTTGGCTAGGGTCGAGGGTACAGTTTAGGGCAGTTAAAAAAGCTTTTGCGGCATCTAAGCGGCTGTGATAAACGGCATTTTGGGTAGCATGCCATTGGTCAGAGTTTTGGAGTGCAGCAACAGCGGCTTGTTGAATTCCCAAGAACATTCCTGAATCCACATTGCTTTTTATGGTAAGAACGGCATCTACATACTCTTTTGCGCCCGAAAGCCAGCCCATTCTCCAACCTGCCATATTGTGAGATTTTGACATGGAGTTTAGCTCAATCGCAACTTCTTTAGCTCCTTCAACGGAAAGCAAGCTTATTGGTGGTTTTTGATTGAGTATCAGGCTGTAAGGGTTGTCATGGCATAATAAAATATTGTTTTCTTTAGCAAATCGAACGGCTTCGCCAAAAAGCTCGGGAGTGGCAGGGGCTCCCGTGGGCATGTGAGGATAGTTGAGCCACATTATTTTTGTTTTGGGACTTATCAAACCCTTCATGGCTTCCCAATCAGGCTGCCAGTGATTGTCCTCTTGAAGGGGGTATTCAACGACTGTTGCTCCTACCATTTCGCTGACGGCACGATAGGCAGGGTAACCAAGCTCAGGAACAAGTACTTCGTCGCCCTCATCCAAGAACGTCAGACTGATGTGGGTGATTCCTTCCTTCGAGCCAATCAATGGTAATATTTCATGTTCTGGGTCAAGTGTAACGCCGTAAACACGTTCATACCATTTGGATATACTTTGACGAAGTGCAGGAATACCTTTATACGATTGATACCCGTGAGTATTAGTGAGAGATACCGTGTTTTTTAGAGCTTCGATAGTTGCCTCCGAAGGAGCTTGGTCGGGATTCCCAATGCCCATGTTGATGACATCGTGACCTTGGGCAACTAATTTACGAACTTCGGCAAGCTTCACCGAAAAATAGTATTCTTGTGCCTGAGTGGCGCGTTTTGCAAGAGAAATAATCATGGAAAGAAGACGAGCTGGGTCAATAAGTGACCTCAACGTCGTTTATTTTACAAGATAACGAAAGGTTTTGGACTAAAACAGAGCACAAAGATAATCAAAGCTAGCCAACCCACTACTTTTCGTGAGGGACTTAATGGAGTTAAGTCATCGGTGGGAGGGTGATAAACCCCCAAAACACGACCTATCAGAAACCCGAAAACAAGGAAACCTGAATAGCCGTCGATAGTCGAATCCAAAAGAGAAATTCCAAGTTGAATAGTAACAGTAAGTAAAGCTAGCATCCATTTGGTAAGTGAATTTTCTTCATCAATTCGGCTAAAACATAGTTGTAGAAAAATGATATAAATCCCTAATGATGCTAATTGTTCCCAAAATAAGTTTTCATTTGCAATGGCAAATTCCTCTGCTTTGTAAGTACCTAGACCTGCATAGGTAATGAAAATAAAAAACAAAATGGGAGAGATAATACGGTACTTTCTATTACCAACCAGTCCGTACAAAATATGCCCACCGTCGAGTTGGCCAATAGGGATAAGATTAAGGGAGGTAAAAAATAAGGCCAAATAGCCCGCTAAAATCAAAGGGTAGTGCATAATTTCTTGCGGAGGGGGGAGGCGAGTGGGGTCTGCAACGTACATTTTGAAAAACGTAAAAAGGAGATTATCACCCAACAAAATGTTGCCACTTTGATTCTTGGCATATACCACCCGTGCAAATCCCATCCCAAATTTTTGGTATTCGGGGTGTATTTTAAAAACGTAGTCGAGCGTTGGAAGATGGGCAAATCCATACCAAAGCACTCCAATGGCTGCAACAAAACCAGCAAGTGGGCCTGCGACACCAATGTCAAAGTATTTTTCTCGCGAACGGATAAACTCCTTAATTCGAATAAAAGCACCGAGTGTTCCGATGGTTTGACCAATCCCAATCCAAAGAGGAATATAATAGGGCAAAGTTACTTTTACCTTATGAAACTTTGCTGCGAAATAATGCCCAAATTCATGGATAGTTAGAATTCCCAGAAAAGGTATAGAAAACTGAAAACCCTGCCAAAAGTGTTCCCACCCTAATGGGTTCTCTATCTGGTAAAAAGGTAAATCAAAAGGCCGCCCAAACATCCATTCTGCGCCAGCTAACGACGTACTAATGAGCGTAAGTACAAATAAAAGGAGCTGAATAAGTAGGGTGCGGGTAGAGTTCACTTAGAAATCTTTTAAATATTCGATAATAGAGGTTGGTTTTTGAACGTGGATGGTTTGAATACCAACTTCGCTTGCAGCTCGGATGTTATCGGCATTGTCGTCTAAAAACAAAGACTCTTGTGGTAAAATTCTAGCGTCTTGCAATACGCCGTGGTAGATGTCGCGGTGAGGTTTCATCACACCCATTTCGAAGGAAAGGTAAAGTTTTTCAAATAAATCACCCAATTGTGCTATTCCTGTCGTACGGTGTAAAATTCGATTTACTTCTTCAATGTGTATAGAACTTGTATTGCTAAGAAGAAAAAGTCTGTACCCTTTTTGAGCCAATTCTTGAATTTTATCAATTCTTTGGGAAGGGATGTCTAACAGAAGAGAATTCCAAGCTTGGTCAATTTGGGCGTCTGTCCAATGAGGTTGTGACAGAATTTCACGAATGTAGTTCCTAAAATCAGGGGCAAATAACTGCCCCGTCTCAAATTTTTTAAAAACGTCATTGTGCTGAATCAATCGCTGCACCTCTTCAAATGGCTTTTGACTCAATTCGGCAAAAGCTTGAGAAGCACGAGGGACGTCAATGTTGATGATAACGTCTCCAAGGTCAAAAATGATGTTTTTGATTGTTTTCATTCCGTAAAGACACCCATTGAACAGAATTTGTCGATTCGTTGATTGATACGTTCTTCAGGTCTTAGCTTTTGGAGTTCATTGATGCTATCCAAAATAACTTTTTTAAGGATGTTGGCCATTGCTTGATGGTCGAGGTGAGCACCACCGAGTGGTTCATCAACGATTCCATCAATTAGTTTTGCCATTGTCATATCTGATGCCGTTAGGCGAAGTGCCTCTGCTGCTTGTTCTTTAAAATTCCAGCTTCGCCATAGGATGGAAGAACAAGATTCGGGTGAAATAACCGAGTACCATGTATTTTCAAGCATCAAAACTCGGTCGCCAATGGCAATTCCCAGAGCACCCCCTGAAGCACCTTCACCAATAATGATACAAATGACAGGTACTTTGAGCATAAACATTTCTTTCAAGTTACGCGCAATTGCCTCACCTTGACCACGTTCTTCCGCTTCTAAGCCAGGAAAAGCCCCTGGGGTATCAATTAGCGCTACAACGGGTTTGTTGAACTTTTCGGCTAATTTCATTAGGCGTAATGCTTTGCGATAGCCCTCTGGATTAGCCATTCCGAAGTTACGATGCTGACGCTGCTTCGTGTTCCGACCTTTTTGTTGACCAATAATAAGCATACTTTGGCCATCAATGTTACAAAAACCGCCTACCATAGCAGGGTCGTCACGAACGGTTCTATCCCCATGGAGTTCGATAAATTCCTCGCACATTAACTCAATGTAATCGAGGGTATATGGGCGGTCAGGGTGGCGAGAAAGCTGCACCCGTTGCCATCTAGTGAGGTTCTGAGCGGTGTCTTTGCGTAATTGTATGATGCTGCCTTCGAGTCTTGTAATGGCTTCCGAAACGTCGACTTGAGTCGTATCGGCGAGTTTTTTTAACTCGGCAAGCTTTGATTCGAGCTCAGCCACGGGTTTTTCAAAATCTAAGTAAGTTGGCATAAAGTTGGTTGCTTACAATTCAAAAGTTTGTCCCTTTGTGGGAATCTCGATATTTTCGTAACCGACTGATTGTAAAGTGTTTTTAAAATGTTCCATACTTGGCTTTTCACCATGGACAAGAAAGATTTTTTTTAACTCGGCGGGTGCCTGTTGCTGAACAAACGTCAGAAGGTCTTCTTTGTCTCCGTGGCCGCTAAATACGTCAATTTTTTCGATATTGGCCAATACTTGTTCGTCTTTCCCTCTTACTCGAAGAGTTGTTTGGCCATTTAGAAGTCTCCATCCCAATGTTCCTTCTGCACAATAACCAATCAATAGAATAGTACAGTACGGATTGCTAATGTTCTGAGCAACATGGTATTCTACGCGACCCCCTTGTACCATTCCAGAAGAAGAAATGATAATACAAGGCTCGACATGATTCGAAATGGCTCGGCTGGCATCGGTACTTTCGAGGTAGATTAAATTTTCAAAGTCAAACAACGATTCGTTGTCTTCATTGAATTCACGAGCTTCCCGATTGAGCATTCGCACATTTCGTTGGTAGACTCTAGAACTCTCAAAAGCAAGAGGGCTATCGGCAAAAACCTTGATAGGAGGAAGCTTATTATCATTATACAATTTGTTCAAAGTGTATAGTAGAGCTTGTGTTCTTCCAACACTGAATGACGGGATAATGAGCCTTCCTGGAATATCGACGCAAGTGCGCTTGATGACCTCCTCTAAGGCAAGTTCTGGGGTTGCCTTTTTTTCATGCAAACGGTCTCCATAGGTAGTTTCACAGATTAAATAATCAACCTGAGGAATGGTTGCAGGGTCGATCAACAAAGGGTAACCTTTACGGCCTACATCACCCGAAAAACCAATTGTTTTTTTCTGCCCATTTTCCCAAACTTCTATGAAGATGTGGGCGGCCCCCAACAAATGCCCCGCAGGAACAAAAGTCACAATGACGTCGTCGGCAACCCTAAATCTACGATTGAAAGCTAGTGGTACAAAGTTTTCTAAAGACTCACGAACCTGTTTTTCAAGATACAAATCTTTGGGTAACTCCTTTTTCTTTCCTTTTTTACGTTTTCTCTGAGAGTCGGCACTACTAATTTCATTAAGGCGTTTTTGATTTAGTGAAGCTGCATCCTTTAAAAGGATACTAGTCAATGCAAGCGTAGAATCTGTGCATAAAACCTGTCCTTCATAGCCGTCACGGTACAGATTAGGGATATTTCCAGAGTGATCGATATGAGCATGTGTCAATAAAACGACATTGATGGAAGAAGCTTCGAAAGGAAAGAGGGCATTGGGATAAGGTGTGGCTTTTTCGGTAAGCGCACGTTTTCGGTCGCTACTTTCAAAATCAGAACCACAATCAATTAAAATACGATAATCGCTTTCCAATTCTAGGAGGTACATGCTCCCCGTCACTTGTTGAGTGGCCCCCCAAAAAGTTAATTTCATATCAAGTCAGTTGATCCTCTTTTGTACTCAAAATGGTACAAGAGGTAAGTTTTGTTACAGTTCTCCAATCATTATAACCCATTTTTCAGGTTAAACGTTTGAAGAAGGGTTTGTGCAAATGTATCAAAAACGACGCAAAAAACACTATTCTGTTAACGGAATCGAACGGGCGATTCGTTCCTCTAAAGATATAAATGTTTCAGTCCGCTGTATACCACCTACTTTTTGAATTTTGTCGTGAAGAACCTTTCGAAGATGCTCAGTATCTCGGCAAACTATTTTAGCGAAGATACTATAAATCCCTGTTGTATAATGAATATTAACTACTTCTGGAATTTGTTCGAGCTCAATAGCGACTTCTTCATAAAGGGAACTTTTATCTAAATAAATACCTAAAAATGCACTAATATCCCAGCCTAGTTTAGTTTGGTCAACTAGCAACTGGGCGCCTTTTACGATTCCAAGTTGTTCCAATTTTTTCATTCTAACATGAACAGTTCCTCCAGATACGTGGACTCTTTTGCCAATTTCGGTATAGGGTAGGTGGGCGTCTTCTAAAAGAAGTGATAAAATTTTTAGGTCAGTACTGTCAATTTTGTCAATTTCTAAATTTCGTTCCATGATGAAGTGGTAAAATTAGATTTTATTCAACAAAAGTCTATTTTTGTTGAATAAAATCAAAATTTTTAAAAATAATTATAGAAAATTTGCAACAAAAAATTAAATCTACTAGTTTTGCATTGTCAATTAAAAAAAAGCCACGCGCTACACAAGTCAACTAATTGATACTAGTTCTTTATACTGTAGGATGATGAAACTTGGCAGCCATGCCCTCCTGTCTCGGGGGTGGTGAGTTCAGAATAAACACGATATAATGCCGGCACTCTAAGTCGACTGGGGTAGACCACCAAACTTTGTATCGCAGCTAACTGCACCGTGGGCGGTTCGAATCCCCCTCCTACAGCTTTCGAGTGAATGGTAACGAATGTTACTTGCAACCAAACAAAGGATAGCTCGTTCAAATGATACATTTAACGAGTTATCCTTTTAAAATATAAAATTAAGTGTCCAATTGACATTTGATTAAAGAAAAACTATTTGGTTTTTAGTTTGTTGATGAAGTGTAATTGCGACACGCAGGCTCAGCTTTGAGGCCTGTGTGTTTTTTTTGTGCCTACACAATAGGTATTCACAAAAGTTTGACTTTGTTTTGTCGACTGATACACTTCCATTTTATGCTCCTTCTAGTACTTTTTACGTCGGATGCCATTGTTCTTGGCTTACTCTTGCTTATTCTTGCGGGTGTTTTTTACACTGCATCGTTAAAGCACCGTTTGTGGATTAAGTTTTATGCTATTTTCCCTCCATTACTGCTCTGTTATTTTGTTCCAGGGGTGTTAAACTCGTTTAATGTAATTTCTGGAGAAGAATCTAAACTATACTCGGTCATTTCTCAGTATTTTCTTCCAGCTTGTTTGGTCTATTTTACCCTTGGAATGGATTTTGAAGCCGTTATAAAACTTGGTCCTAAAGCCCTTATTGTTTTTTTAGCAGGAACACTAGGAGTAATGCTGGGTGGGCCGATGTCGGTAGCTATCGTAAAATTTTTTGCACCTGAGGTAGTTGGAGGGGCAGGGCCTGATGCTGTTTGGAGAGGTTTAGCCACTATTGCTGGAAGTTGGATTGGGGGAGGGGCTAACCAAACTGCACTTAAGGAAGTGTTCCAACCTAGCGATCAACTTTTTTCGCAGGTAATTGCTGTAGATGTGATTACTGCTGAAATATGGATGGCTGTTTTAATTTATGGTGCGGGGATTGCAACAAGAATAGATCGTTTTTTCAAAGCAGATGCTTCGGCTATTGATGAGTTACGTGTTAAATTAGAACAAGAGCAAAAAAAGTTACAACGTATTCCAACTCTAAATGATCTGGTGATGATTGCTGCTGTGGGTTTTGGTGCGACTGCGCTAGCTCATCTTACTGCTGATTTTTTGGCTCCTTGGATTAAAGAAAATTATCCTTCATTGGAAAAATTTAGCTTAACATCTTCTTTCTTTTGGGTTGTATCCGTTGTTACATTTATCGGCATTCTACTCTCCTTTACCCGTGTACGTCAGTTGGAATTTGCGGGGGCTTCCAAAGTAGGAAGTTTATTTCTTTACATACTTGTGGCCACCATAGGGATGAAAATGGATATTTTTGCGGTTGCTGCTAACCCAGGACTTTTTGTCGTTGGAATTTTATGGATGATTATCCATGTCATAGTTACTCTAGTGGCTGCGAAACTCCTTAAAGCCCCTTTCTTTTTTGCTGCAGTAGGTTCACAAGCCAACGTTGGCGGAGCAGCATCAGCTCCTGTTGTAGCTGCTGCGTTTCATCCGTCGCTTGCGTCGGTAGGGGTATTATTGGCTATTTTGGGCTATGCACTTGGAACGTATGGCGGTTATTTGACAGGATTGATGATGCAATGGATGGTTGAGTAGGGGATTGAAATTTACTAAAATAGTGCCTTGGGTTCAGAAGTTATATCGGAAGAGAAGGATGGTATCATCTTCTTAACCTGTAATGGTATAGTTACTTATGTTTGTTATGCCTGTTGTGTTGTGCTCAATGACATAAGGTTCAGAAAATCGGAGTGTTACTGATTTATTGTTGTTGCTACTAGGTGAAAAAAAACTACTCTGTTTTGGGTATTGTAAAGTTTGAAAAGGTAGCAATACCCGTGTATCTGTTAAAGTAGGCAAAATTAGGCATTCTTACGACGTGTTGTAAGCAGAATAAATAACATTTTGTTTTTTGGAAAGCTCGTTTAAATATTAAACCAAAAGGAAAATTTAACGGTAAAAGGAGTAATACTTGGATTTTGCCGATAGTTGAGTCGGTGGATTGCGTCGACTCGAAGTACTTTGAAAATGTTGTCAATGGCGTATCCAACTTCTACATACGGGGTATTTTTGAGTGTATTAAAGGCAAATACTGATTGCCCGAGCGCATTGTTTGGAGAAAGAAGTGCTATATTGGAAGGGTGGATGCTTCCGTATAAAATTTTTGCGTTGGCCAAAAAACGCCATTTTAATTTTTTAATAGCAGGCAGTCGATTAAATAACAATCCTTCAAAATTATGTTCAAACCGTAATTGTAGGTATTTATCACTTACAAACTCAAAGTAATTCATGAGGTTGAACGCACTTTCTACGTAAAATACTGATTCGTTTCCTAAAGGAGTATATAACAAATGATAAGGAAGGGTAGACGGAATATACCCTAAGGTCAGATTGTAGTTAGAGCGCCCCCAAATACCGACTCGAAAACTCTGCTTTACATTTAGCGATAATCGATGATAGCTAAAATCACTATTTAAAAATTTGTGTAAACCCAATTGATAGCGAAAAGTAACCAAGGGCCATTTTTGAGTTCCTAAGGTCAAGCGCTCGTTTTCGTTGTAGATGAAAATCTCATCTTTCCCCCATCTACTTTCAAAAAATAACTCTGCCGTTTGGTAATTACTTTGGATAGGAGAACGGTCGCCAAGGGATGGTTCTGTTTTGAAGGCGAAAGGATAAATGGGTTCAAACGTTCGTCGGCGTACACCTACTGTTTGAGTGAAGCCCCTAAATAACTCTCTTTTGATGTGTGCTGATGTAATACTTTCAAAATACCCGCGACGAACTGCCCCCCACCTCGTTAAAGCCCCAAAAAGTACATTGTTTCCAATGGCCTCGGTAGAAAGCCCTACTCGTTCTAAGTCATAACTATGACTGATTCCGCCAATCGTCCAAGGTTTTCGGCTGAAAATATAATCAACACTTACGTTGTATTTCCATATTTTATCGAGGGTTCCATAGGCTGCGGCTCCACTTAATACCCATTTCCGACTAAAGTCAGGATTCGTCTTAGCTCCTATTCGAAAACGATGCCCTTCGACTTCGTTGTTGGAATACAAGTATAAAAAAGGACCCATGTCCACGTTTACTTTAGGGATGCGTTTGTAGCCATTCACAACCGTGTTGAATACTTCAATGTAAGTTCGCATGATAGGAACTTGCTTCACTGAGTCGATGAGCTGGTAGGCGGTTTGTTCTCCTACAGTTAGGGGTTCGTGCCGGGCTTTTTCCCAAAAATCTTTGGGGTAGTCTCGGTAGTCGGTGGATAATTCAATGGGATAGTCGTAAAATTTAGGAGGGCGAGGTTGATTTACTAAGATATTTCGATTGGAAGTATAAAACTTTACTAACATCCCAGCTGTAGAGTCAGTTAGTTCAGCAACATCAATAAGAATGCGAGACTTTACGGGCATCCAAGTACTATCTCCAATTTGCTCGTATTCTTGCTGAAGTTTAATTTTCTCAACAAAGTTGATGTTGGCTTTTTTACCAACTGAAGCGTCGATTTGAACTAAGGCGTGAGAAAGTGTATCAACCCAGAGTGAACCACTAAAAGCTAGATCTTGTTCCCTTTTGGGTTCATAGTCAATGTGATAGCACCAGTATCCTCCCACAAACGTTGTATCAACAAGATAATATTCATACGTATTTTTCCAGCCATCGGCGATGGGAGAGTGGAAGTCTTTATCAAGAACACTCAGCCAATTTTGATAAAAGTTATATTGTTGAAAGGAAGAACCAATCATCTGAGAAATCAAACTTCCATCGGTCACAGCTATTCCCGAAACTTTGGTTTTAAGTATTTTCTCTTTGTTCTTTTTTGGGTCTTCTCGGTAATAATAATTTGAAATCGATTCTGACAAATAAATGGGAATCACTGGCTTACCATCTTCCCCCGCAATTTTATCAAATTGTTCTACAACGCCAGTGATTTGCTTAAGTGCCCTACGTTTTTTAAAACGTTCGGAAAGGTTGTCTACATCAACTTCAATTTTATTATAGCTTTCATATTCGTACGCTTGTAGGCGATTAGGATTGTGCAGTGGTTTCTGTTTTACTACTTTCCTTAGAATGCCGTAGGCAGGGTTTTCTCCTGCATATACTCTTACTTCTGGAAGCTTAAATTCTGATGATTCGAGCTGAAAATCAATGGTTTGGGTAGTTAATGCTTGGTTAATAGCCTTTGCACACTTTTTGTAAGAAATAGATGAAGCCACCAATGAGTCGCCGATTTGGGTCGTTTTTAAGGTATAAAACCCCTCAAAATTGGTGGTAACTCCTGCTGTTTTTCCTTTAATAGTAACCGCAGCAAAAGGTACTGCTTCTCCCGTTTGGGCATCGGTTATTCTACCTGCAAGAGTGAAGGTAGTTTGGCTATAACTTTCACTCCAGCAGAATATAATGGAGATGAATAAGTGAATGGCCTGGTAGACGGATAGATGTTTTATCACTGGTGGGGATTTTTTGATAGTACTACCCTTTTTTACGACATATGGAGGGGGGAATGTTGCAATATTTAAAGTTGAATAACGAAAAATCCCTTCGCTGTATTGAAGAGCGAAGGGATTTTTCACGTTTGAAAAAAATATAGTAGCATTCTAAGGCTGGTTTTCGTTGTATTCAACGTGCCATGTATGGTCGGCTAACATGGTCACTTTGGCAATAAAACGACTGAATTTATAAGCTCGTCCCCATTCGCTGGGAGCTACCATCGACAAAACGTCCTTGCCGTCTTCTTTTTCATACACATAGTAGGTTTCGTTTAGCACGGGTTCAAAATTCATTTGTGCAGCATAGATTCGTTCCGAAACCTCTACTCGTTGCCGAAGTTCTTTAGCTTGTTGGGCTAGCGTGGCCATTTGTTGGTAAATTTGGTTCAATTGCCGCTCAGTTTGTTGACGCATTGCCAGCACGGCCTTCCCTTTTGCTTTGCCCATATCGATGGGCTTAATGACTGCCCCACCAACAGAGTGAGCATAGGCCATGAGCCCAGGGTTTTCGGCTACTTTATCAGGATTTATTGGATTTTGCTCCATTGGAAAAGAAATTTGATGGACTTGTTCTTTAACGTAACAAAATTACATATTGTTTAAATTTACAAGAGAATAAATGGATATTGCTACGTAAAATAAATAAATAAAGTCTTTTATATAGTATTTTTATAGATAAATAATGTATTATTGTTTATCTATAAAGATAAAAACTACTAATACTTGTGACGTATTTTATCAGTTGCCTAATAAATCAATTTCAAGTATTTAAAACTATATTGGCATCAGGATTGCATACTTTTAGTCAGTATAAAACGTTACTTTTACGGTAGAAAATCTAACAATTTAGGAGCAAGCTCTTGAAAGTGAGTTATTTGATGAAAATTAGAAATCGCCTTTTTTCCTCGCAGTATTACCTTCCCCTCTTCATTTTTGGGGTTTCTTCCCTATTTTTTGGTTGTTCACAGTATAGCACTAGTGGATTGAGTGTGGGGTATCATAACCTGACCGCCAAGTACAATGCGTATGTCATTGCCCGTGATAAAATGAAAGAAGCGGACATTGCATTGAAAAAAAATAGAAAAGAAAATTATAACCAACTACTTCCTATTCTTAATCCGCTGGATTCGATGGAGGCAAAGAGTGTAGATGCACTTTTGCAAGATGTCATCAAAAAGGGGTCTTTAATTCCTGACCGCCACCAAAATAGCCGCTGGGTTGATAATGCGTTGGTGTTGATTGGTCGTGCTCGTTTGTACAAAGGGCAATTTACGGACGGTATTGAAACCCTTCGCTACGTGAATGCAAAAGGAAAAGATGACGATGACAAACATGAAGGTTTGATTTGGTTAATGCGGGCTTATGTAGAAACCAAAGACTACAACAGTGCATTGAGCGTGGCAGAGCATCTTCGAAGTTTGCCATTAAATGAGGATAATACTCGCAATTTTTATTTGGTTAAGGCTTATCTCCATCAACAAAAACAAGAGTATCCACTAGCACTTGGTATTTTGGAAGAGACATTTCCTTTGCTTTCAAAAAACGAAGAAACAGCTCGAATTCACTATTCAGCTGCTCAAATGTACGACATGATAGACAAGCCTGTGGCGGCTAATGTTCATTATAAAGCCGTTTCTAAAAATAGACCTTCGTATGACTTAGAGTTTTTTGCAAAAATGAATTCTCTTCAAAACGAAGCATTAACTGATACCAAAATTTCAACGGAAGATGGGTTCAAAAAGATTTTGAACGACCGTAAAAATAGCGACCTTATCGACCGCCTTTACTACTCAATGGGGGTTATTGAAATCCGTAAAAAAAATTACAAAAAAGGGCTTGCGTTTTTTGGCAAATCAGTTCGTGAGACAACTATCAATACTTCGCAAGTGCCTTATACATATCTAGAAATGGCAAAGGTTTATTACGATAAACTTCAAAATTATGAACTTGCCAAGGCTTATTTTGACAGTGCGTTAGTGTTGTTGCCTGTTTCTTCGCCTCAGCGCCAAAAAGTGGCTGAGCGTAAAGATGTTTTGGATGATTTTGTAAAACAAATAACGACTATACGGACGGAAGACAGCTTACAACGACTTTCTCAAATGAATCCTGCTACCCTAGATAGATACTTGGATAAGGTGATTGATGATGAAATTGCAGAATACAAACGAAAATTGAAAGAAGCCGAAAGACTGGTTTCGCAAGCCCAAAGCCTAAGTGCTAATGCTGCTAATTTTGACGGAAATCCTGCCGACCGATTCCCCCTGTACGATTTAACAATGGTCAATAATGGGAGAGTAGAGTTTCGTCAAAAATGGGGAAATCGGCAATTGGAAGATGATTGGCGTCGAAGCGCAAAAATTGCCTCTCTGCTTTCCCCCTCTGACAATAATATTACCGCTGTTTCATCTGCTCAAGGAACGGGGACTAATATTCAAATGATGGGGGATGATTTAGCCAAGTTGACTAAAGATTCTCCCGAGTGGAAAGCTAAAAAGGATGCATTGTACCGTAATATCCCTCTCAAGAAACAAGAATTGGACGCATCCAACCAACGGATGGAAGATGCATACTATAAGCTAGGAAAAATTTATAAATTTAACCTAGAAGAACCTGAAAATGCCATCAAAACGTTCGAAACAACTCTTTCTCGCTTTCCGAATACAAACTACAAGCCAGAAATTTATTATTTGCTTTTCTTAACCTCGGTCAAAAATAATCAATTGTGGAAAGAAAAACTGTTGGCTGAGTTCCCAAATTCATCGTACACTCGATTATTATCTAAAAATGGTGGAATTACAGTAGCTGCTTCAGGAAACATCGAACTGGAAGCATTGAAGGATTACGAGAAAATTTTAATGCTTTATCAAGCTGGTAATTACTCAGAAGCATTTGCTCAACTTGAAATGGCAATGGTCACTTACTCAGGTAGTAAAATTGAGGATAAGTATGCGTTGCTTCGCATTTATCTACTTGGGAAACTGCAAGGTAAAGAGGCGTATCTCAAGGCATTAAATAGTTTTACCAAAGATTATCCTACGAGTGCCCTGTTGCCAAGAGTTCGTGAAGTACTTGAATCGCAACAATCGACATCTAGTAAGAAAAATGGTTGATTGTTACAATAAAAACGTCTATCTTTGCAGGCGTTTTTGTTTTTTATATTTTTCACATTAAATCCATCTGAGGTTACAATCATGTATTTAACATCGGAAGTAAAAAAAGACTTGTTCAAAAAATATGGCAAGTCAGACAGCGATACAGGTTCATCTGAATCACAAATCGCTCTATTCACTCACCGTATCAACCACTTGACAGAGCACTTGAAGCAGCACAAGCATGATAATGCTACTCGTCTCGGTCTTTTGAAATTGGTAGGAAAGCGCAGACGTTTGTTGAACTATCTTCTCAAGAATGATATCAGCCGTTATCGTGCAATCATCGCTGAACTGAATATCAGAAAGTAATGCGATACTTCAAACAGGGAACGTCAGACAACTGACTTCCCTGTTTGTTATTTATCTTCACCTAAATAAGTAAATAATTTCTTTTTGCGGTTTTATAAATAATAACCTATCATGTTCGCTGAGGGATAGGTTTTCAAGCGGTTTTTTAATTCTTCTTTCATGTTTAATATCATCACAAAGACTATCAACCTCCCCGATGGTCGTATCATTACAATTGAAACAGGAAAGCTAGCCCGTCAGGCTCACGGTTCAGTCGTGGTTCGTATGGGTAATACGATGCTTTTGGCGACAGTTGTATCTAATCCCGATGTAAGGCCAGGCACTGATTTTTTGCCTCTTTCGGTTGATTACCAAGAAAAATTTGCTTCGGCTGGTCGCATTCCTGGTAGTTTCCAGAAACGCGAAGGTCGTTTGTCAGACCATGAAGTGTTAGTGAGTCGTTTGGTGGACCGCGCTTTGCGTCCTATGTTCCCCGATGATTTCTATGCAGATACCCAAGTAAACGTATTTTTAATATCAGCCGATGCTGAGGTTTTGCCGGATGCCCTTGCAGCATTGGCCGCTTCATCTGCGTTGATGATTACGGATGTACCTTTCAACGGCCCCATTTCGGAAGTTCGCGTTGCGAAAATAGACGGGGAATACGTTATTAATCCCCCCACTTCTTTATTGAAGAATGCAACGATGGATTTGATTGTTGCGGCTTCTGAGAAAGATATTTGTATGGTAGAAGGGGAAATGAGTGAGGCTTCTGAAGAAGAAATGGTAGAGGCGCTGAAAGCAGCACACGAAGTCATTAAGCTTCAATGTGCTGTTCAGAAAGAATTGGAAGCCGAGGCAGGAAAAACAGAAAAACGTAGTTTTGAGTATGTGATTCATGATGAAGAACTTCGTGCGAAAGTACGCGAAGCTTGTTACGATAAAATTTATGCCGTAGCGCGTCAAGGAAATGCTAATAAGCAATTGCGTAAAGAAGGGTTTAAGGCCGTTATTGCTGAGTTTTTGGAGCAGTATAAAGCGGAAAACCCAGATACTTACGATGAAAAAGTAGGCTTAATTAAGCGTTATTACCATGATTTAGAGTGGGAAGCATCGCGTCGTTTGGTGTTAGATGAGCGTACACGCCTTGATGGACGTGCACTAGACCAGATTCGTCCAATCATGTGTGAAGTAGATTTCTTACCTACTCCTCACGGTTCTGCATTGTTTACTCGTGGAGAGACTCAGTCATTGACAACCGTAACGTTAGGAACAAAGCTTGACGAGCAAATCATTGATACGGCTATGTATTATGGCTACGGTCGTTTTCTCTTGCACTATAACTTCCCAGGTTTTTCAACGGGTGAAGTGAAACCAAACCGTGGCCCTGGGCGTCGCGAAGTAGGGCACGGAAACTTAGCACACCGTTCGTTGAAGAAGGTAATGCCACCTGATGAGGAAAACCCGTACACTGTACGTATTGTATCAGATATTTTAGAGTCAAATGGGTCATCATCGATGGCAACTGTTTGTGCTGGTACCTTGGCATTGATGGATGCAGGGGTAAAAATTAAAGCACCTGTTGCTGGGATTGCGATGGGATTGATTACCGACGAACAAGGAAAATACGCTGTACTTTCTGATATTTTGGGAGACGAAGATCACCTCGGTGATATGGACTTTAAAGTGACTGGTACCGAAAAAGGTATCACAGCGTGTCAGATGGACTTGAAAGTAGACGGCCTTTCGTACGAAGTGTTGGTAGAAGCACTTGACCAAGCTCGTCGCGGGCGTTTGCATATTTTGGGTGAAATGAAGAAAGCCATTGTGGAAGTTCGCCCTGACCTTAAACCACAAACTCCGCGTGCGGTTGTTATCCAAATTGCACAAGACCAAATTGGTGGCGTGATTGGGCCAGGTGGAAAAGTGGTTCAAGAAATTCAGCGCGTATCTGGAGCAACGGTTACTATTGAAGAGCGGGATAGTATGGGCTACGTTAGCATTTTTGCAAACAACGCCGATAGTATGGACATTGCCGTTAAGCGCATCAAAGGCATCGTTGCGATTCCTGAAGTAGGGGAAGTTTATACTGGTACGGTAAAAACTCTTCAACCGTTTGGCGCCTTTGTAGAATTTATGCCAGGCAAGGATGGATTATTGCACATTTCCGAGATTACATGGGAGCGCCTCGAAAGTATGGATGGCGTTTTGAATGTAGGAGATGAGGTGCAAGTCAAACTTGTAGAGCATGATAAGAAAACGGGTAAATTTCGCCTTTCACGCAAGATATTATTGCCAAAACCTGAAGGTTTTGTTGAAAGACCACCGCGTGAAGACAGAGGAGAACGCAACGACCGTGGCGGTGATCGCCGTCGTGATGATAACCGTCGTCGCGATAAGTAGATTTTTGTTTTTTTAACTTAAATTAGAAACTAGAAAATCAACTTTTGTTTCGCTTTTTACGTTACAGAATTGTAATAGTACAAAGCACCAAAGTAAAGATAGATGAGACAGCTTAAAATTAGTAAGCAAATAACCAATCGCGAAAGCCAGTCCCTCGATAAGTATTTACAAGAGATTGGTAAGGTGGATTTGCTAACTCCTGATGAGGAGGTGACTTTGGCGCAGCGCATTCGAGAAGGAGACCAGCAAGCTTTGGAACGACTAACCAAAGCGAATCTCCGATTTGTGGTATCGGTTGCGAAACAATACCAAAATCAAGGTCTTTCACTTGGTGACCTTATCAATGAAGGAAACCTAGGTTTGATTAAGGCTGCTCAGCGCTTTGATGAAACCCGTGGTTTTAAATTCATCTCGTACGCTGTATGGTGGATTCGTCAGTCCATTTTGCAAGCGTTGGCTGAACAATCGCGTATTGTTCGCCTTCCACTCAACCGTGTCGGTTCTCTTAATAAAATATCAAAGACGTTTTCTGACCTCGAACAAAAATTTGAGCGTGAGCCTTCCCCCGAAGAATTGGCCGAAGTATTGGATATTTCAGCTAATGAGGTAGTTGATACACTGAAAATTTCGGGGCGCCATGTTTCGATGGATGCGCCGTTTGTGCAAGGGGAAGAAAATAGCCTTCTTGACGTTCTTGAGAATGATATGGAAGAGAAGCCCGACCAAGGGCTTATCAACGATTCACTCCGTAAAGAAGTAGCTCGTGCGCTTTCGACCCTCACCCAACGTGAGTCGGATGTCATAGCACTTTATTTCGGATTGAACGGTGAGCATCCAATGACACTTGAAGAAATCGGTGAGAAATTTAATTTGACCCGCGAACGTGTTCGCCAAATCAAAGAAAAAGCGATTCGTCGCTTGCGTCATACTTCACGCAGCAAAGCACTTAAAACATATCTTGGTTGAGCGAAGAGAGAGCACCTACTAACAAAAAAGGCCACTTTGAAGTGGCCTTTTTTGTTAGTAGGCAGCTTGGATTATGTTCGCTTCGAAAATTTTGTACCTAATTCCAACCTTTTTCTAACTTGAGAAGTCACTACTGGAAAAATATGGCTATGAAAAAGATTATAATTTTAAGGATGATAGGTGGTCTGTTGGTTTTTAACCTTGGGGCTTGTACTAAATCCACCAATGTTGAATTAGGCTCGGTAAGTGATTTGACGGGTACGTGGGTGCTAAAAAGTATTCTTCTTGGGGATATTATGGATTTGCCCTGTGGAGTACAAAATGAAGGTATTTTTGAACCAATCACTTTGACACTAACGACCACAAAAGACGAAACGGAGGCGATGCTATTATTAAATGGTCGTTCTTCGGTCAATCAGTATTTCGGGAGGTACACAGTTGAATTATATAACGAAACTAAAAAAAATGGAAAACTTAAAATGGTACCTATTAGGAGTACAAAAATGGGTGGTTATCCAGAGTTGATGAAATGTGAATCCCGTTATTTTTCGTTGCTGGAACAAGCGGTGGATTTTCAATTGAGTACTACTAACGGAAAACAGCAACTCGAATTAGGTGCCTTTAGTGAGCAAGAAGCAACGGGGCTTATTGGGAATAAAGGCAATTTTTTAATTTTTGAAAAAAAATAAAACGAACACTAATTTTGAAACTGACTTGACCTACCAAGTGAGTAATTTAAACATTAAAGTAGCAGGTGCCTCCCATTAAGTATTTAAGTAATGGGTTACCATAATGATTGGAGTAGTACGTTACAGATCACCTGTTTGATAAGAGCGCTAAAAAAGATTTTTGGAGCTTCCATCTGTAAAAAGCAGAAGTTTTTTCTTTTGTAATAAATCCTGATTTTAAACTTATCTATACCCCTCGCAACATGGTTGGCTATGACGTTCACCGCCTCACATTTAGTGCTATCCTTTTGGTGGTTCTGTCAGTTATTGGTAACAGTTGTACACGTCCAACACCTCCTGTATATTCGGGTGTCAAAATGAAAGGTTTGAATTTGGTAGCTCCCTCCGAACCAGTAGATTCGTTGGTTTTTGTACCAATTCGTAATACCAATGCTGAATGGGTAGCTGTAGTACCCTATGGTTTTTGCCGAGAAAATGAACCGCACTTTTACTTTAATAAGAATAAAATGTGGTGGGGAGAGACCATAGAAGGAATTTCTAAAACCATTGAGCTAGCCCACAAAAACAAGCTTAAAGTCATGCTTAAGCCTCATGCTTGGGTAAGTAGGGGGATGTACACTGGAGATTTTGATTTAAAGTCGGAGGCGGACTGGAGAATTTTTGAAAAAGATTTTGGTGATTACATTCTCACCAATGCAAGTGTTGCTGATTCGTTGAAAGTAGAATTGCTGTGTATAGGTACAGAAATGGATAATTTTGCTCGAAAAAGACCTGAATTTTGGAGAAGCTTAATCAAAAAAATACGAACGATTTATTCGGGGCCGCTCACGTATGCTGATAACTGGAATCATTACCCCAAAAATCCTTTTTGGCAAGATTTAGACTTCATTGGCATAGATGCTTATTTCCCTCTATCGACAGAAAAGCATCCTTCTGTGGAGTCACTTCAAAAAGGATGGCAATCGCATTTGGAAGAAATAGAAGAGTTTGCGAGTAAATTTCAAAAACCTGTTTTATTTACCGAAATAGGGTACCGAAGTGTTGATTTTGCTACTGAAAAACCTTGGGAATCGCAAAATGATAAAGTTGAAAATTTGGCTTTACAAGCAGATGCCTACCGCGCTTTTTTCAAAGAAGTTTGGCCCAAAAAGTGGCTAGTGGGGGCTTTTGCGTGGAAATGGTTTCTTCAACCACCACGTCGTCAATTTTACCACGATGCTTTTTCGTTTCAAGAAAAGCCCGCTGAAGCAGTTCTCAAAGAAGGGTATGCTCAGCCTTGACTATGATTTACGGTCTTTCACAACCAAGTACTGTTCGTTGTCGAGTAGTAAATAACCATATTCGTACACAAAGATGTACGTAGCGCCTTTTTGAGTGGTTCGGATACTGGTAAAATAGGTAAAATCGAAGCCTTCTCGGAGTAAGGCACTTTTTGAGATTTTTCCTTTGTCATCTGCTCTACAGGCTTCTTCCAAAATACGGCGATTTTTTCGTAACGTATTGTTGATGTTTCGGACTAAATTATTGGAGCCTGAGTTTAATTTGTTGTTATAAGCATTTCGACAGGCATCCGAACAAAATTTTTTGTCAGATCTGCCCATTATTTTTTCCCCGCATTCAAGGCAATTTTTCATGGCTTTTTGGTTTTGCTTACGCAATATACATATTCTTATCCGTTTGTAAACGGTTACAAACGTTTTTATCCAACTAGAAACGATTACGAACCGAATCGAGTAGTGGTGAGGCAGCAACTTTGTACCGTCGATTGAAAGACAATGGACAAACAAAATCAAATCACTCAAATACAAACTTTTAGGAACATGAACAAGGTAACATTAACAGGTAACGTAGGTAAAGATTTGAACGTACGGACATTCGAAAATGGGAAATTGGCTTCTTTCACAATGGTGACAAAAGAGATTTACAAGAACCGTAATAATGAAGAGGTTGAAAGTAAAATGTGGCACAACCTTGTAGCATTTGGCAAAGTAGCGGATGTGTGCGAACGGTTGATTACCAAAGGAAAAAAGGTATCGATAGAAGGCAAATTGAACTATCGTTCTTACAAAAACAAAGAAGAAAAAACCGTGTACGTAACCGAAATTCAGGTCTATAAAGTGCAGGAAGTAGAATAAATCAGAATGACGAGTGCAGAATGTCGAATAAAAAACAATAATTCGACATTCTGCACTCGTCATTTAATGGGCTTTTTCTACGGCGTGGCCGCCGAATTCGTTGCGAAGTGCCGCTACGACTTTGCCCGTAAAGGTATCGTCTTGCTGTGAGCGATAGCGCATCAATAATGAAAGAGCAATCACTGGGGTTGGAATCCCCATGTCGAGGGCCGTCTCTAGTGTCCATTTACCTTCACCAGAGGAGTGCATAACACCTTTAATGGCCTCTAATTTAGGGTCTTTGGAAAAGGCTTTCTCAGTCAATTCCATTAACCAACTCCGTACCACTGAACCATGATTAAATACTCGAGCCACCTGCTCCAAATCAAGGTTGTATTTTGATTGTTCCATGACTTCAAAACCTTCCGCAATGGCTTGCATCATCCCGTATTCGATGCCGTTGTGAACCATTTTTACGAAGTGGCCACTTCCAGGGCCTCCAGCGTGAAGCCAACCGTTGGGAAGTGAAATGTCGTTGAAGACTGAAGTGCAGTAATTGAAAACATCATCTTCGCCACCAATCATGGTACAGGCACCATTTAAGGCGCCATCTACGCCTCCACTTGTTCCGCAATCAAGGAAATCAATATTTTTGGATTTGAGGTAAGTATAGCGACGGATCGAGTCATTAAAGTTAGAATTTCCACCATCAATGATAATGTCATTGGCGGTCAAAAAAGGTAGTAAGGCTTCGATACAATCATCAACTGGTTTTCCTGCTGGTACCATGAGCCAAATTACTTTTCTGCCGTTAAGTTGTTGGCAAAGCTCCTCCAAACTAAAGGCGGGAGTTACACCTTCAAGAAGAATATTTTTGACGTTTTCGGTCATTACATCGTACGCAACTACTTCATAACCGTGACGATGAAGATTGAGGGCTAGGTTGTACCCCATTTTGCCAAGACCTACAAATCCAATTTGCATTAATACTGATATTTTATAACATGAATAAATGAGAGGGAAAAGGCAAAAATAGGGGTATCATTGCTCAATCCCCACTCTCACACGTGGAAAATTATTTATCCCACCAAACTTTTGTATCTAAATCATCGGCTCCCTGACGAGCTATGGCTTCTTTTACATTGGCATTATTAACCGAGATTTCGGAGTTGGGATAAGTCAATCGTTTAATAAAATCGCCTTTAATACCCTTTCCTGGGAATGGATTAGGGGTAAGTTTTGGGAAACCACTACGGCGGAAGTTAGCAAAAGCTTCGGGGCCATTTAAGAAAGACGCTACCCAATATTGGGTGTTGATTTGTTCTAATGCGCTAGCTGCAACATAAGGATTGGCTTTCAAATAGGCATCAATATCTACTGCGGCTACTGCCGAGTTGGCATCATACAAGGCCATTTGCTCCATGTGCAAACGAACTCCACGGTTGAAGTAGGTTTCGGCAGTGGTGCCTGTAACCCAGCCTTTCTGAGCTGCTTCAGCTAACAAAAGTTGCGTTTGGGCAGCTGTCACCAAGAAAGTAGGAGCCGTAGTTTTTACCACACGAGTGCGGTCAACTTGTGTAAAGTCGTAGAAACTAGCTAATTTATTTTTAGTTACCTCAGCCGAAATAGTGTTATTATCGTATCCTAAAGGCATCCCAATTTGGAGGGTAGGGTCAGTAGAGGCACGAGAGGCCACTTGTTCAGGCCCTGATTTTGCCCCAACATAACGAACAGCAATGGATTTCAAACGGGGGTCGTTCGTCTTTTTGAGGAAATCAACAAATGGGGCTGCCAAATATACGTTAGCTGCCTCGGTGGCATTCAATAAGTTACCAATACCATTGACATAGTTGGCGTCGTGTTTAATAATGGCATTGTCCGAGTTGGTCTCCATAACACCCGCTTGGGCGGCTCTTGCTACTACTTGTTGAGCTTGAGCTGCGTCTACTTTACTCAAGCGCATTCCTGCACGAAGTAGTAGTGAATTGCCGTACTTTTTCCAGAGCGCGATGTTTCCACTGTAGAGTACATCCGCCGTTTCAACGGTTTTAGAAGCATCTAACGCGGCAGTTGCTTCTGTCAGTTCTTTTATAATTCCTGTGTAAACAGCCTGTTGGGTGTCATATTTTGGCAAAAATATTTGATTGGTGTAGCCTTTTTCCGCCTCCGAGTAGGGAATATCGCCGTAGGAATCGGTCAAAATCATGTAGGCGTTGGCCTGAATGATTCGGGCCATATTGTATAAATTGCTACGACTTGCAACCGATTGTGTTTGATTAATAACGTCCTGCGAGTTACGAATCACGTTACGGTAATACTTTTGCCAATTCTGAACGGTGTTGTCTCGGTTGTCTTGGTTAAAATTAGCCCCTGTTAACACTCCAGAGTTTGGGGAAATCATTTGTTGAACAATACCAATTTCATAGAAAACAGAGCCTGTTGTAAAAGCTGAGTTTACAGTCGCATTGTTAAGAATAAAGATTGGATTGACCGAAAGTGCGGCGTTTTTATTGATATTGAGTTCGTCAAAACCTTGATCACATCCTCCTAAACTAACGACAGCAGCAGCCCAAATTGGGAGTAAAAAAACCGATTTTTTAAGTATGTGTTTCATTATATTAATCTTTTGTAGTGTCCCCGAAAGCTTGGATATAAGCCCCCTTCGGGGGTTTGGGGGTTAAAACTTTGCATTGAGATTGAAACCAATACTTCGTGTCGTTGGCAATCCTGTTGATTCCATGCCCACAAGGTTGTCCGAAGAATAACCAAACGATTCAGGGTCAATGTTATCAACCCACTTTTTAAGTAGGAATACGTTGTTTGCTACGGCACTTAGTTTTAAATTTTTAACAGGGAAGTTTTTGGGTAAAAAGCGTGTAAAGTCATATCCAGCAGTAATTTGGCGAAGTTTCCAGTAGCCGCCATCATAAATGACAGGTTCGACGAGTGCAAGCGACCGTACCACTGACCAGTAGTCCTGCACAGGTGCTTTCACCGTATTAGGTTCACCTTTTGCGTTAACACCCACTCCAAGTACACCCCCATCGCGACCTACCAATGTCATTTTATGTAAACCGTGGCGAACAGCGTTGAAGTTAGTACCTGAAAGCATCATGTTTCCCAATTTGAAATCAATTAAAAATGATACATTGATGCCTTTATAATTAAAGGTGTTGTTAATACCACCAATCCACTTTGGCAAGGCCGAACCGTACGAAATGAGGTTGTCAGTGCGAAGTGGGATACCGTTACCACCAAAGATCATTTGACCGTTAGCATCCCGCTTGAATCCAAACCCATAAATCTGCCCCATTTCTTCTCCAACCACTTGGCGGAGCTCTCCATTAAATACGTGCGTTCCAACCGTAATTCGTTCACCTGGAGTATCTGTTAAAAGGCTCAGTACTTTGGTTTTGTTATACGATCCATTGAGAGTTAAATCCCACTGAAAATCATTGGTTTTGATGGGTATGATATTTAACAACATTTCAAAACCACGGTTTTGGCTCTTGCCACTGTTGATAAGGGTTGTGACAAAACCTGAAGCATCCGAAATTTGAGCAGAAACGATTTGGTCTGTCGTTATTTTGTTGTACACTGCCGCATCCAACGATACACGACTATCCAACAATTTGAGTTCTAATCCAAGTTCGGTTTCGGCCGTACGCATTGGGCGGAGATTGGCGTTAGGCAAGGTAGTTGTTCCTGACGAACCACCCACTGGCTGCCCGCCAAAGAGGTTAGCATTGATACCGTAAAACAAATTGTTGGAATAAGGGGCTACGTCGGTATCGCTTCCCACTTCAGCATAAGCAGCACGGAGTTTCCCAAAGGTTAACCAGCTAGGAATATTGTCGAAAGCCTGTGAAAATACAAAGCTTCCAGAAAGAGAAGGATATAGAATGCTACGATTCTCGGGAGAAAGAGTAGAAAACCAATCGTTTCGTACAGTTGCATTTAAGAACAATACGTTTTTGTACGAAAATTCAGCTGACCCGTAAACCGAGTTAACTGCCCGCTCAGAAAGTCCATAAATGGGGTCTTTAACGCGCCCGTTCATAACGGTATACAAACCTCTTACGACAAAATCCTGTACTTGAACGCTGTTGACGTCCGAACGACGGTACATTTTATTGCCACCCAAGTTGAAATCTAAGCCAAAATCGCCAAATTTCTGAGTGCCCGAAATCAAGATATCGGTGTTAATTTCACGGAATCTTCTTGATTCTTGCGTGTACAAACCGTTTACAAAACCCGCAGGTGCTGGCGCAAGCGATGCTTGACCCGTTGGGAAGTTGTTGTAATCTTGGTCGCGCGACCAATAATCTTGACCCACACGTCCTTGAACAAATAACCAAGGAAGCAAATTATATTTAACCGAAATGTTACCAAAAAGGCGGTCGCGGATAATATTTTGGAATTGTTCAGAGAGGGTAAAGTAAGGGTTTGTACGGTTTTGAAAACGCGAATAAATGTACTCGTTTCCAGCTGCATTGAATTTCTTGGCTTCCATCAATTCCAACGGCATTGAGTTGGCTAAGTTGAAGAGGGCAGTGGGGATAGAGTTATCTTGGTTGGCAATGTTTGGTGGGTTTTTGTTGTACTCGTGAGAATAATTGATGTTTCCTGAGAAACTCAATTTTTTCGATAACTCGTATGAATAGCCGAGGTTAATGGTTTTACGATTAAAACTGTTGTTGGGTACAATTCCCTTGCTGTCCATGTTGGCAAAGGAAAGGTTAAAGCCTCCTTTTTCACTAGCAGATGATAAGCTGACCGTATTGGTAAAGTTGGAACCATTACGGAAAAACTTACGGATACGGTTATAAACTGGTACGTAAGGAACCGTCACATTGTCAAACAGAACTTGGGTCATACCTGGTTGAAATTTCTCGCCAAACGACCACTGGCCTGAAGTGGGGTTAGGAGTCGTAGGACGAACACCGTTTTCGCCTTGACCGTATTCGTACTGATAATCTGTAAAATCAAGGGGCGTTTCGTTAGTATAGTTGCTGTTGTAACTAACACCAATTCCTTTACCACTTCCTTTTGTTTTGGTGGTAATCATCAATACTCCGTCTTTAGCGCGTGAGCCGTACAGAGCAGCCGCAGTTGCACCTTTGAGGACAGTCATACTCTCGATATCGTCAGGATTAATCGACGATAAACCGTCACCACCGTCTGATGTATTTCCCCCTCCTCTGACCCCAACGGAGTTATCCGCAGCGGCATTTCCTGGGTTAGTCCCAAAGTTGGTATTATCAATTGGAATACCGTTTACGACAATTAAGGGGTTGTTTTGCCCCGAAATAGAAGATTGGCCACGAATCCGAATTTTAGAAGTACCCGCAGGTCCTGTTCCCAACCCAGAAATATTTACCCCCGCAATTTTACCCTGTAAAGAGTTCATGAAGTTAGGAGTACGGTTTTCGGTGAGGGCATCGGCATTGATAGTAGCCGTGGCATAACCAAGCTTTTTGGCTTCTTTTTTGATACCCAAAGCCGTTACGACGACTTCATTGAGGGCTTCAGCACTTTCAGATAGCGAAATATCGATTCGAGTTTGGTTTCCCACCGAAATTTCTTTTGAACCATAGCCAATGAAACTAAAAACAAGGGTGGCTCCATTTGGGGCCGATAGGCTGTAATTTCCGCTGCCGTCGGTAGATGTACCTGTTGTGCTTCCTTTTACAACTACCGATACTCCAGCAAGGGGTAATTTGTCGGCGGCATTAGTAACAGTTCCATTTACACGATTTTGGGCCCAGAGTGTGGTCGTGAGTGCCAAAAATGTCATTAACATTAGAATGACTTTGGGCATGAATAGAAATTTTCTCATCTTAATGATAAATTGTTGGTAAGTTTAAAGGGTATGTCGAATTGAACTGATAGGTTAATGAACTGAGTGCAAAAAAATAAGAAGAAAGTGCCAAAAACTTCTACGATTAGACGATGTTGATTTTTGTAATATTTTGATGTTTTATTAAAAAAAATAGTGAATAAGTTGTTTTTAAATGAATAAACCCGCATATTCTTTAGTGCCGTTTTCCGATTTTTTACACTTAAAGGAGCTTGTTCGTCTTAAAAATCAGACGGTTAGGCTTAATGATTGGCCTATTGAAGTAAAAGGGGGTATTTATATATTATGTATTTTAGAAGGTAAATATGAGTGGATAATTGAGCAGAAACGCTACGTATTGTACCCAAATGATGTTGTTGCTTTGTGTCCTTGGCAGCAGTTAGGTAGTCCAACAAATACATTAGAAATTGGAAGTTTTGCTTGGTTAAAGTTGGAAGTTGAGGTATTTGAGCCTAGCGGCGAGCTGCGTTTAGGGGCTTGGTCGGCGATTCAGGAAAATGACCAGAAGCTGATGGGGCGCTTAATGGTGTCACATGCACCGATGGTTTTGAACCAGTTAAAGCAGGTCAATGACCTACTTACAAAAATAGAGCAAGAGCTCAAACAGGCAGAGTTTGCGTACCAGACAAGAGTCAACCAACTGCTTGATGAACTGCTCGTTATCATTGTTCGCCAACAAAGTCAACAACAAAACCAACGACGAGACTTTCCTAAGGCTTTTGAACAATTAGAAAAAATGCTTCGTGATAACCTTGACTACCCGTGGACCGTCGAAGAAATGGCTACTGTAGTAGGATTGGGAAGTACGGCTTTTACCGAAAAAGTAAAAGCATACTCAGGTTTTTCGCCTTTAAACTATTTGATAAATATCCGTATTGCTGAGGCAATGCGCCAACTTCGGCAAACCGAAAAAAGTCTTACTGATATAGCTCTTGATACGGGGTTTTATTCTTCGCAGCACTTTTCCACTACCTTTAAAAAATTGACTGGTTATACGCCAGGGCATTATCGAAAACGCCAGACGGGTGACAGCTCGTAGCAAATTCTAAAAAGTAATTTTTGCACGTTTATATTCAATTACCTTCTTCATCGTTATCTTTTGTTTATTCTATGGAGTACATCATCACTATTGACATTGGTACCACAAAAGTCAAAGCATCTGCTTTTGATTTAACAAATAATCTACTTGGAACACGGCAGGGGAGTTATCCTACTTTTCACCCTCAGCCTGATTTTAGTGAACAAGACCCTGAACAAATTTTTTTGACTGTTTTGTATGCTTTAAAAGGTCTTTTTAACGATGTTTTATCCAAAAAGTATCGACCAGTGGCTATTGTTTTTAGCGCATCAATGCATAGTGTTCTTCCCATAGATAAACATGGAGTCCCGCTCCGTAATGCAGTAATTTGGGCCGATAACCGTGGAAGAGACGAGGCTATGCTTCTAAAAAACTCAAATTTAGGAGCAGCTATTTATGAGCAGACGGGTACGCCCATTCACCCAATGTCTCCGTTGATTAAAATTCGTTGGTTTGGTACTAACACTTCGCCGTCTTGGTTAGAGAAAATCTATAAATTTGTTTCCATCAAAGAATATATTATTTATCAATTGACAGGGCAGCTGGTTGTGGATTATAGCTTAGCATCTTCAACAGGCTTGTTCAACATTCACCAGCTTAATTGGGAACCGTCGGCACTTGACTTTGCGCGAATTAAATCCCATCAATTATCAGAACCCGTTTCCATCGACTTCGACGATTTAAAACTCAAGAAGGAGTACATTCGATTGTTTCGATTGCCTCCCACCATCAAAGTGATTGTGGGGGCGAGCGACGGCTGTTTAGCAACACTGGGGGCCGGGGTGGTTACTGAAGGAGATGCGACGATTACAATCGGGTCGAGTGGAGCCGTACGTGTAGCGGGTAAACAAGTGCTTGTAGACGAAAAGCAACGATTTTTTAACTATATATTAACCGAGGGTACCTACATTTCTGGGGGACCAACCAACAATGGTGGGGTTGTTTTTGAGTGGTTTGTGCAGCAATTTGGAGCTTCAGGTATAAATACCGATATGGAATATGCTATCAACCAATTGTTGATGCAGGCCGAACGTGTACCTGCAGGAGCAAGAGGGTTGTTATTTTTACCTTATTTATTGGGGGAACGCGCCCCATTGTGGAATGCCAATGCGCGTGGAGCCTACATAGGAGTAAATATTACCCATGAACGTACACACTTCATCAGAGCAACCGTAGAAGGTATTATTTATGAAGTGTACAGTATTGGTAAATTGCTTCAACAATACCGATCTATCCAAAACTTGTACATTAATGGCGTCTATGCTACGCTACCTTTGTTTGCACAAATACTGTCAGATGTATTCGGTAAAACGGTGTATATCAATGATAAACACGATAGTGCGAGTGCAGGGGCTGCCTTACTGGCATCAACAAAATTGGGGAGATATGAAAACTTAGAAGAAGCTTCTCGTACCATAAAATCAGTAAAAACGTATTCCCCCAATGACTCAAATCATCAGCAATATGGCCAGTTATCGGAAATTTTTGACCGTTTAAGCTATAAACTAGCAGAAGATTTTGACGATTTGGTTGCTTTACAGGGCTAAGAGAGGGTGAATGCTTCAAATCACTTTAGCAAAGTATTAACTACTTTAAAAAATTTTTGGCTTCTTTGAGAGTACCTTTGTACTCTGCTAGTTCCATTACTTTTTTGTAATACTCGGTTGCTTTTATCTTGTCTCCTGCTCGAAGCGAAATGCGCGCCAAGCCTGCATATGCGAAGGCTTGGTATTCTTTTGTGTATTCTTCATCACGTGTTTGGCGAATGGCTATCAAATACATTCTTTGGGCGGCAGAGTCATTGCGAAAGTGTTTTTCTTGATACATACCCTCCAAAGTATGTGATATCAGCGAAAAAAAAGCCTCGTTTCTTTTCTTGAGCTTTTCTAAAAAAGGCTGTGCTTCCTCAAACTTTCCATAAAGCATTAATGCTTCGGTATGCTTCATCAAAAAAATAGGGTTATTGGGATACTTTTCGACCAAATGACTCAAATACCCGCTTGCTTTGTCGTAGCGTTGTTCGTGTTTTAAATAAATGCGTGCCAAATAAAAAGCCGATTCTGTACGAGTAAACACACCTTTACGGGAAGCAATATCCATTTGTCGAAGGCCCTCTTCTCTATTTCCATCTTTAAAGAAAAAAACGACAGGTTTTACAATTGGGTGATCTTCGGGGTAGCGAATCATGTAGTAGTTGTACAAGCCCGACGAAAAGTAAAATTCGGGATTGTGTTGCATGTATTTAAAGCCGTCCATGACATAATCATAGGCTTTCTTTGCCTCGCTCGCTGCCTTCATTTTTTCGTTGTTGTAATTATGAATCAACGCGATGTAACCGTGTCCTGCCATGGAAAAAAACGCCGCTTCTGAACGATTTTTTTCGTTTTTCTCCAAAATCTTTGCTTTATTGATGCACTCTTCCAACAACTTTGCATACTGTCCACTCATCGCTTTGTTATCCTTCACAGGCAAATATTGCCACTGTAATTGCATTGCTTTGAGCATAGCATTTACGGGATGATTGGGGTATTTGGCCCTAATTTGTTTAGCAATAGGCTCGACGGCTGTAAACTCGTAATTGTAAATGTGATCGATGGCATCTAAAACCAAATCTTGGGTAGTTGTATCGTATAAAATTTGAGCACGAACGGGAAGTTGGGTCAAACTAAGTACAAGTACTACAAATCGAATGAAATAAGGCATTAATGAAGTACAAGACGGAATGATAGATAGAGGGTTGTTGGTAAGAAAGAAAATTCGTTTCATGAAGCTGTACCTGTAAAATAGACAGAAAATACTATTTTTGAGCGTTGGGATAGAAACCTTTCGCTTTGCATCTAACGTTAGACAACTAACAAAGAGTTTATTAATTTCTGTTTTTTTGAAAGATAATTGTTTCCGATGATTCACTACGACCATTTTACCCTTCAGAACGGGCTAGAAGTCTATGTTCATGAAGACCACACGACTGCGATGGCCGCCGTGAATATCCTGTATAATGTTGGCTCGCGAGACGAAGACGAAAACCGTACAGGATTTGCACATTTGTTTGAACACTTGATGTTTGGAGGTTCGCAAAACATACCATCTTATGATGAACCCCTCCAAACGGTGGGAGGAGAAAACAATGCCTTTACTTCTGCCGATATTACTAACTACTACATTACACTGCCTGCGGCCAATCTTGAAACGGCCTTTTGGTTGGAGTCTGATCGAATGATGAGCCTTTCTTTTGACCCTAAAGTGTTAGAGGTTCAACAAAAAGTGGTGGTGGAAGAATTTAAACAACGGTATTTGAACCAACCTTATGGTGACGTATGGTTGAAACTTAGACCACTGGCTTATCAATTGCATCCGTATCGTTGGGCCACCATTGGTAAAGAAATTAGCCACATCGAAAATGCTACCATGGACGACGTCAAAGCATTTTTCTACAAATATTATTTGCCCAACAATGCCATCATGGTGGTAGCAGGTGATGTTACTGTGTCACAAGTGAAGGCACTGACTGAAAAATGGTTTGACCCCATTCCTGCGGGTGAGAAATACGTTCGCAAATTACCATCTGAACCCATTCAGACAGCACCAAGATTTTTGGAAACTGAAGCAAAAGTTCCTTTGAATGCAATTTACAAAGCCTATCATGTTGCTGGTCGTTTTGAGGACGACTTTTACACGGTAGATTTACTAGGTGATATTTTGGGAAGAGGGAAATCGGCACGTTTGTACCAAAAACTACTGAAAGAAAGACAGTTATTTTCAAATATCAATGCCTACAATACTTCGTCTATTGATCCAGGTTTATTGATAATTCAGGGAAATTTGAACGCTGGAGTAACCCTGGACGAAGCCGATGCTGCCTTGGAGGAAGTATTGCAGGAGTTAATAGAGGTTGTATTGGATGAAAAAGAATTGGAAAAAGTGAAAAATCAAGCGGAGTCAACGTTGGTATTCTCGGAAGTTGAGTTACTCAATCGAGCTATGAACTTGGCCTTCGCCGCCAACGCTGGAAATCCAGACTTGGTTAATCAAGAAGCGGACAAAATTCAGGCAGTAACGGCCAAACATATTCAAGCAATGGCCCAAAAAGTACTTTCTAAAAATAACTGTTCAACGATGTATTATCGAGCAGTAAGCTAAATAAACGTATGAAATATAGAATTGGACAAGGCTACGACGTACATCAATTGGAAGAAGGACGTGATTTTTGGTTAGGGGGTATTAAAATCCCTTATACGCACGGAGCTAAAGGTCACTCAGATGCCGACGTAGTTTGTCACGTGCTGTGCGATGCCCTCCTTGGTGCAGCCAATATGCGAAACATTGGGTATCATTTTTCAGACAAAGACCCCCAATGGAAAGGCGTAGATAGCAAACTTTTGCTGGCGAAAGTTATGGAAATGATACGCGAAAAAGGCTACGAAGTGGGAAATGTTGATGTGACGGTCGTGCTTCAAGAACCCAAACTCAATCCGCACATTCCGACGATGAAGGAATGTCTTTCAAAGGTCATGGACATTGATATTGAGGATATTTCCATCAAAGCCACGACTTCTGAGCATTTGGGTTTTGTCGGAAAAAAAGAAGGCATTGCCGCTCATTGTGTTGCGTTGATTTATAGACAATAATCGTTCTAAATCCTTTAATGTAATATGAAAAAACACTTAACCTTACTGTATTTATTGGGCTCACTGACCGCTGTGGCTCAAACCAATGGAGGACAAATTGAGCAACCTTTGGGTTTTGAAGAGTACGACCCCGTTTCGACCTTGAAAGTGGCTGAACATAAAGTCACCCGATCTAAGTACCCTTTTATCGACATTCACAACCATCAATACAGCATGTCAAATCAAGATTTGTCAAAGCTTGTTGCTGACATGGATGCCTTAAACATGGGTGTTATGGTTAATTTGAGCGGACGTGGATGGTCGCAACAGTGGGAAGAAGGGACAGCCACGATAAAGGGAATGCTTGCTAACGTAAAAAAGAATTATCCTAAGCGTTTTATGGTGTTTACTAACCCCGAATTAAAAGGAGTAGGGTCGCCTGGTTATGGCGAGAGAGCTGCCAAGCAAGTTGAAGAGGATGTAAAAGCGGGCGCAGTAGGGATGAAAGTGTATAAAAGTTTGGGTTTTAGCGGAATAAAAGATACTGACGGGAAGCGTGTCGCTGTAAGTGACCCCCGTTTAGACCCTATTTGGGCCAAGTGTGGTGAACTAGGTATCCCCGTCATTATTCACACGGCTGACCCCAAATCGTTTTGGGATCCCCTCGACCGTTACAACGAACGTTGGCTAGAGCTTAAAACTCACGCAGGACGTAAGCGTAGCAACAATGACCCCGTTCCGTTTGATTCTTTGATGAAAGAACAACACGCGGTTTTTACTCGTCATCCCAAAACCAAATTCATCAACGCCCACATGGGTTGGTATCCTAATGATTTGCGAAAACTAGATAGTTTGATGACTCGTTTTCCTAATATGTACGTGGAAATTGGTGCCGTAATTGCCGAATTAGGGCGTCAACCCCGCGCAGCCAGGCATTTTTTTGTAAAGTGGCAGGATAAAATTCTTTTTGGAAAAGACAGTTGGGTACCTTCTGAATACGCTACGTATTTCCGCGTACTTGAAACGGAAGATGAATATTTTCCTTACCACAAAAAATACCATGCTTTCTGGCGCATGTATGGTATGGGTTTGCCTGACGAAGTACTGAAAAAAGTGTACTACAAAAATGCCCTGAAACTCATTCCTGCCATTGATAAATCGCAGTTTCCTGAGTAGAATAACAGAAAACGAGGTCAGACCAACGGTCTAACCTCGTAGACATATCGGGTTGTGCGCAACCCTCAACACTTCAATTCGGCCCTCTGCAATCAAAAAATCGACACTCGAAAATGTCTCAAACCCTTGCCTCTGTCCAAACTTTGCTTCAAACTCGGGGATATATTGCCGACGAGTACGTAGCTATGTCGGTGTATTTGGCCATGAAACTTCGTAAACCCTTGCTTATTGAGGGGCCAGCGGGGGTTGGCAAAACGGAAATTGCCAAAGTAATGGCACAGGCACTGGAAACGGAACTGATTCGTTTACAGTGCTATGAAGGATTAGATGCAAATCATGCCATTTATGAGTGGAATTACCAACATCAATTGTTGTTTTTGAAAATAGCCCCCTTGCCCCCAATGGGGGATTATACCAACGAAAACCCTTTTGGAAACATAGAAAATACATTATTTAGCGAAAAATTTTTGTTAAAGCGGCCGTTATTAAAAGCGTTAACGCAGCCGAAAGCTCCGGTATTATTGATAGATGAAGTAGATCGAGCTGATGAAGAATTTGAAAGTTTTTTGCTTGAAATGTTGTCGGATTGGCAAATCACCATTCCCGAAATCGGTACTATTCAAGCGACTCACATTCCTCACGTCATTCTGACGGGAAACCGTACCCGAGAACTTTCGGAGGCACTTCGGCGTCGGTGTTTGTATTTGTGGATTGATTATCCGCCGTTTGAAAAAGAATTGGCTATTGTCAAATCGAAAGTAGAACAAATTGACGCTACACTCGCGCGACAGATTACGGCGTTTATGCAAGAGCTTCGCCAACAGCGCCTTAACAAAGTGCCAGGCATTGCCGAAACCCTCGATTGGGCCGAAGCATTGGCGGGGATGCACATCCAACACCTCGAAAAATCGTTGGTGGAGTCGACCTTAGGCGTAGTACTAAAAGATTGGCAAGATATTCGTCAGACCCAGTTGAGCTTGTCAGAACTTTTTGATAAAGTAGGAATCAAGTCGAAGTGGGAGGATGCCTGAAAATTGTTTTACCCGATAAAATCGCCCATTTTTGTACATAAAATTTGAGAGTATCATGTAACTTTCAGCCCCAAATGTCCAGCAAATTCAGCAGTACTTTAAAACACAGCCTGTTGTTTGGGGAGAGTTGTATAAAATGACATCCCCGACTTGAAAACTAAAATTGGAAATATACTGAATCGATTATAAAAAATGCAAAAGAAAATTGTTCGCGTAGGCGATATTGAATGCGGAACCGACGAGTTGTTCTTGATTTCGGGGCCATGTGTTATTGAAGACGAAAAAATTATGATGACCGTGGCCGAACGTTTGAAAGAAATTTCGGAACGTTTGGGAATCAAAATCATTTACAAGTCTTCGTTTATGAAAGATAACCGTAGTAGCCTAGATTACTACATGGGGCCAGGGTTGGAGGAAGGAATGCGTATTTTGGCAAAAGTGAAGGAGCAGTTTGGTTTTACTCTTTTGACCGATGTACACTATCCCGAACAATGTGCTCCCGTGGCCGAAGTGGTTGATGTCCTTCAAATTCCTGCGTATTTGTGTATGCAAACGAACCTCGTGGTGGCGGCTGCCAAAACGGGCAAAGTGGTGAATTTGAAACATGGTCAGTTCTTAGCGCCTGAGAACATGAAGCACCCAGTAAAGAAAATTGAAGACAGTGGAAATGAGCAGATTATTTTGACGGAACGTGGTTATACGTTTGGTTACAATGATTTGATTGTGGATCCACGTAGTTTTTACCACATGAATAAAACAGGGTATCCTGTGGTGTTTGACGTAACCCATGCCATTCGTAAGTATGGTATTCCGTCGAAAGATAGTAAAGGAGGCGCGCGCGAATATTTGCCAGTTTTGGCTCGCGCAGGCGTGGCCGCAGGCGTGGATGGTCTTTTTGTAGAAGCACATACGTGCCCATCAGAAGCCCTTTGTGATGCGGCTAGTCAGTTGGATATTAATTACTTAGAAGAGTTTTTGAAACCGTTGATTGAATTGCACAACGTAGAAGTAAAATACCGTTCTTCGGCCCAAGAGCTTGGATAAATCATACTAATTCACAAAGAGAAACCTCAAAGATGGCCTCCCTATCTTTGAGGTTTTTTCTTATTTGGGTTGTGTTGAAATTGTTATTTTTTTAAAAGAGATATACGAGTTCGGACACTCTAGCGGAGGCTAACCGAAGTTGAAATTATTTAGGATTTTCACCCACTTCTTTCCTGAAAAGTCGAATAAATAAGAGTAATTCACGTTCAATCTCAGAATGGTAAGGTTGCTCTGGATTTGTTTTCAGGGATTGTTGAATAAAGGGTTATTGATTAGCGTATTTTTCCCATTTTTCTAATACTGTTCTAAAATCCTCTGGCAATTCTGAATCAAACTGTAACCACTGCTTGGTACGAGGGTGTTGAAAGCCTAGCGATTTGGCATGAAGCGCCTGTCGTGGTATAATTTGTAGACAGTGTTCTACAAATGCACGATAGCTCCCGCTCGTTGTGCCACGAAGAATTTTATCACCGCCATAAACAGGGTCACCAAAAAGCGGGTGTCCTAAAAATTGAAAATGTGCTCGAATTTGGTGCGTTCTCCCCGTTTCGAGGTTACATTTGATGAGAGAAACATATTTGTAGGTAGCAAGTACTTCATAATGGGTTACCGCATGTTTCCCTTGACTACCATCGGTATAAACGGCCATTACTTTTCGGTCGCGGGCACTTCGGCCAATATGCCCTACAATCGTTCCCTTCGTTTCTTTTGGAATGCCCCAGATGAGGGCGTAATAGGTGCGCTCAGTGGTATGCTCAAAAAACTGCCGAGCTACGTGAGCCATTGCATATTCGGTTTTGGCTATGACTAACAGCCCCGACGTATCTTTGTCAATTCGGTGAATTAAACCTGGGCGCGCTTCTCCGTTTCGTCCCGTAGGCAAATTGTTAAAATGATATAAAAGTGCATTGACCACCGTACCGTTCCAATTGCCATAGGCAGGGTGTACGACCATTCCTGCTGGTTTATTGAGTATCAGTACTTCGGGGTCTTCATGGGTAATAGAAAGCGGAATATTCTCTGCCAAAATCTCCGTAACTTTTGGTGGATGTGGCATTGAAATCGTTATAATGTCAAACGGTTTTACTTTATAGCTTGACTTTACAGGTTTATCATTAACTTTGACTGATTCAGTCTCAATCGCATTTTGAAGCTTAGTCCGTGTGACTCCCGAAAGGTGATGCTTGAGATAATGGTCAATTCGCATCAACGTCTGACCTTTGTCGGCTACAATGCGGTGATGTTCGTAATATTCTTCTTCCTCGTCTTCGTTAGGGGGGAGTTGATTTTCTAACATTTAAATTTTTGTTATTTTTCGCAATAAATTCCCAAGTATTGCGTTTCTTGGGCGTTAACTACTCTAACTAATTAACAAACATTATGGACTACAATCAAGGACAAAAGAATGACCGCAAAAGCCTGCTCCTTGCTGCATTAGCGATTTTAGCGCTACTCAACGTAGTGTTAATTTATTTTTTCTACAAAGAACGGGAAAAGAACAAAGAACAAGAAACAGTGATTGCGGCAAAAACGGAAGAAGTCGTGGCTACCAAAATGAAACTTGACTCTATTTCGACACAATTAGATGCTAAAATTGCTGAAATTCAGCAACTTGGAGGGAAAGTGGATTCGTTGATTATGTTAAAACAGCAACTTGACCGTGACCGCACTGCTTTGAAAAATACGTCTACATCGGGATCGGTTGATGTGTCAAAATACAAACAAAAGATTGCCAATTATGAAGCAATTTTGGCTCAAAAAGACCAATATATTGCCAAACTGAAAGAAGAATTGGGTATTGTAACAGCTCAAAATCAGGAACTTTCAAGCAAAATTACTGGCCTAGAGGAGGAAAAAGTAACGCTTCAAAAAACGTTTGAAGATTCGGTGGATAATTTGAGCAATAAAAACAAAGAACTATCAGAAAAAGTCACGATTGCGTCGGCGCTTAAAGCGGAAAAAATCGAAGTCAATGCGGTATCATCTAAAGGTAAAGAACGTGATGGCGGCAGTTACCGTGCCAAACGAATCGATAAACTTAAAGTAGATTTTGATTTAGCAGCTAATCCTATTGCTAAAAATGGAAATCGTGAGGTCTACTTGCGAATTCTTGACCCGGAGGGTGCTGTGATGGCAGATATGGCAACTGGCTCAGGTACATTTGTTTACGGAGGTCGTGAAACAGTATATACGGCAAAACAAGCCCTCAATTATAGTACTGACGGATCACAAGGGTCAATTATTTATTCACGCGGTGGTATTCCACTAAAAAAAGGCGAGCATATCATAGAGCTTTATTGTGAAGGCTTCCGAATTGGTTCGACAACTTTTAAAGTAAAATAACTTCATCATTGCTAGGTAACAGTTAATGGTAAATTGTCGTCATTGACAAAAAGCTTTTACTATTAACTGTTATCTTTTTTATTTTCAGTCATATAGAGTTTCAGAAGAAATTCTATTTTTGCAAAAAAATAAACTTTTTTCGCTAAAACTTTGTAGAAAATTCAACTATTCGTTAGTTTTCGCATCAAACACAAGATTACCATAATTTAATTATTGAATGGCTCAACAACAACGCAAACCTTTTCGCCCTGTAAGACAAGAAGAACCGTACCGTATTAATGAACGTATTCGTGTACCGCAAGTTCGCTTGGTTGGAGAAAATGTCCCTCAAGGCATTTACGAAATCCAGCAAGCACTTAAGATGGCAGAGGAGCAAAATTTAGATTTGGTGGAAATTTCACCAAATGCAGTCCCACCCGTTTGTAAAGTAATTGATTATTCGAAATTCAAGTACGAACAAAAGAAAAAGCAAAAGGAAATCAAGGCTAATGCTCAGAAAGTAGTGATTAAAGAAATCCGCTTTAGCCCAACTACTGATGACCATGACTATGATTTCAAACTCAAGCACGCGTTGAACTTCCTTAAAGAAGGTGCCAAAGTAAAAGCATATGTACAGTTTTCTGGACGTGAAATTGTTTTCAAAGACCAAGGTTATAAACTGTTAGAGCGATTTGCTAAAGCGCTGGAAGAAATTGGAAAAGTGGAGCTTGAACCAAAACTGGAAGGTAAACGTATGAGTATGATTTTGACGCCCAAGGCGCTGAAAAAGTAGTTGCGTATTATTTATAACTTTAAAAAGCGTGGGGCTATTGTGGTTCCACGCTTTTTTTATAGCGAAAAAAAAAATGGCTTTGTATAGCACACTTCATCAATGGGCTCGTAAGGCTTTATGCCTTGCTTTGACTGCTCTGGGAACTGTAATGGCCCAACCTAATGCTCAAAAACTTGCTACACTCGACTCATCTCTAACTTTACTATACCAACGTGGAATGCTGAATGGTACTTTCTTGGTCGCTAAGGAGGGGAAAGTGGTGTATAAAAAAGTGTTTGGAACGGTAGCCGCTCACTCTACTCAACCCCTAACCACGGAATCTTCTTTCAATTTAGCTTCAGTTTCTAAACAATTTACGAGCATGATGATTATGATGCTCAAAGAACAAGGGAAGCTCAACTACGATGATAAACTAAGGCAATATGTTCCCGATTTTCCTTATGATTCTATCTCAATTCGACATCTGTTGAATCATACGCATGGCTTGCCTGAATACTTTGACTTGGCTACGCAGTACAATACTACGCTTGATACACTCACTAACGAAAGGGTTGTGCAGCTGCTCAAAAATCATCATCCATCATTGCAGTTTCAACCCAATTCGCAATTCTCGTATTGTAATACAGGGTATATTTTACTGGCACATCTTATTGAAAAATTGACGGAAGAACCCATTCAGCGTTATTTCGAACGGAAGATTGTGCAACCTTTGGGGTTAAAAAACACGTATATCTACACCCTTAAAATGCCCAAATCACCAGAAAACAGGGTATTTGGCTCTAAAAGAGTGAATGAAAAATACTTACCCAATGATTTGATACGATTAGATGGCGTCTGGGGAGATGGAAATATTTATTCGTCTGTCGAAGATTTGTTGATTTGGGATCAGGCATTATTGACCGAAAAACTGATTAAAAAAGCTACGCTGCAAGATGCTTTTAAGCCTGCCATACTTAATGATGGCTCGTTTTCGTGGTATGGCTTTGGGTGGGGGTTAGATAAAGAGGGGTCGAAAGTTTCCCACACTGGTGGTTGGGTTGGTTTTCAAACGATTATTGAACGGTATCTAGCGCAGAAATGGACATTCATTGCACTCACGAGTTCAGAAGATGGAACGGCGATTCGGGTTGCTCAACAGATTTTAGAAGGAAAAATAGCCAAACTGCCTACTACTGAACTCATTATTAACGCTAAAATAGTGGATGGAACGGGTATAGCTTCTTATGCAGGTTCCGTTCGTATAAAAAATAATCGTATCTGGGAAATTGGTGATTTACAGCCTTTTGTGGGAGAAAAGGTGATCGATGCCAACGGATTAGTGTTAGCACCAGGGTTTATTGATGCCCATAGCCATCATTTTGGAGGATTAGAGAACCGACCTGATGCGGAAGCTTTGGTGAGCCAGGGAATAACGACGATTGTGATTGGACAGGATGGAAGTAGCTATCCGATTGATACCTTACAAAAACGAATGAAACAACATCCAGTGGCAGTTAATGTGGCGACCTACACAGGGCATTCGACCCTACGTGTTAAGGCGATGGGGGCTAAAAGCCTGTTCCGAACTGCTAAAAAGGACGAGGTTGAGAAGATGAAGCTTGAGCTTAAAGCTGAAATGGACAAAGGTTCGTTGGGATTGGCGACGGGATTGGAATACGAATCTGCTTTCTTCTCCAACCGTGATGAGGTATTGCAACTGGCCAAAGTCGTTGCCGAAACAGGCGGAAGATATATGAGCCACATTCGCAGCGAAGACATTGGATTTGATGAAGCTTTGGATGAAATCATTGAGATTGGGAGACAAACAAAGATGCCCGTTCAGATTTCGCACATTAAAATTGCTAAACGCGACCAGTGGGGGCGGTCGAGGCAAGTGTTGAGGACGTTGCAAAAAGCACGAGCGCAGGGAATTAATATTACCGCTGATTGCTACCCTTATGATTTTTGGAATTCGACTTTGCGGGTTTTGTTTCCGAAACGAGATTATACGAACGCTGAAAGCGCCGAATTTGCCGCCAATCAATTGTTTGACCCCTCTGGCTCGGTGTTAGTGAGGTATGCACCCAACGTTGCGTACGTAGGGAAAACCATTTCAGAAATTGCCGTTATCCGAAAAGAATCAACGGCCAAAACGCTTATGGGGCTGATTGCTGAAGCGGCTGATTTTGACGAAAAAAATCCTGATTTCAAGGAAAGCACGGAAACCATTATGGGTAAATCCATGAGTGAAGATGACGTAGCGACATTCTTGAAGTGGCCATTTACTACAATTTGTTCGGATGGAGGCTGGGGAGGGCATCCGCGTGGATATGGGGCGTTTACTCGGGTGTTGGGGTATTACGTACGTGAAAAACAACTTATGTCGCTAGAAATGGCAATTCAAAAAATGACATCATTGACGGCAGAAAATCTGGGACTTCAGCAACGAGGTCTTATACAGACAGATTTTTATGCTGATTTGGTTTTGCTTGACCCTAATCAAGTTAATGGAAATTCTTCTATTCAAACCCCAACGGCCTTATCATCAGGGATTGAACGCGTATGGGTGAATGGAGAGGAAGTGTACCACTCCCAAAAGCCTACAGGTAAGCGGTCAGGTGTGTTTATTGGTCGTTAATAATTTGTTAGTAAGTTACTGATTATCAGTAATAAAAATAAATTTTGATTTGAAAAGTACTTTAACAAAAGCCTTTACCAACTTGCCTGTGATTGCCTTTACTGCAAAGTATCCGTTAGGATTTTCAATAATCACTATATGATTTACCACGTAAATATTCAATGGGGCTTTTACGCAATAATCGTCGGAAAGTCATTTCACTGCGGTCGCCAATGACATAGTCTACAATTTGTCGGGTACGTTTACAAAGAGCGGCTCAAAGCCGCTCTTTATTGGTTTTCTTTTTACAAAATACACACAGCTCATCAAACTCAAAAACCTCTTTATCACTCTTAGAATCAAATATATATGTCTTAAAGTTGGGCAGTAACAGACAAGCTAAATTTAACTCACACTAAGAAAAATCTAATTACAGAATCCCTATCATAGTTTAAGGATTTTTTACGGTTCAAAACGGGGCTTTTATTACAATTCTTGCATTTAATACGTTGATTACCATAAGGGGTAAATCCATTTTTAACAATGTTGGTACAGCCACCATTTGGACATTTTATCCACACTTTTCAAGAACTACCATCGTTCGGATAATATGGGAGAAAGTCGATACCATAGTCAGATCGAGCCTACTGCCCAAAATCTGTCGCTATTTTATTGATTTGGTCGTCAGAAAGGGTTTTTGAAGCAATAACCGTACGGTATCGAAAAGTAGTGGATTCGCCGTTTTTGAGCGTCAGATTGAGGGTCTCTTTGCCCTTGCTGAATATGGCCTGCCCAAGCGGATTAGCGGCAAAAAGACCGTAGCCACGGGCGTGCCAATAAGTAGGATATCCCACATTTTTGGGATGGTCAATGATCACAACATTGATAGTTTCGTTGCCTATCTTCCCCCGCAGGTTGCACCAACGACCACGCGTACTCCAAACATTATCGCCCTCAATACCTTCACTGGTTCGGTAACTTCCCGTAATGCCCGTGTTGTCCATCGACGAAACTTTAGTCACCACCCCATAAGCATCGGTAAACTCCGCAGCGCCATTGGAAGGGTGTTCCAATTGACGGGCTACCCGGATGGCAAACATGCCATCCTTCACGTCTTTAAACACTACCTCCGTTTTAGCAGTCAGCGTCGTGATGCGGTCAACGGTGCGGGTGGTGGCGTCTCCCTTAAAAATATACGTGGTGGTTTCGGTCAACATCAAGCCGCCTTTTTTGTCAAGCCAATCGGCTGTAACTGTTAGAATACCTTCTTTTTTACCACTTTTCATCTGGGTAATTCCTGTATGAACGATGGTACCATAGGTATGTTTTTCGTGGTCAACTTTCGAGGAGTTGTTCCAAAAGTCGTGGGCATTGACTGATTCATAGTTGAGCCACATCCCGACGTGGTGCGGGTGGTCTACGCGTTCGCCCGTACGAGGTTTGATAGGCCATCCACGTGTAATTTCGGTACCTTGGGCGGTAAGAAGCGGATAAAGAACCGCTTTTTTTAAAACATCAGGGCCAGGGTAAAAGTAGTTAGTGAAGGGTTTACCGTCGATGCTAACTTCAATTTTCTTTTCGGTTTCGTTGGGGGTGAGGATAACCCCTTTTTGGGCGATGGCTAAACTTGAAAGTGCCAAAGTGCCCACTAAAAAAAGAAATTTCATAGAATTTATAGTGGATTTTCTTTCAAAAGACGAGTTACTTCCAATTTTACCCCGTACTTTCTTTATGTTTGTAACATGGCTAAAAAAAGAAAATTTTATGTAGTTTGGGAAGGCCGCCGTCGAGGAGTGTTTACGGAGTGGGAGGAATGTGAGGCGCAAATTAAGGGTTTTGCCGAGGCAAAATACAAGTCATTTGATACCCTGAAAGAAGCAGAAGCGGCATTAAGTAAGAGCTATTGGGAGTTTATTACCCCCAGCAAACCAAAACTAGCAATCAAAGAAGCACCTGCCAACGTGGGGAAGCCTAATACAGAAAGCATAGCAGTGGATGCTGCTTGGAACACCGCCACTGGAGATATGGAGTATCAGGGGGTATATGTCCGAACAGGGCAAAAGCTGTTTCATCAAGGCCCTTTTCAAGATGGGACAAACAATATTGGCGAGTTTTTGGCAATTGTCCACGGTTTAGCGTACTTGCAAAAGCACCAAAGTAATTTGCCCATTTATACCGATTCCAAAACGGCTATGGCGTGGATTAAGCGTAGACATGCAAACACTAAATTGGAAGTAACTCCGCGTAATAAAGCCCTCTTTGAAATGCTGCAACGTGCGGAAGAATGGCTTTCGAACAATAAATACACCAATTCGATTTTAAAATGGGAAACCGAATATTGGGGGGAAAATCCCGCTGACTTTGGTCGAAAGTAGTTGAATAATCATTTAAATAAACACCATGGGACGTAGCTCAAATCCCTATTTTAAGTTCAAACAATTTACTGTCTGGCACGACCGCAGTTCATTGCGTGTGTGCACAGAAGCCTGTTTGTTGGGGGCGTACGCGTCGGTGGCGGGAGCTAAAAAAGGGCTCGATGTTGGTACAGGTACAGGTTTATTGGCCTTGATGCTGGCGCAAAGGAACGAAAATTTACACATCGATGCCATTGAAATTGAGCGTTCAAGCGTCGAACAAGCCCAAGAAAATGTCAGTCAAAGCCCTTATGCCGAACGAATCAGGGTGTATGAAACAGCGCTCCAAGATTGGAAGCCAGAAAAGGGATATGATTTAATTATTAGTAATCCGCCCTTTTTTGAAAATCACTTACTGTCGACCAACGAAATCAGAAACCAATCGTTGCATACAGAGAGCCTTACGTTGGTTGAATTGGCCATGTCAGTAACTCAATTATTACATAAAAAAGGGCGATTTGTTGTATTATTACCTCCTTTTGAAACCCAAAAGATAACCGAACTTCTGCAAGTAAAAGGGCTTGAGCCAGTGAAACAACTTGAGGTGTTTCAAAAAGAAAATAAACCACTTTTTCGTAAAATAACAACATTTTCGAGGGAGAAAATCCCGCTTATTCGGGAGAAATTAACCATTCATGAGGAAGATGGGAAGTATTCTGAAGATTTTCGTACTTTATTAAAAGACTATTATTTGATATTCTAAATAGAACTATGCGTAACACGATTTCGACCTATTTTCAGCATTTACAAGACCAAATTTGTACAGCTATTGAAAAAACCGACGGGAAAGGAAAGTTTCATGAAGACCTTTGGCAACACCATGGCGGCGGCGGAGGAAGAACACGGTTGATTCAGTCGGGAAATATTCTCGAAAAAGGTGGGGTCAATTTTTCTGCCGTGCAGGGTCAAACCTCCGAGGCTCTAATGAAGCAAATGAATCTTACAGAACAGGCTGAATATTTTGCAACGGGCGTATCAATCGTGATGCATCCTCTCAGCCCAATGGTTCCGATTATTCATATGAACGTGCGTTACTTTGAAATGTCAAATGGTGTAAGCTGGTTTGGGGGCGGAATCGACCTTACGCCGCACTACATCGTCGATGAGGAGGCTCGGTGGTTTCACCAACAACTCAAAGCAACTTGCGACGCTCATGACCCGAATTATTATTCCAAATTTAAACACTGGGCCGACGATTATTTCTTTTTGCCCCACCGTCAAGAAACTCGCGGCGTAGGCGGTATTTTCTTCGATTATTTGAAACCAACCAACGATGAACATAAAAATCAGTTGTTTGAATTTGTAAAAGCAGTGGGGGAAACTTTTGCTCCAACGTATACCGAATTGATGCGAAAAAATCATGAGTTGCCGTTTGGGGAAGATGAAAAAAAATGGCAGTTGGTACGACGTGGTCGTTATGTCGAATTTAATTTAGTTTGGGACCGTGGCACAAAATTTGGATTAGAAACGGGTGGACGAACCGAATCTATTTTGATGAGTTTACCTCCACTAGCAGGCTGGGAGTACGACCATCAGCCTGCTCCCAATTCACGCGAAGACTACACCCTTTCAATGCTGAAAAAAGGGATTGATTGGGTTTAAAACGTAATTTTTGGACATTCTTTGTATATTTACGTGTTAAATAATAGTAATGTACCAATAGCGATTGAGCAACTAATTTTGGTAAAAGAGCTTTAAAAGCTCCTAAATTACGTGGTACTCAATACGAACCAATGAGCGAAATAAACGACACTTTACCTGAAGACCAAAACTCTAACGAACCCTCACGCCATGACCAGTTGGTTGTGTCGGATATGTATCAAAACTGGTTTTTGGATTATGCTTCTTATGTAATTTTAGAGCGAGCCATCCCTACGATTGAAGATGGATTAAAGCCTGTGCAACGCCGTATCCTTCATGCTTTGAAAGAGATGGACGATGGGCGCTTTAATAAAGTAGCCAACGTGATTGGGGCTACGATGCAGTTTCACCCACACGGCGATGCTTCTATCAATGAAGCTATCGTCAATATGGGTCAAAAAGACTTGGTGTTTGATACCCAAGGAAGCTGGGGCGACATTCGCACTGGCGACGGCGCGGCGGCGGCTCGTTACATTGAAGTTCGCCTTTCTAAATTTGGCAACGAAGTTATTTTTAATGATGATACGACCGAGTGGCAAATGAGCTACGACGGCCGCAAGCGCGAGCCTGTTACGTTGCCTGTTAAGTTTCCGTTGCTCCTAGCGATGGGAGTAGAAGGGATTGCGGTTGGGCTTTCGACCAAAATCATGCCTCATAATTTCGTAGAATTACTAGAGGCATCGATTGCTTTACTCAAAGGACAACCTTTTACGCTTTATCCCGATTTCCCTACGGGTGGTTATGTCGACGTAACCAATTACAATGATGGACTGCGCGGGGGGAAAATTAGGGTTCGGTCCAAAATAGAAGAAGTTGATAAGAAAACTTTGGTTATTCGTGAAATTCCGTTTGGAACTACCACAACTTCCATCAAGGATTCTATCATTAAAGCCAGCGAAGAAGGTAAAATTAAAATCAAGAAACCTGACAAAGGAATGCAAGCGGTGGAAGACTTGACGGCCAAGGACGTTGAGATTGTGATTCACCTTGCACCAGGGGTGTCGCCCGATATTACGATTGATGCCCTCTATGCTTTTACAGAATGTGAAGTAAGTATTTCGCCCAATGCGTGTGTGATTTTTGATGAAAAACCGCATTTTGTTACTGTTTCACATATTCTAAAAACCTGTACCGACCAAACCGTTCATTTACTGAAACGTGAGTTGGAAATTAAACGGTTTGAGCTGAAGGAAAAACTTTTGTACAGTTCGCTCGAAAAAATATTTATTGAAAACCGTATTTATCGGGACATTGAGGAGTGCGAAACTTTCGAGGCGGTGATTCAAACCATTGATTTGGGATTGACTCCCTACAAAAATGATTTTTACCGTGAAATTGTCGAAGAGGATATTCTACGCTTGACTGAACTTCGCATCAAACGTATCTCAAAATACGACGCATTTAAGGCAGACGAAGCCATGAGGCGGTTAGAAGAAGAATTGAAAGAAGTGGAAGATAACCTTGTTCACTTGACTCGCTATGCCATTGCTTACTTCAAAGGCCTGCTGAAGAAGTATGGTAAAAACCGTGAACGTCGTACTGAAATTCGTTCTTTCAATACCATTGCTGCAACTGTGGTAGCTGCTGCCAACCAAAAACTGTACGTCAACCGTGAAGAAGGTTTTATTGGATATGGTCTTAAAAAAGATGAGTACGTGATGGACTGCTCGGATATCGACGATATTATCGTTTTCCGCCGAGATGGTAAATATAAGATTGTTCGTGTGGCCGATAAAGTGTTTGTAGGAAAAGACATTGTTTACGTATCGGTATTCAAGAAAAACGACGAGCGTAAGATTTATAACGTTACCTATCTTGATGGGAAGTCGGGGGTAAGTTATGCCAAACGTTTTGCCGTAACAGGGATTACCCGCGATAAAGATTATGACCTGACGCTAGGTACTAATAAATCAAAAATGACGTACTTTAGTGCCAACGATAACGGTGAAGCCGAAACAATTATGGTAAGTTTAACCGCACAAAGTTCCGCTCGGATTAAACTGTTTGAGTTTGATTTTTCAAAAATTGGGGTTAAAAACCGTTCGGCAATGGGGAATGTGTTGACCAAATACCCCGTTCGTAAAATTGCGTTCAAATCAGCAGGTGCATCAACATTGGGTGGCGTGGATTTGTGGTACGACGAAGTACTTGGACGCCTCAATCGTGACGAACGGGGTCGCTACTTAGGCAATTTTGATAACGGTGATTTGATTTTGGTGATTTACAAAGAAGGAACGTACGAACTGACTAATTTTGATTTAACCAATCGCTATGAGCCTAAAGAATTGGTACAGTTAGAGAAGTTTGCTCCTGAGAAACCAATCACCGTAGTTTATTATGAAGCTTTACAAAAAAATTACTTTGCTAAGCGTTTTAAAGTAGAAACCACCACAACGGATAAGAAATTTTTATTTATTGGGGAAAATAAAGGCTCAAAACTTGTGTTTGTATCCACCGATGCACATCCACGAATGGAAGTTATCACAGAGAAAAGCAAAACGGAAACACAAACCGAACTGCATACGCTTGATGAATTGGTTGACGTGAGAGGTTGGAAAGCGCTTGGAAATAAAATTTCAAGTTTAAAAATAAAAGAGATAAAACAATTAGAATCTCTACCTGAAGAAGACGTTGAAAATGAAGTAGTTGAATCAGAAACCATAACTAAAACAGAGGAAGATATATCACCTCCACCCCTTCCGACACCTGCAGCAGCACTAGATGAAACGGGGCAACTAGGGTTATTCTAACCATACTATTGAGTGAGAACCACACTGCTACATACCAATGCCATTCGTCACTCTCGGCGCTTACGAGTGACCTTGATGAAAAAAATCATCAAAGTCAGCTTGTGGTCTGTTTTTGGGGTGGTAGTAGCTGTTTTGTTATGTAATTGGATTGTAGTTTTAACAACTCATCATAAAGTTTTTTTTGATATTGCATCACTGCCCTCCAATGATGTTGGGCTAGTGTTGGGAACGAGTAAGTACGTGGCGAAGGGCAAAGAAAATTTATTTTTTAAGTACCGAATGGAGGCTTCTGCACTCTTATTTAAAGAAGGGAAAGTGAAATACCTGATTTTGAGCGGTAACAAGGAAGCGGAAACCTACGACGAACCTAGAGCAATGAAACAAGCGTTGACGAAACTGGGAATTCCTGAGGATGTTATGCTTTTGGACACGGCGGGCTACCGCACGTATGACTCGGTGGTTCGTTGTCGCGAAATCTACGGCCAAGACCGAGTAACAGTGATTTCACAAAACTTTCATAACGCACGTGCACTTTATTTGGCCGAACACGAAGGCCTCAATGCCGTTGGATTTGCTGCACAAGATGTTCCAAACGGTTATTCATTAAAAACTTTGTTAAGGGAGTACCTCGCTCGCCCTAAAGCGATGCTCGATGTATACGTCATCCGACCCGAGGCAGGGGTTAGAGAAGGGGAATAAAATTAACTGCCTTGCCGAAAGCTTCTACAAATCTTCCCGAAAGTTTTAAACTCTCGGGAAGATAAAATTAGTCATTAAAAAGTAAGCTTTTTCATCCAATCTGCATCTACTTTGATGCTATCAATGGAAGTTCCTGGGTATTGTTCTTGCTCAACAAGGTAATATTTCACCCCTGCTTTTTTAGCTGCCCCAAGGATTGTTACAAAGTCAATCGACCCTTGTCCTAAATCCTTTTGAGTAACCTTCCCGCTGTTATCTTTAACCATGTCTTTGATATGAACCAATTCGTAGCGTTGGCCGTACTTTTTGAAATGCTCAACGGCATCCTGTCCAGCGGCTACAATCCAGCACAAATCTAACTCAAACATGACGTATTTTGGGTCGGTATTGGCCAAAAGTACTTCGTGAGGAATTTGCCCTTCCAACGGTTTGAATGAATAGTCGTGGTTATGATAACCAAACTTCATCCCTGCTTTGGTTACTTTTTCGCCCACTTGGTTAAATAAATCGGCTTTTTTCTTCCAGTCGTCAATGGTTTTTTGAGGCCCTAAAAAGGGGCAAAGCATGTATTTAAGACCAGCCTCGGCACCTCGTTCGATATTCTTTTCTAAGTCTTTGTTCATATCAAAGTGCGTACTGACCATTTTAACGCCTATGTCACCTAAAAAGGTCTTACATTCCTTGGGAGCCATTCCCCACAAAAAATCGGGGCCACCGTAGCTTTCAAATTGAGTATATCCCATTTCTGCCAACTTTTTCATAGTTCCTTTGGCATCTTTGGGCATCAAATCACGGACGCTGTACAATTGGATGCCAAATTTTTTGAGAGGTTTTGCTTCGGCAATGAGACTAGGACTTAGGGCAATTCCTGTGCTTAGGGCAGAGGTGTGTTTCAAAAAATCGCGACGATTCATGAGTGATTGGTGGTTAGTTTTAGGAAAAAAAACGAACAATGTGCTTTCTACTTGCATTGCACTAAGTATTTTTGTTGTTCCAATTAATTATATAATTCGTGCAATCATTTCCACTTGTTTATTTAAAGCCTAATCGTGATGAGGCTGTAAGACGTTTTCACCCCTGGGTTTTTTCGGGAGCTATCGCCCGAATCAAAGGCCAACCCACTGACGGTGAAATCGTTGAAGTATGTGACAGCCGGGGGCAATACTTAGCTACGGGGCATTATCATAATGGTAACATTGCCGTTAAACTTTTTAGTTTTGAGCAAGTTGTTCCCAATGTTGAGTTCTGGAAACAAAAGCTTCAAAAGGCACTTGTCGTACGTCAACAGTTGTTTGCACGACAATGGGAAAATGAAACCACTCAAACCAATAGCTATCGCTTGGTACATGGAGAAGGTGACGGACTTCCTGGTCTTATCATTGATTTTTATGACGGTGTACTCGTAATTCAAACGCATTCTATTGGTATGTTTCGGGTGATTGAAGAGTTGGCGGAAGCGTTGCGTGAGTTGTACGGTTCTAGTTTGAAAGCAATTTATAACAAAAGTGCAGATACCTTACCTGAAGAATTTGCCAAATCTACCCAAAACGGATATTTAGTTGGAGCCTGTCCTGTACCTCATCCTGTCAAAGAAAACGGACATACGTTTCTAATTGATTGGGAAACAGGCCAAAAGACAGGTTTTTTTCTTGATCAACGGGACAATCGGCGTTTATTGGGGCAGTATGCTAAAGGGAAAACTGTGCTTAATGCATTTTGCTATTCGGGAGGTTTTTCGATTTATGCCCTAGTAGAAGGGGCAGAAGCAGTGGATTCGGTAGATGCTTCAAAAAAAGCAATTGAACTCACGGACCGAAACGTAGCCGCAAATTTTGGTGAAGCTACTCACCATCATTCGTATGCCGAAGATGTAATGAAGTTTTTAAAGGAAACGACGGGGACATACGATTTAATGATTCTTGACCCACCTGCATATGCCAAAAGCATGTCGGCTCGGCACCGTGCTGTTCAAGGATATAAACGTCTCAATGCCGAAGGTATCAAGCATTTAAAACCAAACGGAATATTGTTTACGTTTTCCTGCTCCCAAGTAGTTGATCGTGAGTTGTTTTATAATACCATTGTTGCGGCGGCTATCGAGGCAGGGCGTCAAGTGAGAGTACTGCACCAAATTACGCAGCCCGCCGATCACCCCGTCAACCTTTTTCATCCAGAAGGAAGTTACCTCAAAGGGCTTGTACTTTGGGTTGAATAAAAAAAGATAGCAGGGCAAACTGCCCTGCTGGTACACTCAACTGTCTAACCAGACTTTTACCCTGTCTCAGGGAACGTTTCTGAACAAGAACGAGGGAAGTGGATTGCCTTTCTAAAATTTACCCAGAAATATTGACCTTTGTTGACGATGAACTACTCTCGAAAGTACCAGATTCGACGCCAGAAGAGGAGGAAGATATGGACAAAGTAGCTGGTTAATAAACTAAAATCTAACAAAAGAATTATTTAGCAATGTTTGCATTAATGACTAATTCCTTCTCCCAAGAAGCTTCATTATTTTTGACGAATTCCTGGTATTTGGGATGATTTTGGAAAGTTAATATGTCGTCTTTTGTACGAAAAGTAAGATAGTGCATGGCATCATAGTCTGATTTTCCTGCAACGCTTAATGTTTTTCCGCCAGAGTAAGCAACCATTTGTGGAATTTCACGACGGAGTTGGGCAAATTCATTCATGTGGCGCTCAATGTCGGTTGCGCTCGCGTTGGCTTTAAACTTAATACAGACAATTTTTTGAATTTCTGCGTTTTGGCTTGGTGTGTAGGCTCCGTAAATAACGAGCATAAATACACAAAGGCCAAATACTGGTTTGATATATCCGAAAAACTTCTTCTTGTTCATTGTAGTAATGTATTAGCTGATTTGAGACAGGCTGTGATACTCTGTTTTTAATGATGATACAAAGATAACGAATGAATTTTAAAAAATTGTATTTTTTTTATTAAAAATATAAACAATTCTGTAAAAATAAAATTTTACCAAATCAAATTAGGAGAGAAGAAGATGTGACAATACAACCTTATACCGCGTCTCAGTAAAAAAATGAAGATTAAATTTTATGATTTTACAAAAAATACTTAATCAATTACTTATTTTAAAAACTTACTTTGAATCATTTTTCAACTATTTGAACGGTTTATTTCTGTTTTTGAGGGTAGAAAATGCGTTATTGCATTTTTTTTCAAAGTATGAATTCAGAATAATATTTGGATTGTTGACCAATAATTGTGGATTCATTCCGAGGTTTTTTACATTTATTTTTCTTTGTTTTCTATTAACTCGGCCGATTGAAGTTTTCCCAAACAAAATTAACTGGGGTTTTTGGGCGCATCAACGCATCAATCGTCTTGCCGTTTTTACGCTTCCTTCCGAAATGCAGGTTTTTTTTAAGCGACAAATCGGTTATCTTACTGATAACGCCGTAAACCCTGATAAACGCAGGTATGCCGTTGTTGGGGAGGCTTCGCGGCATTACATTGATGCCGAAGCTTACGGAGACAGTGCATTATTTCGACTGCCCTTTTATTGGAAAGAGGCTGTCGAAAAATATGGGGAAGATACGCTGGCACTCAATGGAACAGTTCCATGGACAATCCAACAGTATAAATTTCAGTTAACGGAGGCTTTTAGAGAAAAAAATCCCCGACGAATTTTACGAATAGCGGCAGATTTGGGGCATTACATCGCCGATGCAAATGTTCCGCTTCATACAACTAGAAATTACAACGGGCAACTTACTGGACAAGAAGGGATTCACGCTTTTTGGGAGTCGAGAGTTGTTGAACTTTTCGGGGAGAATTATGATATGTTTGTGGGGGCAGCTTCTTACGAATATAAAGTAGCTCATCGGGCTTGGCAAGCAGTGAGGCAGGCCAATGCGGCGTTAGATAGTGTGTTGCGTTTTGAAAAAGAACTGACTCATAGGGTTCGACCTGAACAAAAATTCGTTTTGGAAGATAGAAATGGGGTAATTATGAAAACGTATTCACGGGAGTTTTCGACCCAATACCATCAAATGTTGAACCATCAAGTAGAACGCCAAATGCGTGCTTCAGTTAAGATGGTCGGTGATTTTTGGTTCACCTGTTGGGTAGACGCAGGTCAGCCCAATCTCGCTGAGTTAGCGAATTTTAAATTGGATGCTGCCATTCAAAAAGAGGAAAATGAAGAAAAAGTAGGTTGGTTAAAACGCTTGTTCCAGGTTCGTACAGAAAGCGATAACTGACGCAATTACGCGGTTATTTATTTCTATCAATTGTAAATTGAACCAATCCTTCAAGGGATGTTCTGTATTTCGATTCTGGAAAAGTATGTAACACACTTTTTGCTTCTTCAACTAGGCGTTGCATTGCTTGAGTCGCGTATTGAATGCCTCCTGACTCACGCACAAATTGAATAACTTCGGCTACTTTTTGGGGTTTATCGCTGTGGTTTTTAATGAGGTTGATAATATGCCGTTTGGTACTCCAGGTAGATTGGCTGAGTGCATAAATGAGCGGAAGTGTCATTTTTTTTTCTTTAATGTCAATTCCTAACGGTTTGCCGACCTCGGCATCCCCAAAATCAAAAAGGTCGTCTTTGATTTGGAAAGCTAATCCTACTTTTTCGCCAAACAAACGCATTTTTTCCACAAATTCTTCCGTAGCACCTGCCGATTGTGCTCCCACTGCGCAACAAGACGCAATAAGAGAGGCTGTTTTTTGACGGATAATTTGAAAATAAATTTCTTCTGTAATATCTAATCGACGGGCTTTGGCTAATTGAAGTAATTCCCCTTCGCTCATTTCACGAACGGCATTAGATACACTTCTTAGAAGTGTAAAATCTTGATTGTCAACTGAAAGTAGTAACCCCCGTGAAAGTAAATAATCACCCACAAGAACCGCAATTTTATTTTTCCAAAGGGCATTGACCGAAAAAAAACCACGACGATAGTTTGAATCATCTACTACGTCGTCGTGAACTAAGGTAGCTGTGTGCAGCAATTCAATAAGAGCGGCACCTCGGTAGGTAGCTTCAGTGATGTTGCCACTAACACCCGCCGTCAAAAAAACAAACATCGGTCGAAGTTGTTTTCCTTTTCGACGGATAATGTAATTCATGATTTGGTCGAGGAGCATCACCTCGCTTTTCATAAATTGCCGAAACTTGCTTTCAAAAGCATCCATTTCGGAGGCGATAGGAGCCTGAATATCTTTTATTGAGAGGGACATATTACCAATAGGCTATTCAGTAAACAACGAAAGTGGAAAAAATAGTTTAACTGAATGGGCCTGCAACTTTAACCTTTTTTTGATTTGTTGTCTAACAAACGCCAAATTTGGGACAAAATCTATTAACATTACACCAAAGTGCCAGATTTTGTTTGGATTTTAAGAACATTCTCCCTTTTTAGCTAGGAGGTTTTCTGTCATTATGAAGGAATAGTTGATAGTAAGTAGTTGATAAAGAACAAAATAATAGAGTGAATTATTGAAAATTGAACATTGGAATAAAGTTAATTTATGAAAGCATTAGTATTGGGGGGAGGTTCGCTCAAAGGAGCATTTCAAGCTGGCGTTGTTCAAGCAATTTTAGAAGAAGGTTTTGAACCTGACATGATTTACGGCATTTCGGTCGGAAGCCTCAATGCAAGCTATTTGGTAAATGAAGCTGGGCGCCATCATATAGAGCATAAAAAGGTTGATTGGCCTCGAATCAGCCGCCTCTTGATTGAGTTTTGGGTAAAAAATATCACAGGGCCTGGAGCTATTGCTATACCTCGTTCACGTTTGACCCTGGGGTTTGATACCTTAATGAGCCGTTTTGATGGCCTGTTGGATACTACCCCCCTGCGAACACTCCTCAGAAATAATGTCGATGAATTTATTTTACGCAATAGCCCCATAAAACTAAAGGTAGGAGCTGTTGATGTGGTTAGTGGTAAGATGGTGTATGCCACTCCTCAAGAAGAGGATTTTCTAGATTATGTTTTGGCTAGTAGTTCATTGCCTGCCATTATGCCTCCTATCCTCTTAAAAGGCCAACGTAAAATGGCGCTTTCGGATGGAGGTCTGCGGGTAGTAGCTCCTTTAAAAGCAGCGCTGGAAGATGGAGCTATGGAAGTAGTCTGTGTAGCCTGTCATGCCGAACACATTTATGGAGAAACGGTGAACTATCGAAACGTGTTGCAGTTGATGGAGAGAGTTAAGGATATTAACGTCAATCAAATTGTGAATAGTGATATTGCGTGGGCACAAAGCTTTGTCGAAAAAGAAAATTTAAAAGGGCGCTCTCTTAGTTTAAAAGTTATACGCCCCCATGAGCCTTTGCATTTGAATATGCTCAAATTTCAATCGGAAGACATTGTGCGATTGATTGTCCAAG
>JALQYJ010000092.1 GCA_023254175.1 Runella sp. | reverse complement strand
ATTATGTTTGCTATGGGTAAACTCAATCATGATGAAGAATTCACTGATGCTTTTGGATCGTTTCTTCACCAATATGAAAGGACTAAAGCTTGAAAACAAGCAGCGCTAAAGCTAAGGGAAGAAACCTGCAGAAGTGGGCAGCAGCAAGGCTCCTAGAGCATGCTCCAGAGCTTGAAGGAGATGATGTTAAGTCCACCTCTATGGGCGCTGGTGGAGAGGACGTAATGCTCTCTCCTGCTGCTAGGAAGATATACCCTTGGCAGATTGAGTGCAAGAGTTACGCTAGGATTGCTGTCTATGACTTCTACAATCAAGCTTGCTCTCATGGTACTCATGAACCTGTGGTGTTCATCAAGCAGAATCAGTGTAAGCCTCTAGTTATCGTTGATGCAGACTATTTTGTAAGGAACTTTAGAAATGGAATTCAAACTAATCAAGGAAAATGAAGACGGTTCAGCAGACTATCAACTTCATTTAGAAGACGAAGAAGCGCAGGATATTATTCGTAGCGTTATCATGAGAGCACTTTATTTAGCAGCAGAGGATGGAAAGAAATATGACCCAGGTGAGCTTGATTTGGTATACCCCGCAAGCGGAGGAAAAGATAGCGTACATGGCTCGTGTGAGCAATCCAGCGAATCAGAACAACCAGGAGACAGCTTCAAAACTTCTCAAGTACTTGGTTAAGAACTCTCACTGGAGTCCTTTTGAGATGGTCAATGTCTGTATGGAGATTGAAACCACCAGAGACATTGCTCGTCAGATCCTGCGGCATCGTAGCTTCTCTTTCCAGGAGTTCAGCCAACGGTATGCAGTAGCTGAAGGATTCAATATCCGCGAATGTCGTAAGCAAGACGCTGTGAATCGTCAGAATAGCCTAGAAGTGGATATGACCGAACACGATGATCGTTATCTAGCCACTTGGTGGGACGGAGTACAGAATAGACTGCTTAAAGAGGCTGAGTTCCTGTATCAAGCTGCTCTCAGTAAAGGTATCGCTAAAGAGGTAGCCCGTAGTCTACTTCCTGAAGGCCTGACAACCTCTAGGATGTACATGAATGGAACCTTACGTAGCTGGATCCATTACATTGACATTCGTTGCGATAAGGCTACACAAAAGGAACACCGTGAGGTAGCAGATAAATGTCGGGATATAATCTTTGAGCAGTTTCCTTCTATTAAAGAGGTCTTGAATGAAGATTCGGTTCATTAAGACAGACTTTAATACGTACATTGAACTTGGAGGTGTTATGGTAGGGTACTTCACTAAGAGATACAACGGTAACCTTATGTGCAGTTTCATGTCAGAACAGCCGCTGAAGTTAGATGAACTTGCTCAGATTTACGACAAGATGGAGGAACTAAATGGAGCTTGAAAAATATTTCCACTCAATCCAACAGGAGAAACCCATGATTCATAAAGATACTGTCGTTACCATTAGCATTGATCAAGATAATCACGATCTTGCAGACTTTCCTGACTCTTATGTTCAACAGCGCAATGCTTACTCTGGTCCCACATGGATGGAGGTTCTTGAGGACTTGATTAAAGTTCTGGAACTACATTATGGTTACGGCATTCGTGAGAACGTGTACTATGCAGTCAAGTTTCCTATTTTTGACCACAATGTTTCACCTGCTCCTGGGCGTGAGCTTAATCAAGACTTGTTCATGGAGTTGTTGGAAGACAATCCTGAGTTGAACAACGGCGGTGAACACGAGGCCATGAGCAGGGAATGAGAATTCTTGTCATACCCGATTGTCAAGTCAAGCAAGGTGTTCCTCTGGAGCATCTTTCTTGGGCTGGTCAGGCTATTACGGATTACCGTCCTGACGTTATCGTTAACATCGGTGACTTTGCTGATATGCCTAGTCTGTCTTCCCACGATATTAAAGGCTCCAAGTACCCCCCAATGGCCAACCACCGAACTGGTATTATCTGTGGTTGCAAAACATTTAAAAATGTTGCACGTTTGCTCAAAGAGTCGCTTTGTACGAGTAGGTTTTGGGTAAGACCATACTGTCCGTTGTACGAAAGTTTAAAATATTTTGAATTAAAATCGTATTGTAAACGAGTAAAATTCTCTTTGTAGTTGAATAATTTCTGACTGCTTCGGTCTTCTTTTGATGATAAATTATAGCTAACCGTGATGTGTTGTTTTCTATTGATTTGGTAATTGGCTGCAAAGAAATTATTCGAATAAAATGGCGACGAATTATACACCAGTAGGTCGAGATTGGGGTTTATTCGGGTATAATTACTGTTTAGCGATACTGAAAGTTTATCGTTAATATAGTAGCTGATATTATTAATTGATAACCAGCTATTATTGAAGAAACCATAGAAGTTTTTTCCAGTATAGATGAAATTTGAACCGACATAGAATTTCTTTATTTTCCAACCAAAATTATTGAATGCTCCGAAATCTGCTTTTTGATTTACCAAATTTCCTGATATTTCAGAATCTAAATTGATGTCGTTTGTTTGATATTTAAAGCTAAGACCTGCCAAATTTACATTTCTGAACTGATTATTAATGCTAAAGCTTTTACCCATGTAATTGAACGAAAGCGTAGCGTATTTGCCCATGTGTAGTCCGACTGACGCTCCGTAGGTTTCTCGTTGAGTAGGGAAAAAACGTGGGCTTATGTAGAAAGTATTGATACTCAGTTTTTTGAATTCCTTTTCGAATTGAAAGCCACGCCCAAATCTACCTAACTCCATTAGGTTATTGAAACGTAAGGCGAAGTCACCTACTTTCAATTTAATATCATTTCGCTTAGTGTATTCAAAATTATAAATATCATAGCTACCGATGTTCGGAATATTAAAACTATTAGGCCCGTGTAGATTGAAACTTATATGATGCTTCTGATTAAAATCAAGATATCCATTTCCTTTTACGTCTAACTGAACGGAATTACTATTTTTATTCGCAACAAATGAATTGTACCAAACACCAACTTCGATGGGTAATCGCAAGTAGGGGTCTGTTTTCTTGATAGTTCCCGAATAAACCTGATAGCTCACAAGGTCGGTAAATGGTGTTACATAATCTTTCAGATATATTTTTAGGTCAGATGTACTATTCCAAAGGTTTTCGGTTTTATGAATCGGTATGATTTGTAGAGTCGAAAGTTTATAACTTTGATTTGGGCTTAAAACCAGTGAGTCAATGTTGCCAATAATTTTACTACTACCACTGGCTGGGGTTATTTTTTCAGTCAAATTTCCCATATTCTGAATCAAATAGTCTAATCTAAGGCTATCTGCTTCCTTAACCATTATTGGTTTATTGATGAGTGTAATTGTTATTGCTCTTATTTTCTCTACCTCAACGCTTAGTGTATTGCTTACTGTATCGGTAGCATTCTTAAGCGATAATTTAATGATTTTTGAACCAGAGGGTTCATATTTAGGTATGTATAAGGTATATAAGTACTTGCTATCAGTAGCGTCGATGCTTATCTTAGATTGTGATAATATCTTCCAATTGGAAGGTAAATCAAGTTTATCAGATTCAATCTTTGATGAACCATTCGTGACCTGATACATCAAAGTTGTGTATGTACCAGGTACTACCTTTGTTAGAGGAGTAAGCAGGTTTATCTTCATTCTTTCTTGGGAAAAGACATGAAAACACACAAGTGATAATAATATGGTAAATCTGTAAGTTCTCAAGGTATTTGATTTAATAGAGAAATTTTTGATTGACTTAACAAGGGGAAATTATTCTACTTTGATATTTACGTTTGTGCCAAATAACTCTTTGCCATTATCAGCCACTATAACGGCATAATAATCTCCCTTACTGAGTTGGCCAAGATTTGCCTCAAAACTGTTACAACTATTTGGGTAGATTCTTCTGTAGGTAGTTTCGATAGTTTTCAATTTCGTACCACTTTGATTATATACCTCAATCGTATTTTTCGTACGTGATATAAACTTGCCCCCATTTTTAATTTTTATCTGTAGTGTAGTAGTAGCTGAGTCAATTTTTTTGTACGAAATATTTTCAAAACTCAGTCTTGGACTAACTGTATCGCCGATGTCAGCAATCAGACCAATAGCATATCGTACTTTTGAACTTATTTTAAGACCACCCCTGTTTTCTTCTACAATTGGGGTTGATTCTTCAATCATAAGGGTGGCCCAGTAGGCTTGTTCGGGCTTGACATCTTTCGGAATTGAAATAGTATATCCTATCTCAACTTCCTCGTTTGGTAGGAGCGATTTTTCGTCAATAGTAGTAGTTAGCCATTTACTTAATGAATGAATACTTGAACTTGAATCTTGATACAATTCCCCATCACAAGAAGGTAGATAATCTTGCTTGTAAATGATTATTCTTGTCTCTTTTGTTCCTTCATTTCTTACACGTATTTTATTACGAATGATTTGTCCAGATGCTCCTACATGGTTGTACATTAGTCCATCAAGTACAACAATTTTTCCAAACGTACAATACGAAATAAATAGTAATAATAGGCTAAAATTAATTTTTTTCATCGCTACAGTGTCTGACAAAATGTACTATATTTAGTAAGCAATGAGGAGTGGTAAAATACCTTTACTCCCCATTGTTTTTTGATTGTTAGGAAATCATCTTCGTGCCTGAAGAAAACATTAACGCAAATTCCAAATATGTACTTAGAATATGTGTCTAAGATGAGTGCTTTAATTCTCTGAAGCCCTGCTCATAAGGCTTCATTTTTTTGAAAAGAGTACAATCAATAGCCCTTTTCTGAATAATTAGTTATTAGTAATCGTGTATGTAATAGTAATATTTGTAGTAGCTGCTACAATGTTACCATAATTTGCATTTGGAGTTGATAGCTTATAAGTAATGTTTGAACCACTATTTGGGCCATTACCAGTGTAGACACTTCCAATACCAGTAATAAGGTCTTGGTCTACAGTACTTAATGTTGCTACTTTACTTCCAACTCCTGGAGTTCCAGCGTTGTTATTTCCCGTAATCGAAGCATTTGCAGCAGTTACTTCAATATTTACACCTGGAACAACCGCAGAAGCCTTCACCTTAATTGTGCGAGTTTCGCCAGTTGAAACTACTGATGAATAGTTAAGCCAAATAATTGAGTTAGCCGCTGGGTCTTTCAAACCAAAACCTGCCTCCGTAGGAGAAGCAAAAGTCTTAGTAATTGATGGAGAGCCTGTTGCTTCAATATCAAGCAGAGAATGTTCAGTAATAACAATACTCATTGCATGAGTATCATCATTATCATCTTGAGCAAACGAAAGCGTTACACGGTTATCGCAATAGATAGGCGAATTCCAGCCCGAACTCCACTTAAATGGTTGTGCAGGGCTTAATTTTACTGCTTTTGTTTCTAATAATAAAGAAGCAATTTTTTGAGATACGGTCATAACTTAGAACACCCCCCCGCCCCTAAAGGGGAGCTAAAATAAAAATATTCCTAACAGAGGCAATTTAAAGTGGAACTCAATTTTTACCTTTAACG
>JALQYJ010000075.1 GCA_023254175.1 Runella sp. | reverse complement strand
CTACCCCCTACCCATGTAAAGTCTTTGTTGAAGCGAACGCCAATCATTTCTCCGCGACTTAGACGGCTCAGACTCGTTAGTAATTGCGGGCGTGGCGCATGGTCTTCCCAAATATATAGCATTCGAATCTCGCATTTTACGAGTCCATCCAGGGCTTGAACAATGGGCTCGTAGGTGACTTTTCGTTGTAAAATCCAATTTTCTGGGTCAGAAATAGAGGAGAGGTGGTCGGGAGATACGTGGATTTTGACACCGCTCCCCGCAAATGAGAACAACGGCTTGAGGACGTAGTTTTCTAAGTCGGAAGGAAATAGCCCTTCGTATTCGCTTACAAAGCGAGTATCAGGGACGTAGGGAGATTTGAGGAAAGGAAGGGTGTATTTGCTGATACGAAAAAACCAGTTGGGATGCCCTACCCAAGTTACATCTACGTCGTCGGTAAGATTAAACTCTGTTTGAAGTCCAGGAAAATTGCCCAAGTCATCAAAAATCAGTCGGTTGTAAATGCGTTTAATCTTGATGTCACGTCCTTCGTTTTCGTAAAATAACTCACGCCCCCGCTTTCTAATTTTTGTGTAGCAAACGGCTTTTATTCCTAAAAATGCTTCCGTTATGGCAAAGTCGATGCGGGTTTTTTGTTGTTCTGGATAGATTTCCAGTAAAATGACATTTTTAGGGTTTTCATCTCCCAAAATAACCTTTTTGAGTTTGGAGATATACTCGGCTTGGGTAGTCACACCAGTAAAATAATTGCTAAAATCGTCGGGAATTGGAAAATAATCGCGAAACTTCTCGGTGATGTAGCTTTGAAACCCAAAAACCGACGGGAAACCCTGCAATTCTATCAGTTGAGGCGTAAGTTCTCCTGTTGAGTCTTTACAAATGGCAAAATCAATGGCCAAAAAAGATGTATGACTATTTTCATTTGGAACGTTTTGGTTGACAGGAATCGCGTGCTGAGTTTGGTTTTTAAATTCACTTCCCAAGATTATATCTACAAACGACTCGCAGGCCTCAATGAGTTTATTTTTAAGGGATTGGGGTACAAAAACGGGGGTTTCTGCTACCCGAAATTCGAGCTGATTAGGCCAATCTGAATGGATGCTCGCAATAAACTCATTGTATTTTTCTTCGCTGAAAGCTGCGTTGTAGGTTTGTCGAAGTGAAGGGAACATCTGCTAATAAAGAAATTTTGATTTTAAAACAAAAGAAAGGTTTTTTGCTAATTTTGACAAAAAATATCGGAAATGGCACTAGTTAAGAATATTGATGAACTCGACCTAAACGGTAGTTATACCTACGCAGATTATCTTAATTGGCAGTTAGGAGAGTATATTGAGCTTATCAAAGGCAAAGTTTTTCGGATGTCGCCTGCGCCTGCGGTTCGGCACCAGAAAATTAGTATGCGACTTACGGGGGCTTTTTATAACGCGCTTAACAATCAGCCGTGCCAACTTTTTGCTGCACCTTTTGACGTAAGGCTTTACCACAAAAATAAAAAAACGGGTGAACCTGCTCAAACAGTGGTTCAGCCTGATTTGTGTGTCATATGCGACGAATCAAAATTAGACGAACAAGGATGTGATGGTGCTCCTGATTTGATTATGGAAATTCTTTCGCCAGGTAATAGCAAAAAAGAAATGAAAGATAAGTTTGAGGTGTATGAAGAATCGGGCGTAAAAGAATACTGGTTAGTACACCCCTCTGAAAAAACAGTGGTAATCTATCATCTTAACGCCGAAGGTATTTATGTTGGCTCGCGCCCTTACACCGACGAACATACCATAACTACTCCCATTATTCCACATCTTCTTTTAAATCTCAGTCAGGTATTTGCAGACTGATTGGACGTGGCTTGTTTTTTCATTACACCAACTCTACTCCCATCAGTTGCTCGGCTGCCTTACAGAGAAACGTTGGAATGATAGACGCTTCGGTAAGCATGATTTTGTCGGGGTCTTGGAGGTGAGCGACCATGTCGTTGTATTTTTCTTCCCCGTGATTTTTGATGATACCTTCGCGTTTTTCGTCTTTTTGGAAGTGACGAAGCATCCCTTCTGCGTCGGCTTCAGGGTGGAATTGGGTGCCAAAAACTTCGCGAGAAAAACGTACAGCCATGATAGCCCGTTCTAAATGTGCGACGTGCGGACGTTCTTTTTCGATGCATAAAATTTTGGCACCGATGCGTTCCAAATGCTGATGATTTGGTTCGATTACTTGAAAATCACGCGAGTCGACGGCATAAAACGGGTCTAGAAGTGGTTTAAAAAAAGGTTCGTTTTGGCCGAAATGTGTTTTGGTCATTGGAAATATCCCAAAAGAAGTCGAGCGACGTTTACAAACCAGTCCCACCCCCCAATGCAGGCACGCCATTTGGAATGAGTGACAAATCAGAAAGAGGTGCTTTTTACGGGGGTGGTGCGGTTGGCGGTTGTGTTGCCAGAGTTGGTCGAGGAGCAAAAAGAAAGGCTTTTCCCACGGCTCGCCTGCGGGTTGAGGATTGCCTGGGCCGCCTGATGAAATATAAATATCGAAACCCAGGTCGGGCACTTCACATTTTTGACGAACATCAAAAATTTGGTAAGTAGCGTTCATACCATTCTGGTTGACAAAACGCTCCGTGATGGCTTTGATACAACGCATACCTTCGTTGGCGTAGCCATCGTACATGTCCAGAATGGCAATCTTAATTGGCTCCATTAGGGTAAATATAAGTAAATAAAAAATCGTACTGCCACTGGCTTCAAACTCTTCAAAAAGAGGGCTAAAGGTCAGTGGCGGTACGATGTAAAAATACTGTTTTCTCCGCAAAGTTACGGAAATATTATCAAACCTTACAGGTTTCAAAACTCGTAAGGTTTTTAGCTTCCTATACTTGTACCCAGCGGCGTTGGCGGCTACTTTCTACGATTTTGTCGCAAAGCTTGAGCTCGCGTAAGCCATCAGCAAACGTTGGGTAGGTTGGGTTGGCAGGTTTGCCATTGCGGATAGCCGCGTAAACCTCTTTAAACAATTGCTTCGAGGTATCAGGGAAGCCTTCGTTGTGGCCACCCGGGAAGGTCATCAAAGCGCGTGCTTCTTCGTGGGCAAGGGCAGGGTCGCGCATCAATACTTGATTGGCCGATTCACGACGTCCCATCCATACTTCGTTCGGAGTTTCTGAGCACCAGTTGAAAGTTTGGGTTGCCCCACTTATTTCGAGCGTACAACGGTTTTTACGACCTGCTGATACCTGACTTACCGTCGCTACCCCTGTGTTACCATTGTCGAAACGGTACAAAATTGAGGCAAAATCTTCGGTAGTAATCGGTACTTCTTCGTAGTCAGACGCTTGGAGTAACTTGCCTGAGTAAGTGGCGATGGCTTTTTTAGGTTTCATACGTGTTTTGTGAACCGTATTAAAATCGGCCATTACTTCGGTGATGTGAAGCCCTGTGATGTACTCGATAAGGTCGAATAAGTGCGAACCGATGTCAGCAACGGCGCGCGAGTCGCCCGATTGTGAAGGCTCCAAACGCCAGTTGTAGTCGGTTGGTAAGAAAAGCCAGTCTTGTAAGTAGCTACCTTGTACCGAATAAATATCACCGAGTTCGCCTTTTTCACGCATTGTTTTCATCTGACGAATCAACGGGTAGTAGCGGAGGTTGAAGTGAACCGCATTGACCAATCCCAATTTGTCGGCCAACTCTACCAATTCCTCGGCTTGAGCGGTTGTGGTAGCAAGTGGTTTTTCGCAAACCACATTTTTACCCGCCAACAACGCTTTTTTTGCTTGCTCGTAGTGAAGGAAGTTGGGCGTACAGATATGAACGCATTCGATAGAGTCATCGCGAAGGAGGTCGTCAAACGAATCGTAAGCCGCTGTGCCAAGAGATTGGGCACGGGCTTGCGCGATTTCGGCCGAAAAATCGGCGATACCTGCTACTTCAACGTCGGGCAAACGGCGTAAAGCTTCGATATGGGCTGGTCCGATAAAGCCAAGACCAACTACGGCTACTTGAGTTTTTGACATAGTAATAGTGATTTGGGTTTGAACGTGGGTTTATAATTGAGGATAAGTAACAATTCCACTACGTCGGTAACCAATCCGCTGTGCAATGACGTACAACGAATCGCCTTTGGGAAGCTCTAAAGGGTGGGTGTACACCTGCCAACTTGTTTCTTTCCAATGTTTTTTGTATCCAATAGAGGCTCCTTTGGTGGCGCAAGTTAACGTAATTTTAGAAGAATTGACGGAGATAATCGGGATTTGCGTTTGTGGAGGGGCGTCTTTCCCTCCCCACCATCGGTTGACCATTTCCATTTCGGGCTCGGCGGCTTTATCGCCTACTTTTTGAATCCAACGGTCATAGATGTTCCTCATTTCTTGTAATTTTTGCTGATACTGAGGCACCTCTGCAAGGTTGACAAATTGGTGAGGGTCGCTTTGGCAATCATATAATTCTTCGGTAGGCTTGCTGGGGCTAAACCATCGTAGCTGTGTAGCGTTGAGCTGACCTGCTTCTTTGAGTTTTAGAATGGATTGCATTGAGGGTTGCTGAAGTCGGTAGCGAATGTTTTGGTAATATGGCTTTTCGGGCATATAGTTGCGGAGGTACTGGTAGCGCCCGTCGTGGACACTTCGTACGCGGTCGTATTCAGAGTCCATTCGGTCGCGGGCGGCAAAGGCAAATTTTCGGGGGCTTTTGGCTTTTTGTTCTCCCAAAAATGCTTGCCCTTGTAAATGGGTAGGAATGGGGATATGTGCTAATGACAGCAGGGTTGGAGCCAAATCAACGAAGCTAATCAGTTGGTTGTCTACTTTTCCTTGTTGGGTAGTAGGGGCGAATGGATTTTTAATAATAAAAGGAACCCGCAAGCCTCGTTGGGTAATTTCTCGCTTGACATAGGGGAGACCGTCACCATGGTCAGAAAAGAAAAATACGATGGTATTATCGGAGAGGCCGTCTTCACGAAGTTGCTCCAAAATTTTACCCGCTTGTTGGTCCATCACCATGGCGTTGGATAAATGCCGCGCAATATCAAGGCGAACTTCTGGGGTATCGGGGTAATAGGGAGGTACGGTGACATCCTCGGGTTTGACGAGCAAAGGTTCTTTCGACCGCGCCCATACCTGTGACTCGTGCGTGACAGTGAAATTAAAAACGGCAAAAAATGGTTGGTTTTTATCGGGTCGGTTGCGCCAATGCGCCCGCACACTGCTTTCGTCCCAAGCGGTCGGAGGCGCTTCAAACTGATAGTCTTCTTTGGAGTTGTTGGTACAATAATACCCTGCTGCTCGTAGGTACTCAGGGAAGCACTTGACCTCGTCAGGAATGACGGCCGAATAGCCTTTAAAACCAGGCGGATAGGCGTCGGGAGCTACTGCCGATGCTGCTAGCGTTCGCATGTGCTGCGTCCCGATGGATTGTTGGTACATTCCTGTAATAATTGCTGAACGGCTGGGGGCGCAAACTCCAGCCGTAGCAAAGGCATTGGTGTAGCGTGTACCTTCAGCCGCAAGCTGGTCGAGGTGGGGCGTTTGTACCAGTTTATTTCCAAAACTACCCAGCTGATAACTCATGTCTTCGCAAGTAATCCATAAAATGTTAGGATGCTCTGGCGGTAGAGGACTTAAATTCGCTTGTTTGAAGCTCGAAACTAAAAAGGTGATGGCAAGCACCCCTGCAAAGGCGTGTTTCATAGGAGATACGAAGTTTAACAGTCTGACGTTTTAAGGCTCTGTAGGCCTGATTTTACTGATGGGTTGATTAAATAGAAGCCCCATAAAAGCAAGTCTTTAATAACTTTTAACAAACTTTCGACCCTTTCAAACGCGGAATGCCGTACTTTTGCAAATAAAGTAGTTGTAAAATTGTCTCTACAAGCACCGAAGAGTATCGCAAGTACAGCCCAATGGCTGGTATTTTTGGCCCTTATTGTGATGGGCAGTTTTGGGTCAATGGCCCAAAAGCTACTTCCTCGTAAGCAAATGAATCAGGCCATTACGCCTGATTCGCTGAAAAAACGCACCCTTCCTGGAATTGGAGTCGCGTTGGCCAATGCTGATAGCACCCAAAAAGACACCCTCGCGGCCCAGAGTGATTTGAAAAGTACGGTAGTGTACAGTGCCAAAGATTCGACGATTATGGATCCCGCAGCGCAAGAGGTACATCTCTACGGACAAGCCAAAGTGACCTACGGTACTATTATGTTGCAAGCCGATTACATTCGCTTAAACTGGACAACGAACGAAGTTTTTGCCAAAGGAACCTACGATTCTACTTCCAAAAAATGGATTGGGCAACCGATTTTTGAAGACAATGGGGAAAAATACGATACCAAAGAACTTCGGTACAACTTCAAAACAAGAAAAGGGTTTATCAAGGGTATCGTTACTCAGCAAGGCGATGGAAACATACGGGGAACTACCGTCAAGAAAGATGCAGAAGACAATATGTACATTCGCGGTTCGGTGTATACGACCTGTAACTTGACGCACCCCCACTTTCATATTGCGGCCAAGAAAATCAAAGTTATTCCTGAAAAACAAGTGATTTCGGGGCCATTTAATTTGGTGATTGCCGATGTGCCTTTACCCCTTGGTTTACCTTTTGGTTTCTTTCCCATTCCCAAAAAGAAAGAAATTGGTACTTCGGGATTGATTATGCCTACGTATGGAGAAGAACCCAATGGCCGAGGGTATTACTTGCGAGACGGTGGCTACTACTGGGCAATTAGTGATAAAATCAACATGAGTATTACGGGGCAAATCTACTCTAAAGGAAGCTGGGGGGTAGGGGTGGCCATGCCGTATGCAGTTAAATATCGTTTCAATGGAAACTTTAACTTGCGTTTTAACCGAAACGTCCAAGGAAACGAAATCAAAGTATTAAACAAACCTCGTAACGACTTTAGCCTCAACTGGACCCATACGCCAGTTACACGCGGTACGTCGAGCTTTGGGGCATCGGTCAATATCGGTAGCAATAGTTTTAACCAGTTTAATGAATTTAGTACACAGCGCTACATCCAAAATGTGGCGGGGTCTTCGGTACAATACAATAAGCAGTTTGGGCAGTTTGCGCGGATGGGAACCAGTCTGCGTGTTAACCAACGTTTCCCAGACCGTTCTAAAGTAGATGCCAATGGAAATCAAATTGACCCAGGTGCGATTGATGCGGGTATTGATTTTAACTTTGGAATTAACCAGATTGCGCCTTTTGCGCTCAAAGGCGGGACGGGTGCGTGGTACGAGAGTTTTCGCTTAGGAATGGATTTTAGTGGAGGACTTGCGGCCAATAATAACATCGTTTTTGCCGATACATCGAGCGCTCGTTTGGGGTTTGTTTGGGCCAATCCTCCCACCAACGTGGTTGGAAGTAGTACGAGTCCTGTTACTACCTATGCGTTGAACGCCGAGACGTTTAGCCAATTTATCAATAATTCACAGTTTACAGGGCGCTTTTCGATTCCAATATCGTTGCCTAATATCAAGCTATTTCGCTACATCAACATCACCCCAGGGATTTCGATGTCGGGAGATGCCTTTACGCAAAAATTTAAGTACACCTACAAAGGGGAAAACAAAGTACAAGTAGATACGCTCAAAGGGTTTTATTTTGTTAATAATGTTTCGTTCAGTGCTAGTGTGAACACCCGCCTTTACGGAACTTTTTTTATTAAAGGCAGACGCCTGGAGGCCATTCGACATACTGTGATTCCTTCGGCAAGTATCAGCTACGTACCCGACCAGTCAAATTTGTACGAAAAGACGGTGGTAAACCAAAATGGAGAAGTACGCTACTTAAATCGCTATCGTACCGTGGGCGGAAACTTAACCACCTCAGGTACTTCAGCGGCAGCGATTTCGTGGAGCTTGAATAACTTATTTGAGGCCAAACTACGTCCTAAATCCGATTCTACAGGCAAGCAATTTGAAAAAAAATCTATTTTAGACAACTTAAGTTTGAACGGTTCGTATAACCTCATGGCCGACTCGCTCAATATGTCCGACATTAGCTTGGCAGCCAATGCACAGCTATTCAAAAACTTAAATTTTAACTTCTCGGCAAATTTCGACCCTTATGCCTACGTGCAAGATGCCGCTTATGGTACTGTTGGGCGAAAAATCAATACCTATGCGGTGATGGCTAACCAGGGGCTGGCCAAGTTGTCGAACATGAACTTTGCTCTAACGACGCGTTTTGCGCCTAAGGGTGCTGATAAACCTAAAAAATCAAACACGCCTAATACCGAAGAACAACAACGGATGATTAATGCCAACCCCGAAGCATATGTTGACTTTAATATTCCGTGGACGATTAACTTTAGTTATAACTTTGGGTACTCAAAGCAGGGGTTGGCCAAAGCTACGACTATTCAGGCATTGACGATGCAAGGTGATTTTAGCCTGACTCCCAAATGGAAGTTTACGTATTCGACGGGGGTAGACGTGGTTGCTAAGGCCCCTTCTATTACTAACATCGGTATCATTCGCGATTTGCACTGCTGGGAAATGTCATTCAACTGGACGCCCTTTGCGGGGTCGGGGTTTCGTGCCAATAATTACAACTTTGAAATCCGAGCTAAATCAGCCCTTTTACGCGACCTGAAGCTATCACGTCGCCGCACCTTCTATGATCAGGGCGGGTTTAGGTAACAAAAAAGGGTTCTTGGAAGAGAACCCTTTTTTGTTGTTATTTTAGCACAACGGCTTTTAGAAAGTACTGACATTGAGTCGACCACCCGTAACCGTTTTCCCGCTGAGCGAAGCTGTAGGAGTGACTGTTGATAAGAGCGCGTTCTTGATAGTGGCAGCACTAGCACCAGGATTAGAAGCTGCGTATAAAGCGGCTGCGCCTGATACGTGTGGGGTAGCCATAGAAGTACCGTTATAACTGGCGTAGGCAGATATAATTTTACTTCCCGATTTCTTCGGTACGGTAGACCAAATCGCTGAACCAGGGGCCCCTAAGTCAACTTGTGTAGCCCCGTAGTTTGAGAAACTCGATAAAGCCCCTGTGTTAGTGATAGAAGCCACGGCGATAACATTTGCAACGTTGTAGTTAGATGGATAGTTGGCCGTAGCGTCGTTGTTGCTGCTGTTGTTGCCAGCGGCAGCAATAAACAAAATTCCTGCGTTGTTGGCGCGTACAATGGCATCGAAGAGAGCTTGAGAGAACCCTCCCCCTCCCCATGAGTTGCTAGTTGCAACCAGATTGATACCGTGGCGAATTTTCAAATCAGTAAAGTAATCAACGGCTTTGATAGCGTTGGCAGTTGTGCCACCTGTACTACCCAAAAACTTGGCATTGAGTAACTTAACATTCCAGCAAACCCCTGCGACTCCTTTGCCGTTGCCACCTACACCGCCGATGGTTCCTGCCACGTGTGTGCCGTGGTCATCATTAACTCCATCAAAAACAGTATTGTTGTTTCCTGCAAAATCCCAACCATATACGTCGTCTTTTAGGCCATTGCCGTCGTCGTCTATCCCATTTCCCGCAATTTCGCGAGGGTTTACACCCGCATTGGCGGCTAGGTCTTCGTGAGTGTACATATAGCCTTCGTCGATGATACCTATATAAACGGTGTTTGAACCTGTGTGGTTATTTTGCCAAGCCACCGCCGCATGACTACCGTACTGATTGGCGGGGGTTGTAGCCGAGCCGTACATTCCCCAAAGTGAGCCATTGGTAAAGTAGGTGTCGTTGGAGGTTGCATCTGTGGTGTAGATGTAGTTAGGTTCTGCGTACTCAATTTCGCCTAGACCTTTAGCTTGGGCAATCGCCTCCAGAGCGGGTAGTGGAAGTTCCACGAGAAGTACGCCTTGGTCGTCACCAAGACGACTCATCATTTTGGTAAAAATTTCTTCTTTTACTTTTCCGCCAAGTCGAGCCAAAACTTCTGCCTTTTTACTTGATGCAGTGCCTGCTTTGAACTTTACAAGCATCTCATTATCGACATAGTTAATGCCTGCCCGAGCGGAGTTGTGTGAAGGTACTAAAGAGGACTGTTCGGTGGGAGTGAGTGCCACTTGGCACCCTACGATGGCAACACTCAAAGTTGCTGCACAAAGCCATTTTGTAACGATACGCATAACGGTAAGATTTATTAGATATAGAACATATGAAGATATAATCAACAACCTTTCTTAGAAGTTCAAGGGTAAACAATGTATTTTTATACACTTGAGTAAAAAGTAGTGGTGCGATTGTACAATAACAAAATAAGTGATTTTTTTTAAAACATAATCTAATCGTATTTTTTTTAGTGAATGTTTTTGGTTTTCAGTTTCTTATTTAAAGTTTTCGGTTTAAAATTTTTTGGTTTCACCTTTGCCTTTTCAATCGCGTTGTGAGGGACTTTTGGAATAGCGGCCAACTGCCAATCTGTCAGTTTTGAGCGTCGTGGCAAAGAA
>JALQYJ010000166.1 GCA_023254175.1 Runella sp. | reverse complement strand
AGCAACTTGTCTCTTGACAAACTGCTCCGGCCGAAAGAATGTTTTATCAACTGTTAGTATTGTTCCAATAGGTACTTGATGACGTCTGTCGTTGTCACAATTCCTACAAGTTGGCCATTTTCGACAACGGGTAAAGCGTGGTATTCTTCTGAGGCCAAAATTTCTGCTACATCCCGAATACTCAAGCTTGCCTCTACCGTACGTGGTTTTTGAGTCATCACTTGTGAAATACTCAACATTTCCAAAATGGCTTCGTCGGCACCTTCTTGATTTTCAAACAGTGAACTGAAGGTCAAACGATTGATGTCTGTACTACTGATGATTCCTACCACATCGTGACCTTCTAATACTGGAACGTGTCGAATGTGGTTCTTTTTTACTAAGTCAATAACATCATGCAAATCGTCGGAAACTTGAACAGTGGCTACATTTTTGGTCATGATGTGCGAAATTGGTTCTCTTCTTTTCATTGGGAGGATTGGTTTATTGTGATGAGCAATAGTACCCTCTTTTTGACAGAGCTTTTATGACCAATGATGCCCTTTTATACTGCTTTTAATCATGTTTCCGAAAAATTGCTTATGGTAATATCACACGGTCAATGACGTGAACAACACCGTTGGTCGCAATAATATCAGCAGAAGTGACAGTGGCGTTATTAGTACCGTTACCAACGCCACGTACTTGTACTGTCGAACCCAATGTCACTGTGAGTGGGGCTTGCCCTGCTGACACAACTGTACCTGCTACAAGATTGGTAGAAAATACTCGGCCAGCCACAACGTGCGCAAGCAATACATTAGTCAAAGCGGTCAAAGTAGCACCACTTGCAGCATTAATCGCGTTGACGCTGTTAAAAGGAGTCGCCTGAAATGCTGCGTTAGTTGGAGCAAACACCGTGTAAGGTGAGCTACCTGTCAAAACCGAAGTAACCGTTGCACCCACTGTTGGGTTTGCTTGAATTACTTTGTTAAGCGCTGCCACCAAAAACGTAAAGTTGGTATTTCCTTGAGCTACTTGAAGCAAATTGCCCACAGGAGGCAACAGCACACGGTTGATGACATGAATAACCCCGTTGTCGGCAGCGACGTCGGCAGCGACCACTTTAGCCCCGTTGATAGATACCCCAGCAGTACCTTTAGTAATGTAAGCTTTTGTTCCACCCAACGTAGTCACTTCCGTATTACTCGCCGTTGGGAGGTCTGTCGAAAGGTTTTTTGTTGCCAATACGTGGTACTGTAACACCGCTTTGAGCGTATTTACATCTAAGCTGTTGACCGTAGCAAGGTCAAGGCCTGATGCTGTGAAAGCCGCATCGTTTGGTGCAAAAACCGTAAGCGTGCCTGCCCTCAGGGCATCTGCCAAGCCAGCCCGACTCACTGCCGCCCGTAAGATGGTAAAGTCATTGTTTTGAAGCACTACGTCAGTAATGGTGTTGGGAGCTGGTTCATCCTTCTCACAGCTCATTAAAAATAAACTGCTGACCAAAACTGTCAATGCCAATGAAGCTGTCTTGAGTGTTTTCCAATGGATGTTCATGATACTAAGTAAGTTTGTTGATTTAAATGGGTAGATAATTAATTACACTACTCATATAACCTTCTATCTATGTGGTTTTGTTTAATTTTTTTGCAAAAAAATTAAACAAAACCACATAGATACATAAAAAAGGGAGGGGCTGATTGTTTCAGCCTCCCCCCTTTTTTATGCTTAAATAGTAACTTAGCTATGCCTCTACCTGTGCATACTCTTCTACGGGAATACACGAGCAGACCAAGTTACGGTCGCCGTAAGCTGAATCAATACGACTTACACTTGGCCAAAACTTGTTGAAACGCAAGTGAGGCAATGGGAAGACCGCCTTCTCACGACTGTACGGACGATCCCAACTTTCAGTCAATACAATACGAGCCGTGTGTGGTGCATTTTTCAATACGTTATTTACTTTATCGGCCACGCCTTCTTCTACTTCACGAATTTCGGCACGAATACTCAAAAGGGCATCGCAAAAACGATCTAATTCCGCTTTTGATTCTGATTCGGTAGGCTCAATCATCAACGTACCTGCCACAGGGAATGATAAGGTTGGTGAATGGAAACCGTAATCCATCAAGCGTTTGGCAAGGTCTTCGGCTTCGATACCTACGGCTTTGAAAGGACGGCAATCAACAATCATTTCGTGCGCACAACGTCCGTTACTTCCAGTATATAAAATCTCAAATTGCCCTTCACCCGACAAGCGTTGCTTGATATAATTGGCATTTATGATGGCCATTTTGGTCGCATTTGTCAACCCTTCGCCTCCCATCATGGCGATGTAAGCGTGCGAGATAGTCAGAATGCTTGCCGAGCCATAAGGCGCCGCAGAAACGGCCCCAGCTCCCTTGCCCCCATTGGGGGTTAGGGGGCTGTTAACGTGCCCTGGTAAGTGCGGAACTAAATGCGCTGCTACGCCAATGGGCCCCATACCTGGGCCACCACCACCGTGAGGAATACAGAATGTTTTGTGTAAATTGAGGTGACAAACATCGGCACCGATAGTTGCAGGGCTAGTAAGTCCTACTTGAGCGTTCATGTTTGCACCGTCCATATACACTTGTCCACCGTGACTGTGGATAAGTGCACAAATATCAATAATACTTTCTTCAAACACCCCGTGCGTTGACGGATACGTCACCATCAAACACGAGAGTTCGTTGCTATATTGTTCTGCTTTCGCTTTCAAATCTTCGACGTCGATGTTTCCGCGCTCATCACACTTCGTTACAACTACCTTCATCCCTGCCATTACTGCCGAAGCTGGGTTCGTACCATGCGCCGACGACGGAATCAGTGCCACGTTGCGGTGACTTTCTCCTCGCGCTTCGTGATAAGCACGAATGGTCAATAGACCTGCGTATTCACCTTGCGCTCCTGAGTTTGGCTGAAGCGACATAGCCGCAAAACCTGTGATTTCACAAAGCCAGTCATTTAAATGCTTGAACAACAACTGATACCCTTCGGTCTGGAAGATAGGCGCAAACGGGTGCATTTTGCCAAATTCTGGCCACGTCACTGGAATCATTTCGGCCGTTGCGTTGAGCTTCATTGTACAGCTTCCCAACGAAATCATCGAATGAACCAACGACAAATCTTTGTTTTCCAACGACTTCAAATAGCGAAGCATATCATGTTCCGTGTGGTAGTTATTGAAAACAGGATGCGTCAAATACACCGATTCGCGGGCCAAGTTCGCAGGTAGCGATACTTCTACTTCGTCAGGGATGCTCATTTCGATGCCTTCTCCCGACGCCGTTGCAAACAAGTCCAACAATTCAATCAGGTTGGCAAATGTCTTCGATTCGTCAAACGAAATTCCTACCGAACCGTTGGCGTTGTAGCGCAAATTAATACCGCGCTTGAGTGCCTCTTCCTCTAAATTTTTGGCATCACGCACATTGACCGTTACTGTGTCAAAATAGTTTTGAGTCGCTACTTCATACCCCATTTCCGAAATGGCATCTACAAACGCCTTCGTTAATCCTTGAATCTTTGAAGCAATGCTTTTTAAGCCTTCAGGGCCATGGTAAACTGCATACGCAGCAGCCATCACAGAAAGTAATACCTGCGCTGTACAAATATTAGAAGTGGCTTTTTCGCGACGAATGTGCTGCTCACGCGTTTGGAGGGCCATGCGCAACGCACGGTTTCCTTCGGTATCTACCGACACCCCAATGATACGCCCTGGAATCTGACGCTTGTAGGCATCTTTGGTGGCAAAAAACGCAGCGTGTGGCCCACCGTATCCCATCGGAACGCCAAAACGTTGTGCCGAACCTACTACTACGTCTGCTCCCATTTCACCAGGAGCTTTCAACAGCGTAAGGCTCAACAAATCAGCCGCAACTGCCACAAATACGTTCAGTTCGTGGGCAGCGGCAATAAAATCAGTATAGTCAATGACCTCTCCGTCGGTGGCTGGGTATTGTACCAACACCCCAAATATGGCGGGGTCGGTCAAGTCTACTTTAGAGTGGTCACCCACTACGACGTTGATATCCAACGGAGTAGCACGTGTATAAATCAAATCAATGGTTTGTGGATGGCAGCGCTCCGATACAAAAAACGTCTCCGCTTTCTTTTTAGCTCCTGTACGCAAGCTATGAAGCATTGTCATTGCTTCTGCAGCTGCCGTGGCTTCGTCCAAAAGCGAGGCGTTGGCAATCTCCATTCCTGTCAAATCAATCACCGCTGTTTGGAAATTGAGTAACATCTCCAAACGTCCCTGCGCAATCTCTGCTTGATACGGCGTGTAAGCCGTGTACCATGCAGGGTTTTCCAAAATGTTACGCAAAATCACGTTGGGAACAATCGTATCGTAGTAACCCGTACCGATATATGACTGGTAAATGCGATTGAGACGGGCGACTTTTTTCAAGTCGTTGAGGTACTCAAACTCCGATTTGGGAGCCGGTAGCTCTAACGGCCTTGCTAAACGAATAGCGGCAGGAACGGTTTGCTCAATTAACTCATCGACAGTACTTACTCCGATGGTCTTTAGCATTTCTTGTAACTCTTCGGGACGTTGGCCGTGGTGACGGCGCTCAAAGGATTCTTGTTGGTGAAGACTGATTTTCATCCGATTTATCAGAGCGGTCTATTGTGTGTAAGATTTCGCAAAATTAGTCAAAAAAAAGGGTCTTTGCTGCGCCCTTTTCTTGGAAAAACAAAAACCGAAGGGTAAAGTTTTCGTTTTTAGACTTATTACATAAAAATCAAAATCCTCTTCCGCAACGTTTCCTATCCCCTTCGATGAAGAATATTTTTCACATTGCTATTATTATTTTACTTTTATACTGCCAAGTGGTCTTTTCTCAAAATGTTACTTTGAAAATCGACCTTAACAAAGAAATTGGCCTCATGCACCCTGCGTGGGCGTGGTTTGGGTATGACGAGCCAAATTATACCTACATGAAAGACGGCAAAAAGCTGTTGTCTGAGCTTTCTGCGCTTAGCCCCGTATCTGTTTATGTTCGCGCTCATAATTTGCTAACCACAGGCGACGGCACTCCCGCGCTCAAATGGGGCTCGACCAACGCTTACACCGAAGACGCCCAAGGAAATCCTGTCTATGACTGGACGATTGTGGATAAAATCTTTGATACGTACATCGAACGGGGGATGAAACCGATGGCTCAAATTGGATTCATGCCCGAAGCACTTTCGACCAAACCTCACCCCTATCGCCACCAATGGGCACCTGGTCAGCACTACACTTCGATTTTTACGGGTTGGACGCACCCTCCCAAAGATTACTCCAAATGGGCCGAATTGGTCCATCAGTGGGTAAAACATTCGGTAGAACGTTACGGCAAAAAAGAAGTCGAAAGCTGGTACTGGGAGCTATGGAACGAACCCGACAGCCCTTATTGGGGCGGCACGATACAGGAATATTGCAAATTATACGATTACTCGGTCGATGCCGTTCGGCGCGCATTACCAACGGCCAAAATCGGCGGCCCTCACGTCACAGGCCCTGCGGGAAGCCGTGGTGGTGATTTTCTGAAAAAATTCTTAAAACACTGTGTTTCTGATACCAATTACGTAACAGGTAAAATCGGCACTCCCCTCGATTTTATTGCCTTTCATGCCAAAGGCGCGCCTAAACTCATCAACGGGCACGTTCAGATGAACATGGGAACGCAGCTTCGTGACATTTCAACGGGTTTTCAGATAGTTGCTTCTTTTCCCGAATTAAAACACTTGCCCATCGTCATCGGTGAGTCTGACCCCGAAGGCTGCGCGGCCTGTGGTATGAAAACCGACCCACAAAACGCCTACCGCAACGGCACCATGTACTCAAGCTACACCGCCGCATCTTTTGCCCGAAAATACGCCTTGGCCGACCTCCACCAAGTCAATTTTAAAGGGGCCGTGTCGTGGTCATTTGAGTTTGAAGATCAACCTTGGTTTTATGGATTCCGCGATTTGGCCACCAACGGCGTGGACAAACCCGTGCTGAACGTATTTCGGATGTTTGGCAAAATGAGCGGCCAACGCGTAGAAGTCAAAGGAAACTTGATGTATCCCACCTTAACGGTTCGGGATTCGAGCGTACGAAAAACGACCCCCGACGTGGGTGGATTGGCCGCCAAAGATCAACGAAAAGCCACCGTACTTTTTTGGAACTACCACGACGACGACGTTTCTTCCGCTGCTTCTCCAGTACAGTTAACGTTTGACCACCTTCCTGCCAAAAAGGTCAAAATTACCCACTACCGCATCGACAGCCAACATAGCAACAGCTACGAAGTATGGAAAAAAATGGGTTCCCCTACTAATCCAACTCCCGAGCAAATCAAGGAACTGGAGAAAGCGGGGCAGTTGGCACAGCTAGGCGCAGCTCAAACCCAAACCGTTCAAAATAATCAGCTGATTATTACTACTTCCTTGGAGCGCCAGGGAGTGGGGTTGGTGGTGGTGGAGTGGTGAATTGAACCTACTTATTCTTCTCAAAATTCCTCAAAAACTCCTCGCGGTCGGTGATTTTAAAATCGGCTTGCCATTCGTATTCTAAGCCTCGGTGAAGACCATGTTGGGCACCGAAATAATACATGTTTTTCATGGCGGCAATGGTTTGCGCCGAATTACCTTTTATTTTTTCAACTACTTGGTTTACTGTCGGTTCTAACTCTGCCAAGGGCACCGACTTGTTTACCAACCCTATCCGCTCTGCCTCTTTGCCCGACACGGGTTGGGCCGTAAACGAAAGTTCCATCGCCTTCATCAAACCTACTTTTTGTTGCAGGTGCTGAGTCATTCCCCATTTGGGGGCAATCCCCCACTTAGTGTGCGTGTCCCCGATTTGGGCTTCGTCGGCAGCATACACTAAGTCAAACGCAAGCATCAATTCGGTAGCTCCTGTGTAACAATGACCGTTGACTTTGGCAATTGTTACTTGAGGCATCGCTTGTAGCGTCAGAATAAAAGCCGCACCCATTTCCATTACTTCAAAGTTAGAAAAGTGCCCCCCTTCGATGCTTTCATTCAACGCTTTTAGGTCAACCCCTGCCGACCATGCCCGACCAGCCCCCGTAACGACAAACACCTTAATAGATTCATCCAACGAAACTTTTCGTGCTACATCTGCCAATTCAGCGATGAGATTGGGGCTGAGGGCGTTCAACACCGACGGGCGATTGAGCGTTACTTTGGCTACTCCTGCTTCTTGCGAAAAGAGGATATCTTGGTACATAGTCATGTTTTTTCGATTAATCTTTCTTAAATATCTGCATTTCTAATCGTAAAACGCTCATTTGATGGCACATTTTTAGCTAGATTATTTATGGAGTAAAACAATTTCGTCGCTTAAAATCGTTTCTAAAATTGGAGAATCAGCCCTCCGAGACGTTTTAATTGTAACTTTACGGCCGCACTTACTAACAAACCCATGGGGTTTACCAAGGAATATCATTGATAAACCCCATAGGTCTCATACAAAAGAGCGTAGAACTGAAAATTGATTTCTTTAATGTATAAGGGAAAAAAAGTAATCATCGTTATGCCCGCTTATAAAGCGTCGCTCACGTTAGAAAAAACCTACCGAGAAATTCCGTTTGATTTGGTAGATGATATTATTTTGGTCGATGATGCTAGTCCAGACAACACCGTTGAAGTGGCTGAGCGACTAGGCATCAAACACGTCATTCGCCACGATAAAAACAAAGGGTATGGTGGCAACCAAAAAACATGCTACACCAAAGCCCTTGAGCTAGGCGGCGATATTATCATCATGCTTCACCCTGATTATCAATACACTCCACTGTTGTTAACGGCCATGATTTCCATCATTGGCAATGGGCTATATCAGGTCGTGTTTGGGTCACGTATCTTAGGAAAAGGCGCTCTCAAAGGCGGAATGCCTATATACAAATACATCGCCAACCGCATTTTGACTTTGACTCAAAATATTTTGATGAACCAAAAACTCTCCGAATACCATACGGGCTACCGCGCGTTTTCGGGGGAAGTTTTACGGAGCGTTCCTTTTCAAAAATGCAACGATGATTTTGTATTTGACAACGAAATGATTGCCCAAATTTTCTGGAAAGGCTACGAAATTGGTGAAGTAACTTGCCCTACCAAATATTTTGAAGAAGCATCGTCTATCAATTTCCAACGAAGCATGAAATACGGCTTTGGTGTTTTAGGGGTATCAAGCCGCTACTTTTTGGCAAAAATCGGGCTCTGGAAATGGGATTTGCTAGATTAAGCGAGAACGAATGACGAAGAACGAATTTTGGATGATGAATTAGGAGTACCTCTGGTTGTTCACAACCAGAAAAATTTGTGACTGCGTTTTTTCCTGAAAAGCAAAAAAGGGCAGCTTGGGGCTGTCCTTTTTTGCTTACTGTCGACTGTAAAATATAGACTACCAATTGTTTTAAGCGTCTTTCCAACCAATCGCGCATCCGACGGCTTTGGTTTGGGTCACTACGACGGGCTTACCCGCCAAAATGTTGTTGACTGCATCTTCCACGTAGCGTTTGGTAACGCTTGTGGGGTCTTGGTAATTATCATCTATGGTTCCAATGTATTGTACCGTGAATTTAGCATTTTCATTTCGTAAAACAAAAACATGCGGCGTACGCGTTGCGCCAAAAGCTTTTGCCACGGCTTGCGTTGCATCTTGTAAATAAGGAAAAGTGTATCCTTTTTCGCTCGCTCGTTTCTTCATATTGTCCATCGACTCGTCTTCGTAATCGGAGGCATCGTTGGAGTTAATCGCCACGACGGGAAAATTGAGTGCCCCATATTTTTTATCCAATGCAATGAGGCGCTCTTCGTAGGCTTTGGCAAAAGGGCAGTGATTGCAAGTAAACACTACTATCACGCCTTTTTTGTCTTTGTAATCCGACAAACTTACGATTCCTCCTTTGGCATTTTGAAGCTTAAACTCAGCGACAGTTCCGCCAATCGGATACCCCACCGAAGAAGCCTGCGCGCGTTGCTGTTGGAACAACAAGGTCGTTGCGAGACTCACTGTCAACGCTACGAATAATGTCGCCCAAAACTTATTTTTCATGGTTGTTGGTATGTTTGCCATTTTGACGAAATCAAGTTAAAAAGTCAGAGAAAATCAGAGAGTTCCTTTTCCAAACGGAGGGCGTCAAGTTTTTGTTCAAAAAACACTTTTTTCCCCTTTGCATTATTGAAAATCAGGGTGGCAGGAATAGCACCTGACCATTCTTTGTTCACCTTCTCAATCCAGCTATTGGCATCGGATTCATTGAGCAACCATACCTGTGAGGTTAGCTTTCGTTCGGTCACAAAAGGAATCACTCTCGTTGTCAATTCCCTAGTAAAATCCATGCTAACTAAAATCACTTTGAGCTTCTGATTCAGGTATTTTTGCTGGGTTTGTTCAAAATACGGCAATTCTGTCACACAAGGCTTGCACCAAGTCGCCCAGAAGTTCAATACGTAGGTAGTATCGCTTTTTTGAGCAAAAAGACTATCCATCATCGCCCATTTTACGACCAATACCTGCTGCGCCTGCCCACTCATTTGCGCCATAACCAGCAACCCACTCATTATCAAACCTTTTGCATTCATTCTTACAAAATTAAAATTCTACCAGTGAATACATCGGGTTGTGAGCAAACTGCTTCACGATGCCAAAGTAAGTACGCGATTTTTTTCCACATTTACCAACAGACTTTTTTAGTGCGCTTCTAACCAGTTGTTTCCTTTACCAATCCCTGTTTCCATTTTTACGGGCAACGGAATGGCATTCACCATCAATTCATTTACGTGGTGGTTCAACAAGTCGATTTCATCACGGTGCGCGTCAAACACCAATTCGTCATGTACCTGCAAAAGCATCCGCGATTGTAACTTTTCTCGTTTCAGAAAGTCGTGTATATTAATCATTGCTACTTTAATCATATCCGCCGCTGAGCCTTGAATCGGGGCGTTGATGGCGTTTCGTTCGGCAAAACCACGTGTCGTTTGGTTTTGAGAATCAATATCGGCCAAATAACGCCGACGTCCTAAAATTGTTTCAACGTACTTTTGTTCACGCGCTTTGTTAATCACCATATCCATGTAGCTTTTTACGGCAGGAAATTCTTGGAAATAGGCTTTGATGATTTCACTTGCTTCTCCCCGCGCAATCCCCAAGCGTTGGGCTAAACCAAAGGCCGAAATACCATAAATGATACCAAAATTGACCATTTTGGCTTTTCTACGCATATCCGACGTTACTTCTTCGAGGGCTACTTTAAATACTTTACTGGCCGTACTGGCGTGAATATCAATGCCTTTATTGAAGGCTTCGAGCATGGTAGCATCTTGACTAAAAGCAGCCATGATACGAAGTTCGATTTGTGAATAGTCGGCGGACAAAATCACGTAATCTTCGTTTCTAGGAATAAACGCTTTCCGAATCTCACGTCCACGAGGCGTACGAATCGGGATATTTTGAAGATTAGGATTGGTACTGCTCAAACGCCCCGTCGCGGCCACCGCCTGATTGAAAGACGTATGAATTCGGCCCGTCGAAGGGTTAATAAGCTGCGGCAACGCATCCACGTAAGTCGATTTTAGTTTCTGCAACTCGCGGTAATCCAAAATCTTACGCGCAATTTCGTGTTCCGATTCCAAATCCGACAAAATATCTTCGCCCGTAGCGTATTGTCCAGTTGCTGTCTTCTTGGGGTTTTTAATCAATTTCATTTTTTCAAACAGAACGACCCCCAGTTGTTTCGGTGAACCGATGTTAAAATCCTCTCCTGCCAATCCAAAAATCTCTTGCTCCACTTGCTTCATATCAATTTCCAGCACGCCCGACATTTCGGATAAAACGTTAGTATCGACTTTTATTCCCTCACGTTCCATGGCTGCCAAAACGGGCACCAACGGCATTTCTACACCCTTGAAGAGTTTCTCGGCTTGGTTTTCGACCAAAAGTGGTTGCAGTTTATGCTTAAGTTGGAGGGTAATATCGGCGTCTTCAGCGGCATATTCTACCAATTTTTCAATGGCAGCATCCCGCATGGTCAATTGTTTAGGCCCTTTTTTACCAATAAGTACCTCAATCGCCACGGGTTCGTAGTTGAGATAGGCATTGGCCAACGCATCCATGTTATGGCGTTTGTCGGGTTCAATAAGGTAGTGCGCCAACATGGTATCGTACAATAGCCCACGCACCTCTACTCCGTAATTTTGCAGAACCAACATGTCGTATTTGAGATTCTGTGCTATCTTTTCAATCTTTTCGTTTTCAAGCACTTCCCGAAAATCCTCCACAATAGTTTGCGCTTCGGTACGGTCGGCGGGCACAGGCACATAAAACGCCTCACCATCGCGGTAAGCAAACGCCAATCCTACCAATTCGGCATCAATGGCATCCACCGACGTGGTTTCGGTATCAAAACAAAATGATTCTTGTAAGCTCAAGTAATACGCCAGCGATTGGCGAAGCTCAGGAGTATTCACCAAATGATAACGGTGTGCCGTAGTAGCAACCGTACGGCGCTCGTTGTTCGTTACTGATTCGGTGCTTACCGAAGTCACTTCGCTTGGCTTACTCACCGAAGATGCTGCCGTTGGCGCTTCGCCAAACAGGTTCAATTGACCCGTTTTATTGGCGGTAGGAATAGCTACGGGGGCTTCCGTTTCGCCCAAAAGGCGTTTTTTAAGGGTTTTAAACTCTAGCTCATCCAACAACGACGACAATAGCTCGCGGTTAGGCTCGCACATGCGCAAATCTTCCTCTTCAAAGGCAATCGGCACGTTAATGTCAATCGTTGCCAATTGTTTTGACAACACCGCTAAGTCTTTTCCTTCAATAACTTTCTCCTTGAGTTTACCCGTTAATTTATCGGTATTAGCCACTAAATTTTCAACTGAACCAAACTCTGCTACTAATTTTTGGGCTGTTTTTTCCCCCACACCAGGAATCCCAGGAATATTATCGGAAGCATCCCCTTGCAGTCCCAACATATCCACCACCTGACCAATATCGCTGATTCCCCAACGCTCACATACTTCTTTTGGCCCCATAATCTCCACACCTTTCCCCGATATAGCTGGTTTATAAAGATATACGTGCTCTTCCACCAACTGCCCGTAGTCTTTGTCGGGGGTCATCATAAAAACCTCGAATCCTTCGCGGGCAGCTTTTTTGGCAAGCGTCCCGACCACGTCGTCGGCTTCATAACCTTCCATTTCTAAAATGGGAATACACATTGCCTTCAGTAGCTGTTTTACGTACGGAACCGCCGTTGTAATGTCTTCGGGTTGTTCTTGGCGCTGTGCTTTGTACGCTTCAAACTGCACATGCCGAAAAGTAGGCTTTGGTGTATCAAAAGCCACCCCAAGGTGGGTAGGTTTTTCATCTTTTAATACTTCTAAGAGAGTATTGGCAAAACCAAAAATAGCACTGGTATTTAGTCCACTAGAAGAAATTCGAGGATTTTTAACAAACGCAAAATGGGCACGGTAAATCAGAGCAAACGCATCTAAAAGAAATAATTTTTTTTCGGGTTTCATGGGGTATTTGAATATATATTAGTCACAAATAACGCAAAGTTTGGAGAGATTTTTGAAGTTTGTAAACTACCTTTTGCCTTTGTTCGTTACTTTAGGTGTTTTTTAAGATAAAATAAGCAAATGGAAAATCCGATACAAAACGAACGTTGGGCAGTTCGTTTACCCATTTTATTGAGTGTTACCCTTGCCGCTGGTATGTTGTTGGGGGCTACGTTTTTTGGTGGAAGCAAGGGAATTGCTGACGTAGCACGCGGTCATACCAAATTCAAAGAAGTATTACAGCTCATTGATAATAACTACGTTGACACCGTCAACACCGACGAGCTTGTGGATTATTCCATTACCAAAATGCTCGAAAAGCTCGACCCTCACACCTACTATTTTAACCCCAAAGATGCCATAGCCGCACGCTCACAACTCGAAAGCGGTTTTGATGGCATCGGTATCGAATTCAACCTCTATAAAGATACCGTTTACGTAGTGACGCCTCTGGTCGGTGGCCCTTCAGAAGCCGCTGGGATTCAGAGTGGGGATAAAATTTTAAAAGTAAATAACGACATTTTTACGGGTAAAAAAGTGGACAATGCCTTCATTTTTTCCAAACTCCGCGGGCCGCGTGGTAGCGAAGTCAAAATCGAAATTTTGCGCCGTGGCATCCCTAAACCATTATCGTTCTTACTTCGTCGCGACCGTATCCCAACCTATTCGGTAGATGCGGCTTACATGATGGACAAAGAAGTAGGATACATCAAAGTGACTCGTTTTTCGGAATCTACCTATGATGAGTTTAAAAACGCGATGAGTTCGCTTAAAGCTCAAGGCATGAAAAAACTCATGCTCGACCTCCGTGGCAACCCTGGCGGATACATGGATAGAGCCACCAACATGGTGGACGAATTGTTGGCGGGGGATAAGTTAATTGTTTATACCGATGGTAAAGATGACCGCTACGACCGCCAAACACGCGCCAAAAATGCAGGAATGTTTGAAAATGGTAGCGTGGTTGTGCTTATCGACGAAAGTAGTGCTTCGGCTTCTGAAATTGTGGCAGGGGCACTGCAAGATCACGACCGCGCCCTCATTGTGGGTCGTCGTTCATTTGGAAAAGGATTAGTCCAAATGCCTGTCAATCTTTCGGACGGCTCCGAACTACGCATCACCATTTCGCGCTATTATACCCCAAGTGGCCGTAGCATCCAAAAACCGTACAAAATGGGTGATTTGGATGACTACGAAAAAGACATCAAAAATCGTTTCGAACACGGCGAGTTGTTCGTTTCTGACAGCATCAAAAATAACCCTAAACTTCAGTACCGTACCGACGCAGGGCGGATTGTTTACGGCGGAGGTGGGATTACGCCCGACGTATTTGTACCGCGCGATACCAGCATGATGTCGCCGTATTTGTACGAGTTGTTTGCCAAGAATACCGTGCGGGATTATGCCCTTAATTACGTCAATCAAAACCGCAAACAGTTTGAAAAACAAACCTTTGCGGAGTTTTTAAAAAGCTATAATGTTACCGATGCCGATTTGAACGGCGTAGTTAAAAACGCTACCATCGATAATATCAAATTCAACGAAAAAGAGTTTGGCCGTTCTAAACCTTACATTCGTACGTACCTCAAGGCGCTTATTGCCCGTTATGCTTACCAAAAACGCGATAAAGGGGGCCTCAACAACGAATTTTACCAAGTCATGTCCAACACGGACGAAGGTATTCGCAAAGCGGTAACCCTTTTTGACGAAGCCGAAAAATTGGCCAAAGGAAACGTAAGCTTAAAAGACGCGAAGAAATAATGACGCCCAAATCAGTCGCAAGCTCACAAACAACCATTACGGAGTTGATGATTCCGTCGTACGCCAATTTTGGAGGTAAAATTCACGGGGGAATCCTGCTTTCGCTCATGGACAAGGTGGCCTACGCTTGTGCGTCTAAGCACGCAGGTACGTACGTAGTGACGGTATCAGTGGACGGGGTCAATTTTCTCCAACCCATTGAGGTGGGCGAACTCGTTTCGTTGCACGCCTCGGTCAACTACGTCGGGCGTAGTTCAATGGTCATTGGCATTCGGGTCATTGCCGAAAACGTCCGCTCAGGTACCCAAAAACATACCAATACCTCATATTTTACGATGGTTGCCAAAGACGATAACGGCAAGCCTACAGTAGTTCCTCCGTTGTTGTTAGACTCCAAAGAAGACATTCGACGGTTTTTGGAAGCCATCAAACGCCGCGAATTAAAAAACCTCTACGCCGACGAGTTTGACAACGAAAAAACACGCTTAAGCATCGAAGAAAACCTACATTTGTTGGAAAAAGAACGTTGCGTTATCGCCCAAAGATAAACCGATATTGTGTATCTTTGCGCACTTAAAAATCAGAAAAAAACTATGTTTGGAGATATGATGGGAATGCTTGGGAAAGTAAAAGAATTCCAAGCCAAAATGAAAGAAGCCCAAGAAAGTCTTGGCCAATTGAGCGAGTCGGCAGAAGCTGGTGCGGGCATGGTGAAAGTCACCGTAAACGGCCACAAACAAGTCACTCAACTAACCATTGACCCCGATTTGATGAAACCCGAAGATGCCGAAGTCGTACAAGACCTCATTATTGCGGCGGTAAATCGGGCGATGGAAAATATCGAAGAAAAAATCAAAGCTCGAATCCAAGAGTCAACCGAAGGCGTTTTGCCAAACATCCCAGGCTTGGACTTGAGTAAATTCATGAAATAATACGCAATGGATAAAATCGCCATTGTCATTTTGAATTACAACGGGAGAAACTTTCTAGAAAAGTTTCTCCCGTCTGTTATTGCACATTCGGAATCTTATCCGATTTACGTAGCCGACAATGCCTCGAAAGACGATTCCTTGGCCTGGACGCGCGCGCGCTACCCCAGCGTTCGGTTGATAGAACTTCCGCAAAACCGAGGCTATGCGGGCGGCTATAATGCTGCTTTAGGCCAAATTGAGGCCGAATACTACGTTTTGCTTAATTCTGACGTGGAAGTCACTGCCAACTGGCTCGCTCCGATGGTGCAGTTTTTGGACACTCATCCCAACGTTGGCGCTTGCCAACCCAAGCTACTGGCTTACCACGATAAAACGCAGTTTGAATACGCGGGCGCTGCGGGTGGATTTATAGATTGCCTGGGTTTTCCTTACTGCCGTGGGCGAATATTTGACCATTGCGAGACCGACAAAGGCCAATACGATACCCCAATGCCCATTTTTTGGGCGTCGGGGGCTTGCTTATTTATTCGGAGGTATTTATTCCACGACCTAGGCGGCTTCGACGAGGACTTTTTTGCCCACATGGAAGAAATCGACCTTTGCTGGCGCTTGCACACAGGCGGTTACGAAATTTATTGCCTTCCTCAGTCGACGGTCTATCACGTAGGTGGCGGCACTTTACCGCCCTCCAACCCCTTCAAAACCTACCTCAATTACCGCAATAGCCTTGCGATGCTCTACAAAAACTTACCTTCTAAAAATCGCTTCGGCATTATTTTTTGGAGATTAGTAGTAGATGGAATCTCCGCCGTTCGGTTTATACCAAAAGGAGAATGGGCAAATATTTGGGCTATCATTCGGGCTCATTTTGCGTTTTATAAGTGGATTGTAGGCAATTTATCTCAGAAACGAGAAAAAATTATTGTAGAAATTGGGCAGCCCAAAGAAGCTCATTTTCTGCCTATTGCGCCCAAGAGTGTGATTTGGGGCTATTTTGTCAAAGGTCATAAAACGTTCGACTCATTTTCAAGACTTTAATCAAAAAAATTACTTGTTTTGTATTCTGTCAAAAAGCCGATAAATTCCTTTAATTTTGCGGCTTATAAACATTAGTCACTCTGCGAAAGCAAACAATATGGCATTATTTGATTTTTTAACGAGCGAGATTGCAATTGACTTAGGAACGGCCAATACTCTCATTATTCACAAGGGTAAAATTGTGGTAGACGAGCCCTCTATCATTGCTTTGGACAAAAACAACGGGAAGGTACTGGCAATTGGTCACAAAGCGATGCAAATGCACGAAAAAACCAACGAAAATATAAGAACCATCCGCCCGTTAAAAGACGGTGTCATTGCCGACTTTACCGCAGCGGAATTGATGATTAGAGGGATGATTAAGATGATTGCTCCAAACAATCGCTTTTTTACGCCTTCGCATCGAATGGTTATTTGTATTCCTTCGGGTATCACCGAAGTCGAAAAACGAGCCGTAAAAGACTCCGCCGAGCACGCAGGTGCCAAAGAGGTATATATGGTCCATGAACCTATTGCAGCTTCTATTGGTATCGGTATCGACATCACACAACCCAACGGTACCATGATTGTCGATATTGGTGGCGGAACGACCGAAATCGCCGTGATTGCCCTTTCGGGTATCGTGTGTGAGCAATCAATTCGTATTGCTGGCGACGTGTTCACCAAAGACATCGTGGATTACATGCGCCGCGAGCACAACCTTCTCATCGGAGAGCGTTCGGCAGAGCAAATCAAAATCGAAGTAGGTTCAGCCTTACCAGAATTAGACAGCCCTCCAGCTGACTTCGAGATTCGTGGACGTGACCTTATGACGGGTATTCCAAAAGAAATCAAAGTAACCTACAGCGAAATTGCTTATGCCCTCGACAAGTCGATTTCTAAAATCGAAGAAGCAGTAATGAAAGCACTCGAAATTTCGCCCCCAGAACTTTCTGCCGATATTTATACCAACGGTATTCACCTCACAGGTGGTGGAGCATTATTGCACGGTTTGGACAAACGCCTTACGGCCAAAACCAAGCTCCCTATTCACGTCGCCGATGACCCCCTTAAAGCGGTTGTAAAAGGAACAGGCGAAATCCTAAAGAGTTTAGACTTGTATAAATCGGTATTGATTCAGTAATTATTCGGATGGTTTACAGTCCATAGTCAATGGTCGATAGTCCACATTAGCTTACTATTGACTATGGACTACCAACTGTGGACTACCGACTGTGGACTAAAAAAATGCTCCAACTATTTGAGTTTATTGGGCGTAACCGCAATTTTATCCTCTTTGTTTTGTTAGAGGTATCTAGCTTTTTGTTGCTTGTCAATAACAACAACTATTGGAGTGTTGAGTACTTTAATACGGCCAATACAATCAGTGCTAAGAGCCTTGAATTATCTAATGCCGCGCGTGAGTACACCAACTTACGGGATGTAAATGCGGCCTTGGCAGAAGAAAACCGCCGTCTTAATGAGTTAATTACAAAACTTCAACAGCAAAAACCCGCCAATGCTCCAGTAGGTTATCAAGCAGATTCTGCCTTTGCCAATCGGTATAAATTTGTGACAATCGCCAAAGTAATTGAAAACAGCACGCACCGAACCGACAATTATTTGACTATCGATAAAGGTTATGCCGACGGTGTGAAAGAAGGAATGGGCGTTGTATCAGCTACGGGAGTGGTTGGTAAAGTGAAGATTTGCAACAAAAACTTCTCGGTCATTACTTCCATTTTACATTCACAATTTATGGTCTCGACCAAACTTCTCCGTAGTCGTGACCAAGGAACGGCCAAATGGGAAAATAATACTACACCTTCCATTATTCAACTGAAAGATATTTCTCGTTATACCACAATTATGAAGGGAGATACCGCCGTAACTTCCGACCAAAACGTCGTTTTTCCTCCAGGAATTGCCGTTGGTATTGTCAAGTCATTTCGTGTAGCACCTGATCAAGCATTTTTTGACATTGACCTCAAACTTTCTACCGACTTTTCGAAGATCTCATACGTGTACTTGGTAGAAAATAAACTATTGGAACAACAACAGTCGCTTCAAGAAAGTCTTACTCCCAAACGCAAATGAACCCAAACGAAATAGTTCGCAGTGTTGTCAAATGGCTCGTGTACGTGTTGCTTCACCTTTTTGTCGCACGTCACTTAGTGCTGTTTGACTATGCGTTCTGTTTTATTTACGTAGGAGCTATTTTGTTCTTACCGCTTGAAATCAACCTCACAGCCCTCTTAGCCATTAGTTTTTTTACGGGTGTTATTATTGATACTTTTGATAATACCCTTGGCTTACACGCCTCTGCCTCCGTAATGATTGCCTATCTTCGTCCTATCATTATTCGATTTCAACTTGGACAAAAACTTATAGAAGGGCGCTTACACCTGTCTATCAGAGAACTTGGCTTCCCCACGTTCATGTCGTATACCCTAATACTGATTTCAATTCACCACATTATACTGTTTTTGATAGAAGCGGGCAGCCTCAGCGTACTTCCGTACACCTTCTTAAAAATTGTGTGTAGCATTATCTTCACATCCGTAAGTACCATCTTAACACAGTTTTTTTCACGCTAGTCTTTTTTATTGTTTGACTGACATTTTGTCCCCATTTTTATTTCTTCAAAACCATTGGAATAGTTTTTGACGTATATTAGTACGAACTAATCTGGACAAAATCATTCACAAATAATCACAAAAAAATAACCTTTCATGGATTGTTTTTGTTGATTGAAGAAAGATGATTTGCGGAGAAGGGTGATGGTTTGTTAAAATTCGTAAATTTACGGCAGCCATGTCAGTCATTATGTCAGAAGAAATCGAAGAAATACCTTTAGCCGCCTCCGAAACGTCGTACAGCGACAACGAGCGCAACGACATCTTCAAGCGCGAGTTTATGCCTCACATAAACTCCATGTATAACTTTGCCTTTAGGCTAACCATGGACGAGGACGATGCTAACGACCTTGTTCAAGACACTTATTTAAAAGCTTTCCGTTTTATTTCTTCCTTCGAGCGGGGAACTAATGCTAAAGCGTGGTTGTTCAGAATCCTAAAAAACAGTTTCATTAACGACTACCGTAAGCGTAGTAAGGAACCTTCTAAAGTCGACTACCAAGAAGTAGAAACTACCTACAATTCAGAAGAAGCCGCTGAAGTTGACCATACAACCGACTTGCGCATCGAGACTGTTCAGGACATGATTGGCGACGAGGTGGCTACGGCTCTCAATTCGTTACCTGTCGATTTTCGTACAGTTATTATCCTTTGTGACATCGAAGGATTTACGTACGAAGAGATGGCTAAAATTCTGGACATTCCGATTGGTACAGTTCGTTCTCGTCTGCACCGTGCTCGGAATCTCCTCAAAGATAAGCTCAGAACGTACGCCGCTTCCATGGGCTACGATACTGACGAACACTAGCAATCATGTTTATCCTCATCTGGGTACATTTCCCTACGATGAAGCACACAAAAGCAAACACATAAAATGTTTGCTGATAAACATTTGTGCTGTTAATGAACGATTTGTTTGCTTTTATTGGTTTATCTTGAATAGTGGAGATTAGAAAATAAAAAGTCGTTTACAGTTCCAAATGAGGTAAAAATATCCCCTCAATGGCGTTTGTGAACTTTTTCTTTGAAGATTTCCTTTTGATAATAAATAACAAAAAAACAGAAAGATTCAAAGAATTTATTGAACCTTTACAATGGGACTGGATATGCAATCGTCACCTTCCGCCACAGAAAATGCGAAGTATCAAAAAGAGTACTGCGAGCACCATGAAGAGTGTCTGAAAAAAATTCAGGCGGTCTTAGATGGCGGAGCAACCGAAGACGAGAAGGAACACTTCCGAAATAATATGGATCACTGCTTGCATTGCATCAAAATGTATCATCTCGAAAAGTGTGTCAAAGAATCTCTTCAATCGAAAATTGATAAGCGCCTCTGCCCCGACAATCTTGTCGCTACAATCAAAGCCAAACTCAATATATAATACGCTTTGGAAGGAAAACTCATCATCTTCTCCGCTCCGTCTGGTTCTGGTAAAACAACCATCGTAAGACACCTTCTTTCTAAGTATAACAACTTAGGATTTTCTATCTCAGCTTGTACTCGCGACCGACGAGGGCGCAATGAAGTAGATGGAAAAGATTATTACTTCCTTACCCCCGATGATTTCAAAAAACGCATTGACAACAACGAGTTTGTTGAATGGGAAGAAGTATATCCTGGAGGCTACTACGGTACCTTAAAATCAGAAATCGAACGCTTATGGGCGAGTGGCAAACACGTTGTGTTTGACGTTGACGTCAAGGGCGGCTTAAAATTAAAAGAATATTTTAAAGAACGAGCCTTGGCTATCTTTGTAAAAGCTCCTAGCGAAGAAGCAATCAAAGAACGCCTGATGGCGCGCGGGACAGAGACCGAAGACAGCTTGTCTAAACGGCTCTTCAAAGTAAAGTTTGAAATGTCGTTTCAAAATAAATTTGACGTTATTTTGGTCAACGACGATTTGGAATCAGCGCTTATTAAAGCCGAAGAATTGGTCGAAAACTTCACAAAATAGCAGTTGCAAAAGGTTTTACTACTTACGCCGCCTTTCACTCAACTAAATACCCCCTACCCTGCCACGGCCTACATAAAGGGATTTCTGAATACGTTGGGCGTTGTTTCTCACCAAGCCGACTTGGGGATTGAAGTCATTTTGGAGCTATTTTCAGTCCAGGGACTTACCCAAATCTTCGAAGCTCTCGAAAAAGCCGAGCATGACATAGAACTTACCGAAAACGCGTATCGTATCTATCATCTTCGCGACGAGTACATCGCAACTATCGAACCTATTATTTCATTTTTACAAAATAAAAACCCCACCCTCGCCCACAGCATTTGCGACCGCGCTTATTTGCCCGAAGCCTCTCGCTTCAAAGACGTAGAAGACCTTGATTGGGCGTTTGGAACCATGGGTACGCAAGACAAAGCACGTCACTTGGCTACCCTTTATTTAGAAGACTTAGGCGATTTTTTGCAAGAAGCTATTGACCCACATTTTGGGTTTAGCCGCTATGCCGAACGCTTAGGCCGTACTGCTACGCATTTTGACGAACTCTTGTCCGAACTTCAAAAGCCTGATACACTTATCACCGTTTTTCTGCATAAGTTATTGGAACAAAAAATAGACGCGTTCCAGCCTACCGTTGTTTGTTTGAGTGTTCCTTTTCCAGGCAATTTATTTGGGGCACTAAAATGCGGTCAATACCTCAAAAAACACTATCCTAGCGTAAAAATCGTGATAGGAGGTGGCTTTTGTAACACCGAACTACGCTCCCTTTCTGACTCGCGCGTATTTGACTACCTCGATTTTGTATGCCTCGACGACGGAGAAGCCCCCTTGCGCATACTGCTCGAATACCTAGATGAAAAACGGCCTTTGTCTTCACTCAAGCGCACTTTTGCCCGAACTGATAACCAAGTCGTGTATTACAACGGTGCTTCTGAAAAAGACGTAGCGCAACGAGACACAGGAACGCCCGATTATTCCGACTTATTTTTGTTGGATTACCTATCGGTCATCGAAATCGTCAATCCAATGCACCGCCTTTGGAGCGACGGGCGCTGGAACAAACTGACCCTCGCCCACGGCTGCTACTGGGGTAAATGTTCTTTCTGTGACATTTCGCTGGATTATATCAAAAATTACGAGCCTCTCACGGCCGCGCTGATTTGCGACCGAATCGAAGAGATTATTGCCAAAACCCAGCAAAATGGCTTTCATTTTGTAGACGAGGCCGCACCGCCCGCTTTGCTTCGCGACGTAGCGATTGAAATCATCCGCCGCAAGCTAACCGTCGTTTGGTGGACCAATATTCGTTTTGAAAAAAACTTCACTCACGATTTATCTTTATTACTCAAAGCCTCGGGCTGCATTGCCATGTCAGGTGGACTAGAAGTGGCATCTGACCGCTTACTGGCGATGATGAAAAAAGGCGTAACTGTAGGACAAGTAGCACGCGTAGCCGATGGGTTTACCCAAGCGGGCATCATGGTTCACGCCTATTTGATGTACGGTTTCCCGACACAAACGGCCCAAGAAACCATCGATTCGCTCGAAATGGTGCGACAATTATTTGAAAACGGCGTTCTTCAATCAGGTTTTTGGCATCGGTTTGCTATGACCTCACACAGTCCCGTGGGTTTAGCTCCAGATACTTTCGACGTACAGCGCATTGGGCCTAGTTTCGGAGGTTTTGCCGACAATGATTTGTACCACGATGACCCCAAAGGTGCGAACCATGATTTGTACAGCGAGGGGCTTCGAAAATCACTGTTTAACTACATGCACGGGGTAGGTTTTGATATTCCATTATCAAAATGGTTCGATTCCAAAGTTCCAACCACAACCATTCCATCGAATTACATTCAGCGGCAAATGGCGCAAAAAGAAGATAACATTCGTAAAAATGCCTTTGTGGTTTGGCTTGGGAAGCTACCTAACGTGGAGTATTTTGAGGTAAAGCAAGGGAAAAAAGTAATTGAACTCGCAGAACTTCATTTTTACGATAAAAAACACGATTGGAGTATTCAACTTCCTGTCCAACAAGCGCATTTTTTGGAAAGATTGTTTCCCAAAATCGCGATTCATCTTTTTGAACAACCACTGGCTTACCAACAATTACAAACGGAGTTTGAAACGGCTCAATTAGGAGGATTTAGTGCATTTTCAAAAACACCTACTTGGAAAAAACTTCGTGAGAATGGACTGTTGATTTTATAAAGAAACGTCGGAGACATTAGGCTAAATGCAATCCTACCACAAGCCCCCACATCAATAAAAAGCTGATAATCAAAGATACATTTACCAGAACTCCCGCGATTTGAGAATCGTAGTTGAGTTCGTCAGCGAAAGGTAAAATCGTCATTCCGATTGGAAGAATTACGCAAACCAACAACACATTCCGAAACATCGAAGGCTCGGGGATAAGAAAATAAAGCAACACGGCTACTAACAATCCACAGCCATATCGAATGCTCAACACCTTTACTACTGCCCATACTTGGCTCTTTTCGAGGGCAAAACTCATGTAAATTCCCATCAATAAAAGTACCAACGGCTTGTTGGCTTTGGCCAGTACATCCAAAAAATCGTAGGCAACGGTCGGAAGTTCGATGTCAAGAGCATTGATGGTAAGGCCAATAAACATGGCTTGCAGCGGCGGCAGTTGGAGTACTTTTCTCAGTACTTTTTTAAATTCTACCGAAGTACCTTCTTCCTTTACCGCAAAATAACTCCCCACCGAATAGACCAATCCGAAAGTAATGATGGTATTGCCAATGTCGAACATCGCGACGTAAACTAGCCCTTCCCTGCCCCAAATTCCCTCAATAATGGGAAAGGCAAACAAACCCACATTGAGCCCTCCGCAGGCCATGGTCAGCATTCCTCTCAGGCGATCGGGATAGCTCGAAAACCAAAACCAACCAATGAGCGTCATGATCGACCCCAAAGCAATGCACAGCAAAGGGCTTAAAATCAAGGCGGGCTTAAAATCAATCCGAATCGTACTGACAATCATCAACGCGGGGAAGGTCGTGTGCATCAGGAATTTAGAAATTGATTTCCCGTCTTTTTCGGTAACAAAATCAAATTTTTTAATCAAAAACCCCATTGTAGCAATGCCAAGGGTAATGAGAAAAACACTATTGGTCTGGTTCATGGGAGGTAAGTTGAAAAAACAAGCGAAACTCTACGAGCACAAAGCTACAAAAGTGCATTGGAAGGACGACCAAAAACTTTGAAAAGTATAATTTTTAGGCAAATTTTTAACTTACATGTTTTATTGAAACAAAGCATACAAATACCCCAAGTTCTTGCCTGATTACAATCTATTTTTTGTTAAGTACAATTTTGCAAACGTTATCGGTAACGATTGCGTAAAAATATCGCAACCAATCATTGACTTACTCAATAAATAGCAATAAACTCAGTCCTGCCAAACTGCAAGAATGGTAGTCAAAGCCAGCACATTCATAGCTAAATAATACAATTTTGAGCTCTTTCATTCATCCTGCATTCGAGAAAGCCTTAGTGGCCGACAGTGACATCCCTTGGGAAAAAGTGGACGACAAAATTCAACGAAAGATTATGTCATTTTCCAACGAATTAATGTTGGTCAAAGTAGCATTTTTACAGGGAGGAATAGGTACTACGCACAAACATCCTCATTTACAAATCAGCTACATAGCAAGTGGGGCGTTTGAGGTTACCATTGGCGAAGAAAGCCGTTTGCTGCAAGCAGGAGATGTTTACTTTGTCCCTTCCAATGTATTGCACGGAGCCGTGTGCCACCAAGAAGGTGTTCTCATTGATGTATTTAACCCATTACGTGAAGACTTCCTGTAACTTATGGCACAGGAAAGTATTACCTCAAACACTCATTACTTTTAACCTCCATTTTTAACACTTTATATGAAACGTGTTCTTCTGCATCTAATCGTAAGTATGTTGGTAGCCTACACAGCTACCGCCCAAAAATCTCCTTACTCAGTGCGCATGGCTGAGTCGTTTATGACTTGGCACAAAGACTCTATTATGGTCAAAGAAAACAAACCCGCCAGTTGGGATTATGAGCAGGGATTGATGTACAAAGCCATCGAAAAAGTATGGAATCGGACAGGCAACGGCAAATACTACGAATACGTACGCCGCGACATGGACCGCTATGTCCAAAAAGACGGCAGCATCCGTACGTACAAATACGATGATTTTAACCTTGACAATATTCCTACAGGTCGTGCTTTATTGACCTTGTACCAGCAAACCCAACCCGACAAGGACAAATACCGAAAAGCCGCAGATTTGCTTTGGAAACAAATTGAGAATCAACCCCAAACCAAAGAAGGTGGTTTTTGGCACAAAAAACGTTATCCGTACCAAATGTGGCTCGACGGGCTGTTTATGGCCGAGCCGTTTGCCGCTGAGTATAGCCTTATTTTTAACCATCCTGAGCATTTCGACCACATTGCAAAACAGTTTGCCCTCATTGAAAAATACGCCGTTGACGACAAAACGGGCTTGATTTACCACGCTTACGACGAAAGTAAAGAGCAAAAATGGGCAGACCCAAAAACAGGTCGCTCGCCGCACTTTTGGAGCAGAGCAATTGGCTGGTACGCTATGGCGTTGGTCGATGTCTTAGATTACATACCCGCCAACCATCCTGAACGCGCCAATCTAATCAAATACCTTCAGCGCCTTGCGCCTGCTTTGGTAAAATACCAAGATGCCAAGTCGGGCGTGTGGTATCAAATGACTACCCAAGGAACCCGCAAAGGAAACTACTTTGAAGCATCGGCATCGTGTATGTTTGTATATGCCCTCGCCAAAGGCGTTCGTATGGGGTATTTGCCAGCTTCTTACCTTGCTTTGGCCAAAAAAGGATACGCGGGCATCTTGAAAGAATTTATAGAAGAAGAAGCCAACGGTACCATCAGCCTCAACAAAACGGTGAGCGTGGGTGGCCTCGGAGGCTCTCCTTACCGCGACGGTACTTACGAATATTACTTGAGCGAGCCAATCCGCAAAAACGACCTCAAAGGTGTAGGGCCGTTTATTTTTGCCAGCGTAGAGATGGAAATTGCCGAAGAAAACAACCTCGGAAAAGGCAAAGTGGTGGCAACGGATTATTATTTTAACCGTGAATTTAGAAAAGACCACAACGGCAACCAAGAGCAATTCCACTACACGTGGGAAGACCGCCAACACTCAGGTTTTTGGCTTTGGGGAACTATTTTTCGCGATTTAGGAGCTAAAACTGCCAGTATTACTACCGCACCAACGGCAGCCAACCTCAAAAACGTCAACATCTATATCATCGTTGACCCTGACACAAAGAAAGAAACTACTGCCCCAAATTTTGTCCAAGAAGCCGACATCAAAGCCATTAGCGCTTGGGTCAAAGCAGGGGGGGCGCTGGTGTTGATGTCCAACGATACATCCAACTGCGAACACCTTCATTTCAACCGTTTGGCTAAAGAATTTGGGGTGCAGTTTTTGCCCAAAAACGTCAACATGGTACAAGGACAGCAGTGGGAACAAGGACGCGTGGACATTCCAGCAGGCAATGCCGTATTTAAAAATACCAAAACAGTGTACATCAAAGAGTTATCTCCATTGGAAGTAAAAGCCCCTGCTCAAGCACTCGTTACTCAAAAAGGCGACGTCATCGTGGCTGTATCGAAGTTCGGTAAAGGAACCGTCTTTGCCGTGGGTGACCCTTGGCTTTACAACGAATACACCGACGGCCGTCGCATTCCAATAACCTACGAAAATTTTTCAGCCGCCAAGGATTTAGCGACGTGGCTGTTGAGCACAAAAAAATAAAAAAACGTAGGCTTCCCCGTCAATTGTGAATCAAACCTGCTTGCTTGTCCTTCTCTTTATTTTGAAAAGCAAAAGCAGCTAAGGTTGACTTACGAAAACGTTACCGAAAACGATTGCGTGGAAATAATTCGACAAAAGATTGAACACAAGCAGAATAGGTTGTAATCTCGAAACAGAATACAGTACAACCTTCCTTTTTTTGAACCAATAACTTGAATTGATAGCACTATTACACCAATGAGTCATCTATCTATAAACGAACTATCCCGCCTACGCCAGCACCCAAATTTGGTGGTACCTAAGGCGGCTATATTTAACCTCCCCGAAAAAGTTTTACAATTTGGAACGGGGGTATTGCTGCGAGGCTTACCCGATTATTTGATTGACAAAGCCAATCGCCAAGGCGTGTTTAATGGCCGAATTGTCGTGGTAAAATCGACTGACTCGGGCGATTCCGCTGCTTTCAATGAACAAGACAGCCTATATACGCTCTGTGTTCGTGGAATTGAAAACAACGAACTCGTCGAAGAAAATATCGTCTGCTCGGCCATCAGTCGCGTGTTGTCGGCCAAGTCGCAGTGGGAAACCATTCTTGCATGTGCCCAAAACCCTGAGCTACAAATTATTCTTTCCAATACCACCGAGGTAGGTATTCAGTTGGTTCAAGACGACATTTCGGCCACGCCGCCTGCTTCATTTCCTGGTAAATTACTGGCATTTCTTTACGCCCGTTTTAAAGCGTTTGGGGGAAGCCAAGAATCAGGTTTGGTGATTGTTCCAACCGAATTGATTTCTGATAACGGAACCAAATTGGAGTCGATTGTGATTGAACTAGCCCACCGCAATGGCGTGGAATCAGGTTTCTTTGATTGGCTCGAAAGTGCCAATCACTTTTGCAACTCGCTTGTTGACCGCATTGTTCCTGGCAAACCCGACGCCGATACGTGCCAAGCGTTGTACGATAAATTTGGGTACAAAGACAAGCTTTTAACCCTCAGCGAAGTATTTCGCTTGTGGGCGATTGAAGGCGACGAACACATCAAACAGGTACTCTCATTTGCTACTACCGACGACGGGATTTTTATTGAACCCGATATTAACTTGTTCCGTGAACTTAAGCTTCGCTTACTCAACGGAACCCATACGCTTAGCTGCGGTTTGGCTTACCTTGCAGGTTATGACACGGTTATAAGTGCCATGCAAGATGAAATCATGGCTTCGTACATCGGCAATCTAATGTTGGCAGAATTGGGCTTGGCTATTCCATACCCAATGGACGGCAAACGTCCTCAGCGATTTGGGATGCAGGTAATTGACCGTTTCCGCAACCCACACCTCAATCACCAGTGGCTTAGCATCACCCTGAACTACACGTCCAAAATGAAAATGCGAAACGTGCCTACGTTGCTGCGTTATTACGAAATTTTCGATTGCATTCCTCAGTATGTCTCTTTGGGATTTGCAGCTTACTTGTATTTTATGAAGCCCGTTGCCAAAGAAGGTTTTGTATATTTCGGTGAACGTAATGGGCAGCCCTATCCCATTCAAGACGAAAAAGCTGAATATTTCTACCAAAAATGGCAACAATACGATACGACAGAACTGGTTGAAAAAGTACTACAAGATAAATCTCTCTGGGATACCGACCTTTCGCTTTTGCCTGGGTTTGCCCAGAGTGTTACAGATAACTTAGGAAATATGCTCGAACATGGGGTAAAACAATCCCTTGAAAGCTTTTTCCTAAGACACCCCTCTCAGGTAGCCGAAACGAACGAGATTCTCTAAACTTAACCCTCATTTATTACCATGTTGGTCACTAAGACTTTTCTTGACGAAGATTTTTTACTCCAAACCGATAGCGCACGCACACTCTACCACGAGTTTGCTAAGCAAATGCCTATCATTGACTACCATAACCACCTTCCTCCTGACCAAATCGTAGCCGATAAAACCTTTGAAAACCTTACGCAAATTTGGTTGTACGGAGACCACTACAAATGGCGGGCTATGCGTACCAACGGTATCAATGAAAACTATTGTACGGGCGCTGCTACCGATTACGAAAAGTTTGAAAAATGGGCCGAAACCGTGCCTTATACCCTTCGTAACCCACTGTACCACTGGACTCACCTTGAGTTGCAGCGCTATTTCGACGTTCACGAAGTTTTAAACCCCAAAAGTGCCCGTCGTATTTACGACGAGTGTTCGGAGAAACTGCGTACGCCTGATTATTCGGTACGTAACTTGCTCCGCAAAATGAACGTAGAAGTGGTATGTACCACCGACGATCCACTCGATACCTTGGAATACCACCAACAATTAGCCAAAGAAGGAACGTTTGAAATTCAAATGCGTCCTGCTTTTCGACCTGATAAATTTATCTTAATTGGAAACACCAACTTTGCTACATATCTTCAAAAATTAGGTGCTATCGTTGGTTTTGAAATCAAGCGTTACGACGACCTTACCAAAGCACTCCGTACGCGCGCCGATTTCTTTGCTTCTTTGGGCTGTAAATTATCTGACCACGGCCTAGAGCAAATCTACGCCACCGATTTTACCCCCGAAGCTGCCGATAGTATTTTGCAAAAAGCACTTGCAGGACAATCACTTTCACAAGAAGACATTTTGGTATATCAATCCGCCATTTTACACTTCTTAGGCACGATGTACCACGAACTTGGCTGGACACAGCAGTTCCACTTGGGAGCACTCCGCAATAACAACGCCCGCGCTTTACGTCTTCTAGGCCCTGATACTGGTTGGGATTCGATTGGTGACTGGTCGCAAGCCGTAGCATTATCGAAATTCTTGGGACGCTTAGACGAATACGACCAATTAGCCAAAACCATTATCTACAACCTCAACCCTGCCGACAACGAAATAATTGCCACCATGATTGGTAACTTCAACGACGGGTCAATTGCTGGCAAGGTGCAGTTTGGTTCGGGATGGTGGTTTTTAGACCAAAAAGACGGCATGGAAAAACAAATCACGGCTTTATCGAACATGGGCTTGTTAAGCCGTTTTGTAGGTATGCTCACCGACTCTCGCTCATTTTTATCGTTTCCTCGTCACGAGTATTTCCGTCGTATTTTGTGCAATATGTTCGGGAATGACATCGAAAACGGCGAAATCCCCAGCGACATGGAGTGGGTCGGCCAAGTGGTTCAGAACATTTGTTACAATAACGCAAAACAGTACTTTGGATTTTAAGGTCTTTTTTCTCAACCACTAAGGCACTAAGATTCACTAAGTTTTCATTTTTCGTGCAGGTGGTTACTCATAACCGCTTATGTACTAAAAGTATAGCACTATGGACATCAAAAATAACGTAGGATTGGGAGCTATTTGCTGCTTTGGGGAAGTTCTCCTTCGCTTTTCGCCTCAGTTCAACGGAGAATGGATTAAGCACACAAACATGCCTGTGTTTGTGGGAGGAGCCGAGCTAAATGTAGCCAATGCCCTTGCTAATTGGAACATTCCCGTTCGGTACAGTACCATCATGCCCGACAACCAACTTTCGGTCGAAATCAAAGAATACTTGACACAAAAAGGCATTGATATCGGGGGTATTCGCCATTTTGGAAGCCGAATTGGTGCGTATTACCTCCCGCAAGGCGCTGACCTCAAAAACGCAGGCGTGATTTACGACCGCGCGTTTTCTTCTTTTTCCGAACTTGCCGTCGGGAAAGTCAACTGGGAAGAAGTATTAGAAGATTGCTCTTGGTTTCATTTTAGTGCCATTAGTCCAGCCCTCAACCAAGACGTAGCCGCTGCCTGCAAAGAAGCTTTAGAAGTTGCGTCCCGCAAAGGCTTGACCATTTCGGTCGACCTCAATTACCGCGCAAAATTGTGGCAGTACGGTAAAAAGCCCGTTGAAATCATGCCCGAATTGGTCAAGTATTGCGATGTCATCATGGGTAATATTTGGGCAGCCAATACCCTTTTGGGCATTCCTGTCGATAAAACGGTGGAAGAAATTCATACCCAAGAAAGGTACCTAGCGCACAGCATTACTACCGCCGAGGCTATCCAAGCGGCTTACCCCAAATGCAAAGTAGTAGCGCATACGTTCCGTTTTGACGCATTTGGACAGGGAATTCAGTATTATACCACCCTCTACAAAGACGGGCAGCAGTACGTTTCGCCTGAATTTACAACCGCAAAAGTAGTCGATAAAGTCGGCAGCGGTGACTGTTTTATGGGTGGGCTGATTTACGGACTAAGTCAGAATCATGCTCCGCAAGACATCATTGATTTTGCAGCGGCGGCAGCCTTTGGCAAATTGCAAGAATACGGCGACGCCACTCAGCAACGCGTAGAAGATGTGCAAGAAACCCTCCAAAGTTTGTTAAGCAATTAAGATAAGACGTTCCAAGTTTACAGTTCTACTTAAACACTAAACTTGGAACATCTAAAAGTACATAACCTTAATTTCCCCTCAGAAATGGCCTTTGAACCACAAAAAGTCTATCAAACCTTAGCCACTGCCCCAATCGTCCCCGTGTTTTACCATCCCGACGCAGACCTTACCTGCCAAATCATCAAGGCGTGTTACGAGGGCGGGATTCGGGCGTTTGAGTTTACCAATCGTGGCGACAAAGCCAAAGAAGTTTTCAAAGTATTGCGCCAATACATAAGTACAAATTACCCAGAAATGGCTTTAGGTATTGGAACGATTTTCAACGGACAGCAAGCCGAAGAGTTCATTGCAGCAGGTGCCGATTTTTTGGTACAACCCGTTACGTCTCCCGATGTTGCCGACGTTTGTAAAGCGCACAACATTGCTTGGATGCCAGGTGCAATGACCATCTCAGAGGTGTATAACGCCAAGGTACTAGGCGCTGAAATCGTGAAGATTTTCCCTGGCAATGTGGTTGGATCTGGCTTTGTAAAAGCGCTTAAAGGCCCCATGCCTACCACCAAAGTAATGGTAACAGGAGGCGTAGAACCCACGCCAGAAAGCCTCAAAGAATGGTTTGGAGCAGGGGTAAGTGCCGTGGGAATCGGCTCGCAACTTTTTCCAAAAAATGTCGTTGAAGCAGGAAATTTCGACGAAATTACGCAAAAGATAAATGCTCTAATTAGTTATTACCAAACCCTTACGAAGTAGTCGGTTGCTCCTAAACAACCTTCTACATTACAAAGATTTAAACCCTTCTACCTAAATGGAAAAAATCGGTAATTATCGCTGGACGATTTGTGGTCTGGTGTTTTTTGCAACTACCATCAACTATCTTGATAGGCAGGTTATTAGCCTCTTAAAATCGACCCTTTCTGAAGAACTCAACTGGAACGATGGTGATTATGCCAACATTGAGATTGCATTTAAACTCTTTAGTGTTAGGGGCACGCAAGCTCTTCTTCGCAATCGGGATAACCTTCTTCTCGGGTTTGCCAGCCAGCTTGTTCTGGTTTTTGATGGTCAATGTATCGCCATCACGTTCCGGGTCGTAATCAAGGAAGAACCCGTCACGTTCTTTCGCCGCATTCTCAGGGGCGGTTGTTCTATCCTTGTTGGTCAGACCAATGATCCAACCCTTGCCATCTTCACGCTTGGGGTCAAGGAATCGAGCATCGTACTCGTCGCCATTCCAAACCTCAAACGTCTGATCGGTGCGTTCGTCATAAATGGCTTTGGGCATGCTGGTACGGCTTGTAAACGCCATGGCAACGTTCATGCCGTTGGGCAGAACCTTGTCAACCAACTGATCCCAATTGGATTCTTTGTTAACAATCGTTTCGCCTTTGACAACCTGAGATGCTCCGGTGGATGAGTAGGTCAGGTGGTGGTTACCCGCCACAGGCTTGGCAGTCACCAGCTTTGTGTAATCGTAGAACTTAACGTCCGGGAACATATCCATGATGGGTTTGAACATCTTGCCCGGGAAGTCCGAGGTAACGTTTAAACGAATGGACGGATAGTAGTCAACCTTCTTAGCCTCTGCGCGGAAACGCTCAATCTGGCGGATCAAGGACGTTGTAAACGCTTCGGGGTTAACAATGAACGCCTCAGTCTTGAGGAACTGGGATAGGCGTGGGCCTGAACGGTGTGGGCCTTCGCCGCCATACAACT
>JALQYJ010000127.1 GCA_023254175.1 Runella sp. | reverse complement strand
AATAATGGATTTAAAGGATTTAATCAACCAGGGATTGATGATGTATTAAGGGTAATTGACCCCCGTAAACAATTATTAGGCAGTTAAATAAAAGGGGGAAAACTAACTGTTCTTAGTAATTTTTTAAAATCCATAAAACCCCTTAAATGAATATTACAATTATCCTGATCAATAGTCTGTTTATGAAAATGAATGCCAAAAAAGCAAATGGAGTTATTAGAGGAACAGATAAATTTGATATCCCTGGTGTTGTGGATGCTAAAGAAACAGCAGGAAATGACGCAGGGGAATTATTAGATGGAAAAAACGAAATATGCCTGTTTTTTCAGATTTAGAAGAAGCAATAAATGGGCTGCCAGTCATCCATTTTCTAATTATCAGCGTGGCAACCCATGGGTGGCGTTTTATCCTCTGATATGCTTGAAATCATTGAAAAAACTACCAAAATTATAACCGGGTTTCGGATTTGATAAAATATAAAACCTAAGATTCAGGATGAACAAACTATTTGCAAAAATTGGGTTGCGGTCAGCCATTGTTTTGGTCGTCAGCGTTATTGTGGGTTCTGGGGTATTCAAAAAGATTGCGCCAATGTCGGCAGAACTCGGTTCCCCTCTGCTGGTAATTTCTTGCTGGCTTCTCGCGGGTTTAATCAGTTTAGCGGGGGCTTTGTCCACAGCAGAAATGGCTGGTATGTTTCCAGATTCCGGGGGTGAATACAAATATTTCCAAAGAATTTACGGTCGTTTTTTTGCATTATAAAATAATAATTGTAATTATAAAAAATTGTTTATATAATTGTAAGTAAATTAATAATTAGTAAAACAAATAAATATTCGCACTTCATCAACAAACGTAAACTTAGTACTCAATATTCTAAAAATTAGAAAGATATGAACAGTGTAGCGTTAGATTTTGAAGAAGAAGTAAAAGCAACCACCGATTTTTTGCCGCTCAACGGCACTGATTATGTGGAGCTGTATGTCGGAAATTCTAAGCAAGCAGCGCATTTTTTTCAGACTGCTTTTGGCTTTCAACCCTTGGCGTATGCAGGTTTAGAAACAGGCCTTCGCGACCGTGAGTCGTATGTGTTGGTACAGGATAAAATTCGATTGGTCCTAACGTCGCCGCTTCAGGGTGACACTGAAATCGGGAAACATATTGATAAGCATGGCGATGGTATTAAAGTGGTTGCCCTGTGGGTGGACGATGCGCAGTATTCATTTGAAGAAACGGTTCGCCGTGGGGCAAAACCTTATTTTGAGCCTGTGGTAGAAGCAGATGCGTTTGGGAAAGTGGTTTGTTCGGGTATTCATACGTATGGGGATACCGTTCATGTTTTTGTGGAAAGAAGCCAATACAAAGGCGTGTTCTTGCCAGGTTTTAAATCATGGAATCCTACTTATCGCCCTACTGAGATTGGTTTAAAATACGTAGACCACATGGTAGGAAATGTAGGCTGGAACGAAATGTTACCTTGGGTGAATTTTTATGCCAATGTGATGGGCTTCAATCAGTTGGTGTCGTTTGATGACAAAGATATTTCGACCGATTATACCGCGCTTATGAGTAAAGTAATGAGTAATGGAAACGGACGAATCAAATTCCCTATCAACGAACCTGCCGAAGGAAAGAAAAAATCTCAAGTAGAAGAATACCTGGATTTTTACGGTGGAGCAGGGGTGCAGCATATTGCCGTAGCTACTGATAATATCATCGAAACGGTGACCGAATTGCAAAACCGAGGCATTGAGTTTTTGAGAGTGCCCACTACTTATTACGATGAATTGCTGTCGCGCGTAGGTCACATTGATGAAGACCTAGGGCCTTTACGCAAATTAGGAATTTTAGTAGACCGCGATGACGAGGGGTATTTACTCCAAATTTTCACCAAACCTATTATGCCACGCCCGACCCTGTTTTTTGAAATCATTCAGCGTAAAGGAGCGAAGTCGTTTGGTAAAGGAAATTTTAAGGCACTGTTTGAGGCCATCGAGCGTGAACAAGAATTGAGAGGAACGTTGTAGCACTTAACGGTTAGAATAATGCAACAGGACTTTAATAACTATTCGCCCAGCGATCACCAAGTGTGGAGAACGTTGTTTGAGCGGCAAATGGAACAATTGCCGCTCATGGCGAGTAAAACGTACGTAGAAGGAATCGAAAAAGTGGGATTTGTCGCCAATCATATCCCCAATTTTGAAACTGAAACCAATCCACGATTACGGGTACTGACAGGCTGGGAAGTGGAGCCTGTGACGGGTTTGATTCCAGAACGTGATTTTTTTGAACTGTTGGCCAACAAAAAATTCCCCGCTTCTACTTGGTTACGTACGCCCGAGCAGTTGGCCTATTTGGAAGAACCCGATATGTTTCACGATACGTTTGGGCACGTGCCGCTGTTGGCCTGTTGGCGCATCAGCCCTTCTGTGATTTTATGGCAGAATTAAGTAAAGTGGCTTTGCGGTGGCTCGATATCCCCGAAGCCATTGAGCAAATCGGGAGTTTGTATTGGTACACCGTCGAGTTTGGGTTGATTGAAGAAGAAAACCGACTCAAAATTTACGGTGGAGGAATTTTGTCCTCGATTGGGGAAAGTACCTATTGCCTCCGTGCGGATGTTCCCAAAATTCGTTTTGATGTGAGAGAGCTTTTAGCGTCTTCTTACCACATTGACCGATTTCAAGACCATTATTTTGTCATAAATTCTTTTGAAGAATTGTATCGTTCAGTGCCTGATATTGAGGCTGTTTTAACAGAAATGCACTTTTTGGTGTAAAAAAATATAAGTTTTTTTGTAAAAAAATTTGTTTTAAATATCTCAGAACCGCTATATTTGCGCCTCGATAAATGACAAACCAACGCGGTTTTAAATTATCATTCAGCCTTTAAACGGAGAGATGGGTGAGTGGCTGAAACCAGCAGTTTGCTAAACTGCCGAACTCGTAAGGGTTCCGGGGGTTCGAATCCGCCCCTTTCCTCACTTACGTATTATTACGTATAATTAATCCGAATCAAAAGTTCGGATTTTTTTATTCAATTATTTTTATTATATTTGTTCATATAAAACGAAAACGATGAAATCAAAAATCTATTTAGACGATTTACGTACACCAGTTGAAAAAGATTGGTTGGTGGTTAGAAATTTCCACGAGTGTGTTAACCTAGTTAAAAAGCTGGGACTTGAAAACATTTCAATGATATCCTTGGATCATGATTTGGGTGATACGGCGATGAAGGAATACTTTAATAATACTATCAAAAACTATACGATAGAT
>JALQYJ010000008.1 GCA_023254175.1 Runella sp. | reverse complement strand
AAATTGGGGAGTATGTAGGTTTCAAAATCTGATTCCGAAACGTAAACAGGTAATTTATTCATAATACAAAGTAACCCCATTTCAACTAAACAACCTCAATTTTAAAACAAGCATCATGCCAAAGTTTTATAAAAAGGCATTTTTAGTGGCTTCATTCGTAGGCATATTTTTGTTTCACATTTCTATGTTTTTCCAAATGTCTATTTTTTGGTAAAACGGCAACGTTTCCTCGTCAATATTAGTTATCTTAGCTGGTAATGTATAAAAAACAAAATGGCAGAAACTGTTTTAATTACAGGAGGTACTGGCATGATTGGCCAACGCCTCACCCAGCTTCTTCTCGCAAAAGGATACCAAGTAGCCTATTTAAGTCGGGAGCAACAAAGCATACCAAATGTTAAAATATATCGTTGGAATATTGAAAAAAAATTTCTTGAGGAAGGTGCCCTTCGAGAAGTCGACTACATCGTCCACCTGGCAGGAGCGGGTATAGCAGACCAGCGTTGGAGTTCCAAACGTAAACAAGAAATCATTAAAAGCCGCACACAAAGCATCGAACTAATTGCTCGACGGCTCCAAGAACGGCCTTATAATGTTAAGGCTTGTGTGTCGGCATCGGGCATAGGTTTTTACGGTGCAGACACGGGCGATACTCGGGTATCTGAGCAAAGTGTTTCGGGAAGCGATTTTGTCGCACACGTTACTAGGCATTGGGAAAAATCCGTTGAACTTATAGATACGATGGGCATTCGCACTGTCAAACTCCGTACTGGGATTGTTTTAAGTACAGAAGGAGGAGCGCTTCCTAAAATGGCGTTACCCGTTCAATGGGGTGTAGGAGCCCCTCTCGCTTCTGGAAAACAGTGGATCTCATGGATTCATATTGATGACTTGTGCAGCCTTTACATAGAAGCCATGGAAAACCCCCAGTGGCACGGTATCTATAATGCAGTAGCTTCTACCCCTGTGACAAATGAGACATTTACTCGTCAAGTAGCTGAAGTTTTACACCGCCCTCTTTGGCTACCTAATATCCCCAGTGTTGTTTTAAAAACCTTATTTGGAGAAATGTCCAGCTTGGTTATTGGGGGTAATTATGTCATTAATCAGCGAATTAAGGCAGAAACGAACTTTATTTTTCAATTTAATGACTTAAAAATAGCCCTTTTAAATTTGTACGGTAAGTAAATTCTAGAAACACTTTATGATTTTACTTGGATACTGTAATTTTGTATCAAAAACGATATGGCACTAATAGAAGACCTTAGTAACTTGTTACCGATAGAATAAATACCCCTTTGAATTAAAAGAGTTGGACAAAAACGATATATGAGGTATGTCACTTTAGACGGACACATTACTTTGCAGGTTTGTTAATTTCTGATGTTACGCCTATGCTGGGTTAAAGTATTAAATACAAAATTACCTTTGGTGTATGAAAACAGATTTGGACTTATACACTAATTATTTACTGAGTTCATTCCGGCAAACCAGGGCAACAAGACTATCGCAACTGCTTAACAATAGCATCAGTTACGATGATGTGACCGATTGAATCAAACAGAAGCTACCTCTAAAGCATTGTGCAAACAAGCAAAGCCATTTGTCCGACAAATAGCGTCTGATAATGGTGTATTAATCGTCGATGACAGTATCAGTGCCAAACCATACACAGGCTCCAATGGCTTGGTATGTCCCCACTATGACCACAGTAAAGATTGTTTTGTCAACGGGATTAATTTTGTCACCCTGCTTTATCGAGTCATTTGACATTTTGCTCAATATTGCACTCGTGAGTGTTTCGATACTCATGGGGTAAAAAGTAGTTTGGGTTAGCAAAACAAAACTAATTCTTTACCCTTTATTTTTTAAATTCTTAGATTCAATAATCAAGTGCAATCTACTGTTTGAGTAGATTTATTGTATAAAAAAGAGTTAGCGAGTGTGTTATTTTTGGGTGTCGAATCCTAAATAACATGAAAAACTTCACTCAACTAACCCTTGAGCAAAGATACCAATTAGAGGCGTTACTCAAAATGGAACCCAAGCTCAAACAAAAAGAGATAGCCTTACAATTAGGGATAAGCGAATCAACTGTGAGTCGAGAAAAACGTCGTCATAGCAAACCCCGAGTCGGTTATCGAGCCAATGATGCTCAACAACAAGCGGATAAAAAACGTAAACGTCCTGCCTACAAAATGACAGAAGAGCACATAAGTATCATCAGACCACTTTTGGAAGAGGATTTATCGCCAGAGCAAATAGTAGGCCGCTTGAAGTTCCAAGATATTGAATGTGTGTGTCATGAAACGATTTATCAGTACATTTATCACCAGCAAAAAAAAGGAGATAATCTTTATGTGCACCTTCGGCGTAAACGAAAAAAACGTCGTAAAAGGCTAAAAAAAGTTGATAATAGGGGCAAAATACCCAATAAAACCATGATTGACCAACGTCCAGCGGAAGTCGAATTAAAACAGCAAATCGGTCACTGGGAAGGAGATACCATTATTGGAGCTAATCATCAGGGAGCTATTTTGACACTCGTTGAAAGAGTATCTAAATATACCCTTGTGGTTGCTTTGGAAGCCAAAACAGCCCAACAGGTTGAAGAAAAAATAGTGGTAGCCCTACAAAAAATACAATTACCCGTTTACACAATTACTTTTGATAATGGACGTGAATTCACTAATCATCAAGCAATAGCACAACAACTAAGTATACAAGTGTTTTTTGCTCACCCCTACCACTCATGGGAGCGAGGACTTAATGAAAACACTAATGGGTTGATTCGACAATACATCCCTAAAAAGCAAGACTTCAAAGAACTTTCAAAAGACCATATTGAAAACATTCAGAATAAACTAAACAACAGACCCAGAAAAACACTCAACTTCTTATCCCCCATTGAGTTTATTCAAAATCAAAAAATTGCATTTCAATATTGAATTCACGAAATTAAATGCTTATGAGGCTCAGCGATTTGATTCAGAAGCCATTGAGTGGCTTACGAGTCGATTGGTTCGTACTGGGTTTTATACTTTGGTGGATTCAAAAGGTGACGCCGCAAAATGGCGAAAAAAATACATTGGTGCTGCCAACAAAGCCCCGTATTTGTACCGATTTAAAAAATAATTGTACAACTAACTATTCAACTTTAGCAAGAAAAAATTGAATATATGAACGAATAAACATGCCTAGCCCCTAAATTTGATTGATGATGTTGCAACCAAAATGAGTGATAGGCGTGAACGGAAATTTGATTGGATTATTTTTTGACTCTTCAGAAGAGCTTTACCAGAACTTACTTTCATTGACAAACGAAAGTCAAAATTGGGTATATATATGTGATGAACGACCCGTATCGGTCGTGAGGGATGGGTTTAAACAACACCAATTGGAGGTAAGTCAAGGGAGCTTCATCAATTCATCCGAAGTTAAATTACGGGAACAAGTCATTCGAGCTAAACAAGTGGTAGAAGAGCTCACAAATCAGTGGACGATCGCGGCTGGTTCTTCAACGCTCTTCCTAGAAATGTCGTGGGCTATTCGAACACCTTCAGGCTCGGTGTATTTGCGCGATATTTTGCTGTATTTACAGCAACTTATTAGTCGAGAGTCAGTGGTAATTTATTGTTTGTATAATCGTAGTTTACTGCTCGACGAACACTTACTGCTTGGTTTATATGCGCACCACTTTTTGTATTCTCACGGCCAATTGCAGCCCAATCCGTATTATTTGCCGATAACAGTCCTACGCAGAATCACTCCAAAACTACAATTTGATTCATGGTATGAGCGTATTTTTACTGAAAAAGGGCTAGCCAAGAGAGGAGTAATGGGGGGTGAAGTGGAAAAAATAACGTATGCGGTTCAGAATCCTTTGACAACATTCCATGCCAAAACAGATGAAGGACGCTGGAAAGTGCGGTGCTTGGGCGAACTAAAAGTCTATCGTGAAAACGGGGAGCTTATCGACTGGACCTCGAAAGGGGGGGCAACCAAAAAATTGAAAGCCATTTTTGCCTACCTATTATTAAAAGGTGAAAAAGGCGCAACGCTGGAAGAGTTGGCAGATTTGCTTTGGAAAGATGAGGCAGATACAACCCAAACCCTCAATCGGCTTTACCATTGTATTCGGTATTTACGGGTGGCATTGAGCGGTAGCGATGTGTCGCAAAAAGACTCTCCGTTTATAGTCTATCAGCATAGTCATTATTATTTGGCGTTACCTTACGATAGTTGGATTGACCTCCCGATGTTCGAAGAGTTGTGTTTTAAAGGTAGTCAAGAACTAAAAGCAACTAATTTGGAACAGTGCTTGATTTGTTACGAATCTGCCGAACGCCTGTATCGAGGAGATTTGTTTAGCGATATTCCAATGAAATACGTAGAAAACAACGATAACGATTGGTGCTGGAGTCGCCGATTTTGGTACCGCGAAATGTATCATAAGTTATTGTACAGCTTGGCGTCAGTGCATCGGCAATTGGGGAACCCCAACGAAGCCATCAAATACGCCGATAAAGCCTTGGCCGAAGACCCTTGTTTGGAAATGGCCCACCAAGAAAAAATCAAAGCTCTTGCAGTTGTTAGACGAATAGATGCCATTCACCGACAGTATCGGGTGTACTGCGAATCGTTGAAAAAATTTAACATGGGAATGCCTTCAGAAGCTATGAGAAGCCTTTATTTAAATATTTCAAAAATAAATTGAAATATTTAAATAAAAACCAAAGAAAAACCAAAGAACTGCTTATTACCTTCGTTTCATCATTCAAGCAAATGCATCCCTTAATCGCAAATTCGACCGCTACATCATGGATATTTCGGCTTGCCCTTATCATTCTAAGTTATCGAAAGAATTCAAACCTTTTGACCTGACGGATCCGTTCCCTGTTTACAAAAAAGCGCGGGAAGAAGAACCTATTTTTTACAGCGAAGAGTTGGGTTATTGGGTGGTAACTCGTTATGCCGACATCAAAGAAATCTTTGGGAACTGGCAGGTTTTTACATCTGAAAATGCGCAAACTCCTCCCAAACCCGTTCCCGAATCGGTGCGTAAAATCATGGTTGAAGGGGGAATTGTAGGGCTTTCGGGGCTTTCAGGGCGGATTCCGCCTGACCATACTCGTATTCGTCGGATTGTTACGATGGCATTTACGCCTAAAAGACTTCGGAAGCTTGAACCAGACATTCGAGCGTTGGCGATTGAAATGATTGAGAAGTTTGAGCATAACAACCACGCTGAGCTGGTTAAGGAACTGGTCTATGATTTGCCTGCTTTTGTAATTTTTATGTTGCTGGGAGTTCCTAAAGAGGAGGTGGCTCAGGTAAAAGCGTGGGCGATTAGTCGGATGATGTTGACCTTCAGTGAAACTACTGAAGAAGAACAGATTTTTCATGCCAATCAGGTAGTTAAGTATTGGCAATATTGCAAAGATATGGTCACGCGTCGTAAAGAACAACTGGGCGACGATTTTCCAAGCGATTTGGTGCGTTTGCAGCAGGAAGGCTACGAAATTAGTGATCAAGAGATTGCGGCTATGTGCTACAATCAGCTTTTTGCAGGCCACGAAACTACCACTTCATTGATGGGAAACGGCATTCGTGAATTGTTGAAATACCGCCAAAATTGGGAAAAATTGTGCGCCAACCCCGCGCTCATTCCTGGGGCTATTGAAGAAATTCTTCGCTTCAATCCCTCCGTAATAACGTGGCGACGCCGAGCTGCCGAAGAGGCAACGGTGGGCGGAGTAACCTTTCCTAAAGGGGCTAATTTGTTACTAATCATGGGCTCTGGTAACCGGGACGAAAGTGTTTTTCCGAACGGAGAAACCCTCGATATTGAGCGTACGAATGCTAAAGAACATTTATCGTTTGGGAGTGGAATCCACTACTGCTTAGGTGCACCGTTGGCCAAATTAGAGTTTAAAATAGTATTGGAGGAGCTCACAAGACGTTTCCCAAAGCTCCAACTGACACCCAATCAAACATTTGAATTTGCTTTCAATACATCGTTCCGTGCGCCTATCGCATTGGAGGTTGAATGGTAATTTAAAAGGACAATCGCAAGTAAATGAAACATACCCTTTTCTTCAAGGACGCCACTCCTGACGACTACGTTTTGTTGGGTGGCAAAGGGGCGAGTTTGGCCAGTATGACCCGCGCCAACCTGCCCGTACCCATCGGATTTTGTGTAACTACGCACGCCTATGAAGCCTTTTTGCGCGATAGTGGGCACGGCGAAACTATTTTTCAAAAAGTAGCTTCGATTCCTTTTGAGAAAGTGGCTGAATTAGATGCTATTTCGGCTCAAATTCGCCAACTTATTATTACTTCTGAGTTGCCTGATGAAGTTACCGAGAGCATCACGCAGTCGTACCGAGCGTTGTGTGAAAGGTGTAACGCAAACGATGATTTGCCCGTGGCGGTTCGGTCGAGTGCTACGGCTGAAGACCTTCCTGATGCTAGTTTTGCGGGTCAGCAAGATACTTATTTGTGGGTAGTGGGAGAGGATGCTGTGTTGGAACATGTCCGTAAATGTTGGGCAAGCTTGTTTACGTCTCGCGCTATCAATTACCGCCGTGATCAAAAAATCGTCGAAAACGAAGTGTTGATGAGTGTGGTCGTTCAAAAAATGGTGAATGCCCGCACCGCAGGGGTAGCCATGACGCTTAACCCCACTAATGGCGACCGCTCCACCATTGCCATCGACGCCGCTTGGGGTTTGGGTGAGGCCGTGGTTTCGGGGGAGGTTACCCCTGATAACTACCTGGTAGACAAAGTGATGATGCACGTTGTGAAGGCCAATATCCAACACAAACACATTGAACACGTCCCTGACAAAGTAAGCCGAAAAGTCTTGACTCGTGAAGTTCCTTTAGACCGAGCCTCGCAACCTTCGCTTACCGAATCAGAGGTAAAGGAAGTGTGCCGAATGGCTAAAATCATTGAAAAACACTACAAATGCCCGCAAGATATTGAGTGGGCCATTGATGCCGATTTGCCAGAAGGACAGAATTTTACGTTACTTCAAAGCCGTCCAGAGACGGTTTGGTCACAGAAGAAAACCGCCACTGCTCCTGCCTTCAAAATGGGCATGGAAGGCTTGGTAGGAAGCCTAATTAACCCTTTGGCAAGCAAAAAATAATTGCGATTTACGATTATAGATTTTACAAATCAGCCAAAATCGTCAACCAAAAAGTCCATTCTTAAACCAAAATAAAATCAAACCAATGTCAGCAACCAAGTTCATTAGTCCCTACGACGATAAAGCACCAGCGGGTTCGGAAGGCTGGAAAGAGCTGTACCCCTACTACATGTTGTTTCACGACAACCTCAAAGAACGCGAAGAAGCTAAGTTTTTCTTTTGTGATTCGCAGCACTGGCCCAATGTGTTTAAGCCATTCGATGCCATAACAGTTGAGTTTTTTGTGCGCTGTTTGGGAGCCTATAACACCCGCCAATGGCTGATTCCGCCTGCTAATGGTGTTGATTTTAAGATTCATAATGGCTATTGCTATATGAGTCCCGTGGGCGTTTCGCCCGAATTGATTGGCGATCGTGTGCCTCAGTTTTTGGAGCGTGCGGGACATTACTTCATGAATTGGAACGACTTGTTGGACAATTGGCACCAAAAAGTTCAACGAGTGATTAAAGACATGGAAACGCTCAAATTTGAGTCACTTCCCGACGTAATTTCCCTTGAAGATGTAAAAGGAGGCGTCGGAACAGACCCAAGTTTGCAACTGTCTCAAAATTACAATCGCCTCATTGAGCTATGTTATGAAGTGTGTATGTACCACTTTGAGTTTTTGAACTTGGGCTATGCCGCATACTTAGATTTCTTTGGTTTTTGTAAAGAATCGTTCCCAAATATTCCTGACTTGGCGGTGGCAAAAATGGTGCAAGGGATTGAAGTGGATTTGTTCCGTCCTGACGAAGAAATTCGTAAACTTGCCAAATTAGCCATTAAGCTTGAGTTGGCTTCAGTGGTAATGGAAAACGATGTCAATGATGCTTTGGCAGCACTTGCAACGAGCGAAAATGGGCAACAATGGTTGTCTGCTTGGGAGGAAGCAAAAAATCCGTGGTTTAACTTTACCTCTGGAAACGGGATGTATTCGTCTGATAAATATTGGCGCGATCACCTCGAAATTCCTTTTGGGTACTTAAAAACATATACAGGTCGTCTGCTCAACGGCGAAAACATTGACCGCCCTACCGAAGCGATTGCCGCAGAAAGAGAGCGCATCACCGAAGAATACCGCGATTTGCTCCCCAACGACGAAGCTATTGCCGCTTTTGAAGGGAAATTAGGCTTGGCACGTTTGGTGTTTCCGTACGTCGAAAACCATAATTTTTACATTGAACACTGGTCGTTGGGGGTATTTTGGCGCAAAATGCGCGAGCTTAGTGCCATTTTCCAACAAGCAGGGTTCTGGAGCGATGTAGAAGATATTTTCTACTTCCGCCGTGAAGAAATATGGCAAATTATCTTCGACTATGGTAATGCGTGGGCGATTGGTGTGCCGTACATTGGCCCCGATTATTTGCCACAAGAAATCGAACGTCGTAAGGGAATTTTGGCAGCGTTGGCGACAGCCCCTCCAAAACCCGCTTACAACGAACCTCCAGCGGTGATTACGGAGCCTTTCACAATTATGTTGTGGGGAATCACGACCGAAAGTGTTCAAAGTTGGCTTGGAGGAAGTGATGATACAAGTACTCTCAAAGGCATGGCGGCGTCGCCAGGGGTGGTAGAAGGAAGAGCGCGCGTGATAACTTCAGCCGAAGACCTTGACCAACTCATTGAGGGAGAAATCTTAGTCACCCGTGTGACAGCACCTAGCTGGGCTCCTGTTTTTGGAAAAATCAAAGCAACGGTGACTGATATTGGCGGAATGATGTCGCACGCGGCCATTGTGTGTCGTGAGTATGGACTGCCAGCCGTTACGGGGACAGGTTCGGCAAGTACGGCTATCAAAACAGGCGACTTAATCAAAGTAAATGGTTCAAGCGGCGAAGTGCTGATTATAGAAGCAGCTTAGCTCCTTCATCCCTAAGGGGGGATTTATTACCAAAATTGTATGCAAAAAATACAAACCAAACCACTGAACTCCCCTTTTGGGAGATGGGAGGCTATCTTTAAGGCAGCAGAAACGTATATGCGTGTTCGTAAAAACGATGTCCATATTCCACTTTCGTTTGCATATGCCCTCCGATTATTGGAGTTTTATCCCAATGCTGATGCCGATTTGGTGGCGGCGGGTATCATTCTTCACGACATCGGTTGGTATTCCATCGACGAAGATGATATCTTTAAAAAAGGGTTTCAGTCAGAGAACTTTATGCAAAGCGACGTTCGCTATTTGCACGAATCTGAAGGTGTACGTTTGTCGGAAGGGGTGCTAAAAGGACTGGGTTATGATGACGCATTTATCAAAAAAGTAGCTGAAATCATCGACGGACACGATACACGGAGTTTTGCTAAATCTTTGGAAGATAAAATCGTTCGGGATGCTGATAAGCTGTGGCGATTTCACGTAGTGGGCGTAAGTGTAGCAGCTGATTGGTTTAAACTAACGCCTACACTTTACGCCAACCGTCTCGAACGCGACATCATTCCGCTGTTAGATTTGCCAGAATCGGTCAAAATGGCCCAAGCAGATTTAGCCGAAACCCGTAAAATGTTGCTCTGCGATATTATTTAACATCATGGATCACTTCATCAATAATAATTACCACGCTCCTGACTCTGGGCAGTACATTGAGGTCGTTAATCCTTGTACCGCTGAGGTTGTAGGGACGTGTGCCCGTGGGAACGAATTGGATGTGAATCTGGCCTTAGAAAGTGCCCAAAAAGCTTTTCGACTTTGGAAAAAACAACCGACCGCCCAGCGGGTCAAAGTACAACACGCAGTAGCCCAACTGATGCGTAAAAATGCCGAGGAACTTGGTAGTATTTTAGCCAACGAACTTGGGCGTCCCATCGCAGGCTGCACGCATGAGGTGAGCCGTAGTGCTGACCTACTGGATTTTTATGCCGAAGAAGCCCTACGTCTCAAAGGAGAAATTCCACTTCATAACCTAGAAGGAGAAAAAGCGTTGGTCGTACGTGAACCCATTGGCGTAGTGGTTTCTATAACGCCCTTTAACTATCCAATTACGCTCCTTTGCATGAAAATAGGAGCAGCTCTGCCAGTTGGGTGTACAGTAGTGGCCAAACCTTCTGAGGATACTCCACTATCTACCTTGCGACTTGCAGAGTTATTTAAAGAGGCAGGTTATCCTGAAGGTGTATTGAATGTGATAACGGGCTATGGTCACGAAATTGGGAATGCACTGATTGAGCATCCGATAACGTCTAAAGTAGCTTTTACTGGCGGAACAGCTACTGGGAAACGAATTGGGTCGTTAGCGGCAAGCCACAATAAACGAATTACACTCGAACTCGGGGGGCAGTCGCCAGTGATTGCCTGCGAAGATGCCGATTTGGAGATAGCTTGTCCTGCCATTGTCAAACACGCTTTTGCCAACAGTGGGCAGTTTTGTTACCGAGTGAATCGGCTGTATGTTCATGAAACCATTTATGACCAGTTTGTTGAAAAATTAGTTCAATTAACCCAAAAAATTAAGGTTGGATTTCCTTTTGACGGAGTAGACATGGGGCCGCTGGTGAATCAAAAAATATATCAAAATAGCGAGATTCAAGTGCTAGATGCGCTCAACAAAGGTGCTACCGTGCGAACTGGCGGCAAACGCTTAACGGGAGAAATGTACGACCGAGGATGGTTTTTTCCGCCCACAATTATTGTGGATGCCCATCATAGCATGAAAATCATGACCGAAGAAACTTTTGGGCCAGTGGTAGGTGTCATGAAATTTTCAACCATTGACGAAGCCATAACTCTTGCTAATGATTCTGAATATGGGTTAGCCGCTTATGTTTTTTCACAACAATTAGGGACAGGCTTACGCGTTGCGGAGGAGTTGGAAGCGGGTTCGGTGTGGGTCAATAACATTCACCGTTCGTACCAAGATGTGCCTTTTGGAGGAGTAAAACAAAGCGGTGTTGGTCGCGAAAAAGGGCATTATGGTTTGGAAGCCTACACAGAGTTAAAAACGATTTATATTAATTATTAGCAAAGTGTCTGCCGTGTGGAGGGTTTCTCAAAACCCGAGCATCGCAATCAGGGTCGGGTTTTGAGAAACCCTCCACACAATTTAAACCCCTTTCCACACAGGAACCACTAAAAATAAATCAAAAATGAGTGATTTATTAGGTCAATACAGTGCTTTATGGCAATCAGCTAAGCCTTATCTCAATGTTCGTTCAAACGATGTACATACGTTGGTAGCGATGACTTTTGCAAAACAACTGCTCGATTATTACCCAGACGCAGAGGCGAAAATTGTCCTGCCTGCCATTTTGTTACATGATACGGGTTGGTCAAAAGTCCCTCAAGATAAACTTTTATTAGCATTTGGCCCAGGAGCAAAATACCCCGAAATTCAACGTCTACACGAAGTGGAAGGGGTAAAAGTAGCTAGAGAAATTATGATGGAGGCAGGGTTTGAAACGGTACGAATAGAAGCAGTTGCTCAAATCATTGATGGGCATGATACCACATTTGTAGCCCGCTCATTGAACGATGCCGTGATGAAAGATGCCGATAAATTGTGGCGATACACATCGGGAGGCATTACTATCATTCAAGGATGGTTTGGAATTACGCGAACGGAGGTTCACGAGATTTTACAAAATTACGTCTTCCCGACTTTGCTGACTGATTTTGGGAAATGCTTGGCCAAGTCGATGCTAGACGCAGAACGTATTGAGTTAGCTTTTAATGAAGGTGAATTGTAAAACCCACAGTCATACGGTGCAAAAACACAAACAAGGAAAAAGAGACGAGCATGAAAGAAAAAGTTGTTATTATCACAGGAGCCGCAGGAGGATTAGGACGTGCCTTCGCGTTGGGATTTGCCAGTGCTGGGGCAAAAGTGGTTGCCTGTGACTTAAACTTTGCAGGAGCCGAAGAAACAGCGGCAATGGTAGGTGAAGATGCCTTGGCGCTGAAAGTAGACGTAGCCGATGAAGCATCAACGGAGCAAATGGCTCGTACGGTCGTAGAAAAATGGGGGAGAATTGACGTGTTGGTCAACAATGCCGCGATTTATGCCACCATTCAACGAAAGCCATTTTATGAAATTACCGTCGCAGAGTGGGACTTGGTGATGAATGTAAACCTAAAAGGCGCGTGGTTGTGTACCAAAGCCGTTGCAAAGTACATGATTCAGGAGCGTCGGCAAAGTACGACCAATAGCGAAATGGGTACGGGTAAAATAATCAATATCTCATCGGCAACGGTCATGAGTGGTTCGCCCATGTGGTCACATTATGTAGCCTCCAAGGGGGGCGTGATTGGGTTAACGCGGTCGATGGCCAAAGAATTAGGCGAGTTTAATATCACCGTCAACGCGATTGCTCCAGGGTTTACGTTGACCGACGCTAGTTTAAATTTGATTGAAAATGCGCAGAAATACGGCGTGGAACGTGGAGCAATTAAACGCTCTTCTACGGCCGATGATATTGTAGGGACTGCCCTTTATCTCGCTTCGTCTGCCTCTGATTTCGTCACGGGTCAAACCATTGTGGTGGATGGAGGGAAACAATTTCTTTAGATTTATATAATTTACAACTAATTCGATTATTTTGGTAGTCCTTTCAATTAATCAAATTAATGAAATTGTATGAATGCTGACGAATTTAAAGCAAGAACCCAAAAGCTAGGTCTTCGGGTCGGACGATTAGCTGACGCTCTTCCTTCGAGTAGGAGTGCCGATATTTACGGTAAACGATTCATCCGTTCTTCCTCGTCAGTAGGAGCAAATTATCAAGCTGTTTGTAGAGCGAAATCGCTGGCAGACATGATAAATAAGCTCAAAATTGTTGAATAATAAGCAGATGAAACACTCTATTGGCTCGAACTTGTAACTGAATCAAACCCAGTACCGCGAGAAAAGATAGCCGACTTGATGCGAGAGACTAATGAAATATATCCATGGTTGTAGCATCGTTGCGCACCCTTCGAAAGAAAAAAGCAAAGGTACTGACTAACAAAAAATCACAATTTTTGAACTAAACTACAATTGATCTTCGTAAATCGAATCAATCCCCATGCCTCACATTACTTATATTGAACCAAACGGAACGGCAAAGACGTATGATTTGCCCTTGGGAGCTAGCCTTATGGAAGGCGCTGTACAAAATGGTGTAAACGGTATCGTGGCCGAATGTGGCGGCTCGTGCATGTGTGCTACTTGCCATATTTATGTCGATGATGCCTTTTTGAGCCAATTGCCAGAAATGGAAGAGGAAGAAAACGAAATGCTAGATAGCGCAACGGCCGAGCGACGACCGAATAGTCGGTTGGGATGTCAAGTGAGGGCAACCCCAAAATTAGAGGGCTTGATTGTTCATATTCCCTCGGTACAATAGCTTTTTATCATGAGAAAAGTGGTTATTATAGGAGCAGGGCATGGAGGTGTCCAAGCAGCTACCTCATTGCGTGAAATGGGCTTTGAAGGAACGATACAATTGATTGCTGATGAGGTACATCTACCGTATCAAAAACCCCCGCTTTCAAAAGGGTTTCTTAATGGTAAACAAACTGCTGAGAACCTGCTTTTTCGGAATGAAAATTATTATAATGAACACCAAATTGAAGTACTCGTTGGCGAAAAAATTGAAGCTATACAATTACAATCACAGACGGTCACCTCGGCTATTGGTAAGACATTTGAGTACGATTACTTACTACTCGCTACGGGTGCTCGTAATAGAGAACTCTCTAAAGAAATTGCCCCTAATGCGCTATATTTAAGGAGTATGAGCGATGCTCAGCAACTGAAGCGTGCGCTTGATGTGGTAGAAAACGTGGTCGTTGTAGGGGGTGGTTTTATAGGCTTAGAAGTAGCTGCTAGTGCCGCTGAGGCAGGTAAACAGGTGACAGTCTTGGAGGTGCAAAACCGACTTATGGCACGCGTTTTACCCCCCTTGTTATCGGATTTGTTTCTCAAAAAACACCAAGAAATGGGCGTGAACGTACAGTTAAATGCCACCGTTTCGGCAGAAACTTTAGCGGCGTTTGATTTGGTCGTGGTTGGGATTGGTGTTGCTCCAAATCAAGAACTTGCACAAGAGGCGGGTATTGAATGTCAAAATGGGATTTTGGTGAATGAATTTCAACAAACTTCTGTCCCTAATGTATATGCCATTGGGGATTGTGCGAGTCATTATAACCGTTTTGCAGGAAAGCAGTGTCGTTTGGAATCGGTGCAAAATGCGGTGGATCAAGCCAAAATAGCGGCAGCGCATATTTGTGAAAAAACACAGCCATACGATGCTGTACCGTGGTTTTGGACCAATCAGTTTGACCTTAAATTACAAATGGCAGGTATTAATTCGGACTATGATTCATATGCTTTTCGGGGAGATATTGCCGCTAATAAATTTTCAATTTTTTATTTTAAAAGCAATCAACTGGTTGCGGTTGACTCACTTAATCGCCCTGCTGATCACCTAGCAGCTCGCAAGTTGATTCAAGCGGGTATCACTCCCACTAAGGAGCAAGTGGAAGATGTAGCCATCAAATTGATAACATCCTGATTGAAAAATAATCTTTTATATTCTGCGACTATCTGCGTTTTTATTGTTCAGCGATTTCTGCGGGTAAAACTTTTATATCAATCTTTATCGAAAAAGGGGCGTGCGCCCCTTTTTCGATAAAGATTGATATTGCACAAAAGGAAATTGATTTTGCGTGATGTGTCTCTGAAAAATCCTCTATTTTTGCGAAGTTGTGTCTATTTTTTTCGTAGAATACATCTATTCAAGCCCTTAGCCTACCAATCTCACAATGACTTTTGACATAAAAGAACACATTGATTCCCACAAAATGACACGGTTGCAGTATGCGACCGTATTTATTTGTTTACTGATGAACATGCTCGATGGTATGGATGTAATGGTGATTTCGTACACCGCACCTGCCATTGCAAAAGCGTGGGGCATTACGCCCGAAGCTCTTGGAATAGTATTTAGTTCAGGATTAGTCGGGATGACCCTCGGTGCGATGTTTTTAGCCCCTAAGGCAGATGTGATTGGCCGTAAAAACATGATTTTGCTGAGTGCGGTACTGATGGGGATTAGTATTTTTAGTACTTCATTTGCCCAATCCATTGAGTTTTTGGTAGTTATTCGGCTCATCAGTGGGATAGGGATTGGAGCGATGTTGGCAAGTACCGCTACGCTGACGGCAGAATATACACCGAATAAAACCAAGGATTTTTGGGTAAGTTTTGTGATTTCGGGTTACCCCATTGGAGCGGTGTTGTCGGGGTTGGTGGCTGCGAAGGTAATCCCGCAACTGGGATGGGAAACCATGTTTCAATTAGCTGGTTTTGCGACTACCCTTGCTGTCCCGTTGATTCACTTTTTGTTGTCCGAGTCGCTTGATTTTTACTTTAAAGCACAACCCGCTAACGCACTTGGAAAAGCAAACGAAATATTGGAGAAGATGGGTGTATCTACTCTGTCTCAACTGCCTACCAAACCTGCCGAACAAGCCGTGGTGTCGTTTAAATCTATGCTGACAGAGGAGTTTAAAGTTCCCACATTTCAACTGTGGGGGGCGCTTTTTATGGCGTTTGCTACCCTCTATTTTTTAACCAACTGGATTCCGAAACTCGCCACCAACGCGGGTCTTTCGATGGAATTGGCGATTTATGCAGGAACGGTGTTTAATCTTGGAGCTTTTGTTGGGATTGTTATTCAGGGCTACTTTTCAAGTAAATACGGCCTAAAACGTACCATTGGTATTTTTCTGATTTTGACGGGTGTCCTGATGGTCGCCTTTGGGTGGTTCAAAGGGTCATCATGGTTGTTGGTTATTTTTGGGTTGATTGGTTTTGGTATCCAAGGTGGTTTTGTGGGTCTTTATGCTGTTGCAGCACGAATGTATCCCACCGAATTTCGGACAACTGGTGTGGGTTGGGCCATCGGTTCGGGGCGACTAGGTGGCATCATTGGGCCATTATTAGGAGGAATTCTCATTGGAATGGGACTTTCAATGACGGTCAATTTCTTGATTTTTTCCGTCCCTACCATTATTGCGGGAATAATTACAATCTATATTTCGTCAAAACGAATTAGTTAACTCGTTATCTGTAAAATACTTATAGGGTTCAAAAAATGTAACGCGCTAGTTCTTTCTAAACTCACTGGGTGAAACCCCCGTTACCTTTTTAAAAAGCCGTGTAAAATAAGCTGGGTCTTTGAAATTTAAAAAATAAGAAACCTCCGAAATCGAGTAATTCGTATTGAGGAGGTATTTTTTTGCTTCATTAATCAGGTGTTCATGGACAATCTGTAACGCCGATTTTTTGACAATCGCTTGACAAATTCGGTTCAAATGAACCGCTGTGATATTTAACTCTTTGGCATATTCATGAATAGGCTTTGATTCTTGCAACGACTTGCGGATGCTTTTCTGAAAATGTTGAAAATAGCGTAATGTTCGATTATCAGAGGTTGTAGAGGAAGTAGAAAGTCGAATAGTGAAGCGATATAGGTGCGTAAAGAAAAGTTGAAATAACGACTGCAAAACCACCTGTTTATCGGCAAAATCTTCGTATAATTCTTTTACAATGAGGTTTTTAAATCCCAAGAGGCGTTCAAATGTCTCAAAATCCTCATCAAAAGTTAGCACCCGTAAATGATTGATTTCTAGCAATGTTTTGGGCGAATTTTTTAATAATCCTTCCAAAAAAGAGTCAGAAAATGTCAGTACTTCACCGTTAATGTTGGGTTGAAACACAAAACCGTGAAGGCTATGCGCGGGGATGGTCGCAATGCAAGGTCCCGTTAGTGCCCATTCTTTTTGTTCAGAAACAAGTAACCCTTCCCCACTTTTAATCAAAAACACTTGAAACAAATCCGTGTGCAAGTGTTCCTTTATTTCCCAATCGTATATTTTACTCCGAGTTTCAAGGGCTTCAAAATGGATAAAGTTGGGTAAAAGAGAATGAGGATTGTCGCCGTAAAGCCCTTTAAAATGGACCAATGCCTTTTGCATAATGGATGTTTGAAAATTGCTAGTATAAAATTGCTAATTTTTAGCTTACAAAAGATAGTCTTGCAAAAATTTTTACACAGACTGCCACTGAAATATTATAAAATGATAACATATGTTTTTAGAAAACGTCAGAAAATAAAACTTAGGCCAACACAAAGTTATTTGAAAATGCTAAGCTCCGCTAACAAAATCGTTAAAATCAGTGCTGGAACATCCGTTTTATTCGTGTGTCAATGCTTTTTGCCTAATTCTTGATGATTCTGAGACTTTTTACTCAAATTGATTGAAGCTTTTGGTAAATAATTGTAAAAAGTAAATTTTGAAAAGAAAAAAATGTTTGTTTTATACAAGTTATATTTTGATTTATCCAAGATAATCTTTCACCTTCCCGCTACTTTTGTTGCGTTCTTTAAGCAGACATTTTCCCAATCGTTGCACAACATGAGTACAATCATTTATAACCGTTTTGACGAGGAGGTACACCCGCCACGTTTATCTCCCGACTATAAATCTACTGTCCTTCGGGCTCCTACCAAGCCTTTGATTGTAGTGAAGCAGTCGCTTAGTGAATCGACAGGGCCGCTTTTTGGTGATTTTAATTTAGGCCCTCTCGACCATGATTTAACCAAAAATTCGGTGGTCAATGGGCAACCTTTGGGGGAACGAATTGTGGTACATGGTCGGGTTGTAAACGAAAACGGTCAGCCGATTCCGAATACGCTCATTGAAATTTGGCAAGCCAATTCCGCAGGGCGTTATGTACACAAAGTAGATCAACACGATGCTCCACTTGACCCCAACTTTTTGGGCGCGGGTCGCTGTATGACAGACAAAGACGGGAATTATAAATTTTATACCATCAAGCCAGGCGCGTATCCTTGGGGAAATCACTACAACGCATGGCGGCCCAACCACATTCACTTTTCGTTGTTTGGGGCCAATATCACCAATCGTTTAGTGACACAAATGTATTTCCCAGGTGACCCATTGCTTCAGTACGATCCCATCTTTTTGGGCGTGCCTCCTAAAGGCAGAGATTTGCTCATTTCTCAGTTTGATTTGAGTGTCACTGAGCCTCATTTTGCGTTGGGTTACCGTTTTGATTTTGTGTTAAGAGGTCACAATCAAACTCCATTTGAAAATAGTTAGTTATTCGGATTTTACGAATGATTCAAATAGCTTGAACGGGTATTATTCGTCATTCGAAAAATTCATAAATCGTTATTCGACTATGAAACAGACCCCCTCTCAAACGGTTGGCCCTTATTTTGCCTACGGCCTTTCTCCTGAGCAATATTTATACGATTTTAAACAATTGGTCGGTAATCAGTTGGTGAACCCAATCGACGAACCCAATGTCATCACCATCACAGGAAAAGTGTTTGACGGCGAAGGAGTTGTAATCCCAGATGCGATGATTGAAGTATGGCAAAACGATGGACAACAACAGCTTTTTGGCCGCTTTGGTACAGGAACCGACCCACAAAATCGCTTTGTTTTCCATACAAAAAAGCCAGCGTCGGTCAATGGACAAGCACCTCATTTAAGTATCATCGTGTTTATGCGTGGGCAGCTGATTCACTCCTATACTCGCCTGTACTTTCCTGATGAAGCCGAACTAAATGCAACCGATGAGGTGCTCAATGTAGTCCCCGAAGAACGTCGCTCGACTCTCATTGCTCAAAAAACGCCGTCAGGTTACGAATTCGATATTTGGATGCAAGGCGAGAAAGAAACCGTATTTTTTGATATTTAGCCCTTTTTGTCATTTCTCGCCATCCAAAGTATGTCTTTATATTCCGAACTATTTTACTCGACCGAAATCAATGGGTTGTTTTCTGAAAAAAACACCCTTGCTGAAATGCTGCGTTTTGAGGCTACTTTGGCTCAAGCACAGGCTAAAAATGAGATTATTTCGGAAACTTCCGCCGCCATTATTGTCGATTGTTGTGATGTATATCTAATTGATATAGAGAGGCTTAAATTGGAGGTTAAACTCGGGGGAAACGCTGCTATTCCGTTGGTCAAACAATTGACTCGTATTGTCAAAAACAACGATGTAGAAGCCTCAAAAATGGTGCATTTGGGTGCCACTAGTCAGGATGTCGTCGATACGGCAATAGTACTCCAAATCAAAGCATTTCTAACGTGGTTGGAGTCAAAACTCAACCAGTTACGTCAGCTGTTGATAGTTTTAACTCAAAAACACCGTTCGACCTTGATGATTGGTCGGACTTTGCTTCAGCAAGCCCGCCCGATTACGTTTGGGCTAAAAACGGCAGGATGGTTAGAGGGAGTTGTACGTTCACAAAACCGCCTAATGGAGATTCAGCCTCGCTTATTGAAGCTCCAATTAAGCGGAGCCGTGGGCAGCGGAAATTCGTCAATCAATCAAGAAGTTCATCGAGCAATGGCACAAGAGTTAGGGTTAACGCCTAGTTTTTCGTGGCAAACCCAGCGTGATAGCTTCGCAGAATGGGCAGGCGTACTTGGAGTTTTGGTGGGAAGTTTAGGGAAAATCGCCAAAGACGTATCACTCCTTATGCAAACCGAAGTAGGGGAAGTGTTAGAAGGAGCAGCGGAAGGAAAAGGAGGCTCAAGCACCATGCCTCACAAACGAAATCCCGTGACTTGCGCCGCCTTATTAGCCAATGCTACCCGAACCCCTCACTTGGTGGCAACGGTTCTCTCGGCGATGCCCCAGGAACATGAGCGCTCGGCGGGACTTTGGCATTCAGAATGGGAGGTGTTGGTAGAGTTGATGACCTTGACGGCAGGTTCGGTCGAACGAGCCATAGAGTTAGTGAGCGGTTTGGAAGTAGATGAAAAACGAATGTTGGCCAACTTAGAAGTGACCAAAGGATTGATTTATGCCGAAAACGTGTCCTTAGCTTTAGCTCCTAAAATTGGGAAAATGCAAGCCCACGAATTAGTGGAAAAGGCGTGCAAAACGGCTATTCATCAGCAAAAACATTTAAAAGAAATCTTGCTTGAACTTCAATTGGATATGCCTGATTTAGAGGCGCTTTTTAAGCCAGAAAATTCAATAGGATTGAGCTTAGAATTAATAGATGAAGTGCTCCGAGTGATGAATGATTCGAATTGAACGAATAATAGTACTTCAATACTAAGAAAGAACACACTAATTGGCGATTCGAAAAATTCGTCATTCGGAGAACTCGAAATTATAAAAAAAATGAACACTAACTACCAACTACAAGGCACTCCCAATAGCCCTGTTTTGATATTTTCAAACTCGCTAGGGTCAGAAATGATGATGTGGGACGAAGTAGTTCCGTATCTTTTGCCCTACTTTCAGGTGTTACGATATACTACCAGCCCTCGAGATTTAGACAAACCCTGCTCAATTGGCGATTTAGGTGAGCAAGTGATTCAATTGATGGATGAGTTGGGGATTGAAAGCGCCTACTACTGCGGGCTTTCGATGGGGGGCTTGATTGGTCAATGGCTAGGAATTCATCATCCGCAACGTTTTCATAAAATAGTTTTGAGCAACACAGGCGCCAAAATCGGAAACGACGAACGTTGGAATGACCGAATTGAGACCATCACTAAAAATGGGATACAAGCCATCGTTGACGATACCATGGAACGTTGGTTTACGGAGGCTTTTAGAGAAGCGAATCCTACGCGAGTTGCCGAAACCAAAGCGATGTTTTTACGAAGCGATATCAAGAGTTATTCCAAGTGCTGCGAAGCCATTCGTGATGCCGATTTTCTGGAACAACTCCATCAATTATCGGTAGAAACGTTGGTTATTACGGGCGACGAAGACCCTGTGACAAACGTAGAACAAGCCCAGTTTTTGGTCAATCACATTCCCAACGCCACGCTTCACGTCCTCCATGCGCGCCACTTAGCAAGTACCGAATTACCCAAAGAATATGCTGAAACATTAATTTCTTTTTTTGTATCTCCTTCCGCCCCGCGCGATGTAACGTTGAATGAGGGAGCTCGTGGTATGTTTGTTCGTAGAACCGTCCTTGGAAACGAACACGTGGACCGCGCTAATGCCAAAATCAATGATTTTAATGCCGATTTTCAAGATTTTATCACTCGATACGCTTGGGGAGAAATTTGGACTCGTCCCGATTTATCAAAGCACAATCGGAGCTTAATTACGATGGGAATGTTGATAGCTCTCAACCGAAAAGCCGAGTTTAAAATGCACGTAAAAGCGGCATTAAACAATGGCGTGACCGTGACCGAAATCAAAGAAGTCATCATGCACTCCGCGTTGTATTGTGGCTTACCCGCTGCCAATGAAGCCTTTCATACAGCAGAGGAAGTATTTAAAGAAATAAATGGCACATCCTAAAATATAAAATCATCCTGCCTCATCAGCGTACCATAAACATTGATAAAATGAAAGTAATCAAAACCCAAGTCGGCATTATTGGAGCTGGGCCTGCGGGTCTGACGCTTGCTCATTGGCTCCGCAAACACGGTATTGAATCGGTGATTATCGAAAACCGAAGCCGTGAATACGTTCAAGCACGTGTTCGTGCAGGATTGTTGGAACAAAACACCGTTGATATTTACAAACAATTAGGCTTAGCCGACCGACTCGTTAGGGAAGGACAAGAGCACCACGGTGTTTATTTAAGTTTTGATGGAAACCGCATTCGGGTGCCGTTTGGAGAACATACCAATGGACGAAATATTACTATCTATGGTCAACAAGAAGTAGTAAAAGACCTAACCGATGCATGGTTGGCGGGTGGAGGAGAACTCTATTTTGAAGCTGTGGCGACTCAAATCGAAGGCTTTGACACTTCATCACCCAAAATCCACTTTGTGCACGAAGAAGAAGCAGGAGTGATTGAATGCGATTTTGTGGCGGCTTGCGATGGTTTCCACGGAGTAGGTCGTAAAACGTTACCCAAAAATACCTTCAACGAATTTTCAATTACGTACCCGTTCAGTTGGTTAGGGATTTTGGCGAACGTGGCACCGTCGTCGGAAGAACTCATTTATGCCTACCACCAAAATGGTTTTGCCTTGCATAGTCTTCGTTCGGAAAAAGTAAGCCGTTTGTATATTCAAGTTGACAACGATGACCACGTCGATAACTGGTCGGACGACCGCATTTGGGAAGAACTTTCGTTGCGTTTGGGGACAGAAGGTTGGTCACTAAAATCGGGGCCTATCTTTGAGAAAAGCATTACTCCGATGCGTAGTTTTTTTACCGATAATATGCAAGCGGGGCGGTTGTTTTTAGCGGGAGATGCGGCGCACATTGTACCACCTACGGGGGGGAAAGGACTTAATTTGGCCGTAGCCGACGTAAAACACTTGGTCGATGGCTTTGTGGATTTTTACAAAAACAATTCCATGAAACTGTTGGATGCTTACTCGGAAATTGCGTTGAAGAGAATTTGGAGAGCGCAAGATTTCTCCAACTTTATGACTACGCTTTTCCACAAACAAGACGCGCATGGGTCGTTTCAGTACCATTTGCAAAAGGCGAAGTTTGATTATATCAGTATCTCAAAAGCCTACGCGACCACCATTGCCGAAAATTACGTTGGACTGCCTTTTGAGGCGTTTAGTCCCCTTGACGTTCAAGAATTTTATCAACGTCATTAAAATCAAGTATTTTAATGGTGGCTTGACCTATAGCAGTTTTTGCGCATATAACCCCATTGTCGATTTCAAAATGATCGTGTCAATAATCAATTCGAGGATTATGCACTGAAAACAAACATAAGCAGAGTTGGCTAAATCATTTTCGCCGCCGTGTTTTATACTAAATAATGTGGTCAATTTGGTGGGAAATGTAAACAAATAAATCGGGTTGCAAACAGTATTCATAACGGTTGTTAGCTCGGCCAATTACTTGCTTTTTAAGCGAATAAGCAATATAACGACTCATAAACTCGGTTGTTTTTTTGCTCTTTTTTTGCCATAATCATGATATGCTGAAGGAGAAGATACCGCTCTAATTCGAGTACCTCTTCCGAACTAAGCTCAGATGTTTTCTTTTTATAAACCAAGTTTTCAACATGCTCTTGCAAAGCAGGGGAAGCTTTATAGTCAAGGATTTTATGGGGCTCTGGGAATGAAGTGATAAAGTCAATAATTTCATCGATTGGGCGAAGCATAACCATAATCTGTTTTTTTACGAATACACAAATTTCTCGCAAAATAATATGAAACAAGTACCCATTATAGACCTTCAAACTGCCGCTAGTATGGTAAAAGAAGGGGACATTTTGCTGCAAGGAGGCTTTGGAATGACGGGCAATCCTGTTCATTTGATGCACGCTTTGGCCGAAATTGGGACTAAAAATCTGACATTCATTGGCAATAATACGGGAGAACCTGGATTGGGGGGGGGACGTTTGCTTCGTAATGGCCAACTCAGAAAGATGATAGGTTCTTTTTTTACTTCTAATCCAGATGCCGTTAAAGCAGCTCAATCGGGAGCCGTGGAGTACGAATTACTTCCGCAAGGAACCTTAGCCGAGGCGCTTCGAGCGGGTGGGGCGGGTATTGGCGGATTTTATACCCCTACGTCGGCGGGGACGCTTATCGCTCAAGGACGTGAAACGAAGGTCATTGATGGTGAAGAACAAGTATTTGTCAAAGCCTTACGGGGAAATGTCGCGTTTATTCGGGCGTGGCGGGCCGATACCGCTGGTAATTTACAGTACCGAATGACCGAAAATAACTTCAACAAAGCGATGGCTACGGCTGCCGATTTGGTGATTGTAGAAGTGGAAGAAGTAGTTCCTGTGGGAGAAATTGCGCCCGAAAATGTACATACGCCAGGCTGTTTTGTCGATTACCTTGTGGTCGCAAAACTTACCTTGGAAGACTTGGGTACGTCTGCATCCGTTTCGTCGTCTAAAAAAGTGGATGAAAGCCGTATGAACATGGCCAAACGCGCATTGGCCGAACTCCAGAAAGGAAATGTCGTTAATTTGGGCATTGGCATTCCAACGTTGGTGGCTGATTTAATCACCGAAGCACATGGGATTATTTTGCACACCGAAAACGGAATGTTAGGCGTTGGTCCCGTGCCTACCGACGGTGGCGGGGCGATGGATTACCCTGTCAACGCAGGAAAAATTCCTGTTACAGCCCTTAAAGGAAGTAGTTATTTTGACAGTGCAGATTCGTTTGCCATGATTCGCGGCGGGCACATCGACGTGGCTATCATGGGAGGATTAGAGGTAGATGAAGCGGCGAATTTGGCCAACTGGGCCGTGCCAGGGAAGCCGTTGCTGGGCGTAGGTGGAGCAATGGATTTGGCGAAAGGAGCCAAAAAACTCATCATCACCATGACCCACACCAATCCCGATGGCTCTTCTAAAATCGTACCCCAATGCACTTTACCCCTCACGGCGTCGGGCGTAGTCGATATGGTGATTACTGAATTGGCGGTATTTGAATTTCCAAACGGAAAACTTACGTTAACGGGCTTAATGCCAAACGTCACCCTTGAAGAAGTAGTGGCCAAAACAACTGCCCATTTTGAGGTAGCATTATAAATTTCAAAATTTGCCTTTTGTATTTAAATTACAGTAGATTGCCTGAGTAGGGGAACAAAGTTCAAAAAGCTTTTACTATGATTATTCCCTGAGTTTCCCCTAACCCCGCGCCTTTAGGCTGAGGCTAAAGCGGCTGGAGTGTACTCACTATTTCATAGTCCCAGCCTGAAGGTTAGGGTTAGAGTATGATCTTGTTTCTTTGATTAAATTTTACATTAAGTTACTCATAATCAATATAATTAACTCTGCGTAAGCACTTACCAAAGACAAGTATTGAAATGTTGAAAATTACGGCAAATGCGCTCAAAAATCCTACAAAAGAGGCGATTGTTGCAGGAGGAGAAAGCTATAACTACCAAGCGTTAATCGACGCATCGAGGGCGCTTGCGCACCAACTTCTCCAGTCATCCGATGACCTGAAAGAAACCCGTGTTGCTTTTATGGTTTCGCCAGGCTTCGATTACGTGCGTGTACAGTGGGGAATCTGGTTGGCAGGAGGGGTTGCAGCACCACTGTGCATTACCTATCCGCTGCCATCGTTGCAGTACGTTATCGAAGATACTCAAGCTGAAATAGTGATGGTAAGCCCTGAATATGTGGCTTTGTTGAAAGACTGGGTCTTAGAAAAAGGGCTTCGTTTCATTGTTTTGGGCGATGAAAAAGAGGTGAATCATTCACCAGCAGCATTGCCAACGTTGGAGAAAGGTCGTCGAGCGATGATTTTATACACCAGCGGAACGACGAGCCTTCCCAAAGGAGTAGTGACTACCCATGCAAACCTCGAAGCCCAGATTTCAACCTTGATAAAATCATGGAAATGGAGCGAAAACGACCACATCGTATGTGTATTGCCGTTGCACCACGTCCACGGGATTATCAATGTCGTTTCGTGCGCGTTGTGGTCGGGAGCAACGGTGCAATTTTTGCCGTCATTTTCTGCTGAAGCCTTGTTTGAGCTTTTTTTGACAGGGAAAGTTAACTTGTTTATGGCCGTCCCGACGATTTATTTCAAACTCATTTCTTACTGGGAAGGTTTGCCTGCTGAACGTCAACAAGAAATCACCGAAGCGCTATCGAAGTTTCGTTTGATGGTATCGGGTTCGGCGGCATTGCCTGTAACGGTGATGGAAAAGTGGAAAACGATAAGCACGCACACGCTTTTGGAACGTTATGGTATGACCGAAATCGGTATGGGTATCAGCAATCCTTACGACGGCGAACGCAAAGCAGGCTACATCGGAAAACCTTTGGCGGGAGTGAAAGTGCGGTTAGTAGACGACGAAGGAAACGACGTGAAAGGCCGAGCTGCGGGCGAAATTCAAATAAAAGGCAACAACGTTTTTCTCGAGTATTGGCGCCGTCCCGAAGCGACCCAAAAAGCATTTACCGAAGACGGTTGGTTCAAAACGGGAGACGTAGCCGTCAAAGAAAAAGGCTATTATCGTATTTTAGGACGCGACTCGATTGATATTATCAAGTCTGGAGGATATAAAATTTCTGCGCTCGAAATCGAAGAAGTTCTTCGAACTCATCCTACCATCAAAGATTGTAGCGTGATTGGCATTCCCAACGAAGAATGGGGTGAGTTGGTCGTAGCAGCTATCATAACCGACGGTGCAGAGGTCGATTTGAAAGAATTGAATGCGTGGATTCGTGCAAAAATGCCTGCGTACAAAACCCCGCGTCAGTACAAAATAGTCGCCGACTTTCCGCGAAATGCTATGGGAAAAGTGACCAAAAATGACTTGAAGCCGTTATTTTTGTGAGAGCTAATTCGTCACTTAGGCTAGGAAAGTCAGAATATGATGGAAGTATGAGGTCTTAGCCTTGACTGATGAAGTGAACTGCTTCGACCATAACGGTCAAGGCTAAAGCCTTTGATTTTGAGATTTTTTTAGCATTACTCCAGCCTTTAGGCTGGAGTAAGAGGAGAGTTGCCAGATGATTTATAATTATACAAATAACGGTTAACAGAACAACTAACACCCATGGTCATTTACGGCGTTGCCCTTTTAGCATTTTGTTACCTTGTCGGCCAATTAGTCGGTGAATACCTCGGAAGTTGGTTGGGCGTAGAGGCCAATGTAGGGGGGGTAGGCTTTGCCATGCTATTGCTGATTGTCATCAACAGTTGGCTAG